>REDM01000152.1 GCA_007693485.1 Spirochaetaceae bacterium
TCTGGCCCTGGAGCCGGCCTGCGCGGCGGTGGAGGAGCTGCTGAGAGCGCAGTGATTTCTTGTGAAAGCCGATGTCCAAGCCCCGTCAATTTCGCAATGGACGTTGTTTGGCATGCCCAGACGACGAGTGGGCTCCATCCGGTTTTCAGGAGCGCGTCATAGCTCGCACTGTCGCGTTCTGTGTTTGTAGAGATTTTTTTCGCCCAGAACTGCGTATTGGTCGCAGGGAGTTTTCCCCGCGGGCAATCGTGACCATGCCAGAAACAGCCGTTCACGAAGATGGCGACTCGGTGCCGTGGAAGAACGATATCAGGGGTACCCGGAAGACGGCGATCGTGAAGACGGAACCGGTAACCCAAGCGATGAAGAAGTGACCTAACCAGCACCTCCGGCAACGTATTCCGGTTCTTCACTCGAGACATAATCTCGCGCCTCTTGCAGTTCGGAAACACGTCCATGGTGAGAATACCCCTGACCTTCCAACCACATATCATACACCCTATCCGCTACGGCCTTTGCAAGTAGGGGCGGTACGGCGTTACCAATTTGTCGAGCGATCTCGATTTTGGTTCCTTCAAATATGAATCCATCCGGAAAAGTCTGGAACCTTGCAGCCTCGCGATGAGTGATCGGCCGGTGTTGCCGCGGATGCAAATACCTTCCCTTCTCCGGCTTGAAGAACTCCGTGCGAATCGTAAATGCGGGACGATCCCACCAGAGGCGTCCGAACAAGTCGGTGCCCCCCGAGGATTTGTTTATCCAGCAATCAGGGGTCAGTTCCGGCGCAACCCTCTGCAGGTCAAAGCGGTTCATACCTTCATCTGGAATCGCGCGGTACCGCGCCTCGCTTTTCGGAGTCGGGTTCCGACCAAAATGCAAGTTAAGTGGAGGCGGTTCCAACCGAATCTCGGTTCCTTGCGGGGGTGGCAGATCTCCAATCGCTGACCTGACCGTCATCCATGGTTTGGCATCCATGGCGTACGAACCGGAAAAGAACGCGAACTGATTCGGAGACAGGCGCGGATCATAATGGCTCCGCAGAGGAGGGAAAAAGCGGGACGGGTCAGCCTTCTTCGCGCCAACAACGAACGCCCTCTTGCGCGTCTGGGGAACGCCGTAGTCTGCAGCAAGCAAAGTCCCCGACCACGTCTGAAACCCCCGATCGGATGCCCAACACTGTATTTCGTCGTGCTCAAGCGATCCGAGTAACTGGGGAACATTCTCCATCACGAAGAACTCGGCGCCACTGCGGTCTACCACATCCATGAAGGGAATCCAAAGCTTCTTGCGAGGATCATCGGCTCGACTCTTGTTGAGCAGACTAAAACCTTGGCATGGGGGGCCCCCAATGACGATATCGGCCTGAGGGATGACGGAATTCTCATCTTGCAAGATGTCAACCAAATCGCCATGGACGCAGAACGCCCCGAAATTCGCGTTATAACTCGCGACGGCATGCTCGTTGAAATCGTTCGCCCAGACCGGCTCGAAAGCCCCATCCGACAGCCAGTGGAATCCTACCGACAATCCTCCCGCTCCGCAGAACAGATCAATGAGCCGCATCATTCGATCCTTACCACCCCTCTTAAACTACACATATGTTAACCTGATTTCTCGCGCTTGTGAAGCTCATCATGACACACATTGCAATAGGTAACGAGATTGTCGCTCTCGTTGAGACCTCCGTGGGCATGATGTATCACATGATGAAGTTCGAGAAACCGTGGATCTGAAGCGTTCCACATATCGTGTGACCAACCACAATTCCGACATGCGTATCCATCTCGTTGCAGCACCTGCCTTCGCACACCGTCTGGAATTCTTCGATCGTGAGACGGCGCCTGCCGGTCACGCTCTAGAACATACACACCAACCGGCAGTGACGGATTCCCCGACATCTTGGTGCTGATGGGCCAACCCTGTTCGGTTCGCAACTCTCGGACACGCCGCGCCCACTCGCTACTCTGCGCGACATAACTCAACTCTTCACCACTTACCGGCTTCCCGAGGTTCGCGCGGAGGTATTTCAGAATCTTGTCTTGCCCTCCCTGGGATCCGCGTCTGATCTCGTTGGCAATGTTCCAGCGATAGGCTGCATCACGATCCTGATTGTTGTCCGCCAGCATATAGTCATTCACACTAAGACTTGCGTCCCCTATGCCGAGATCTTCCAAGTCGCCCACGGCGATCATCTGTCCGACCGTAACGCCGGTTACGATTCGCCAACCGTGTTGAACCCTCAATTCGCGTACGCGTCTCGCCCACTCGCTTATTCCGGCCACGATCGCAAGTTCTTTCTCTCGCAACACACAGCGTGGATACAAAAGAAAGTACGCCAATAACCGGTCGCGCGCGGACAAACTCAATCCGTTTGGAATCAAGCTCTTCCCAAGCTCTCGAATCGCATCGAATGCGGGTACAAGAGCGGTAACCTTCTCCCTGACACTCACGGATTCCACCGAGGTTTCGAATGATTGGAGGAGCTCGCGAACCTGAATCAGTATCCTTTGCGTCTCAGTCATCGCTTCACGTCAAACCTACCACGTTCATTCAAGTATTGAACACGGGTCATTTTGCCTCTCCATCAGTCCAAACCCGTCAGCTCCCGATGGAGTCCGTCGCCTCCTGGCGCAGTTTCCGCAAGACTGCTGCCGCGAAGAAGGCCGTGGTGATCAGGGTGAAGAAATCAGCAAAGGCCTGGGAAAAAAGCACGCCGTCGAGGCCAAAGATCCGCGGGAGGATGATCACCGCGGGCACCAGGAAGATCCCCTGGCGCGCCATTGCGAGGATTGCCGCGGGGATTCCGCGACCAAGGGCCTGAAACAGAATGTTGAAGAGCACCGCTGCGCCAAAGAAGGGAAACAGGGCGTGGAAGGCGCGCACGTTGCGGGTGGCGATCCGGATCACCTCCGGGTCGTTGGTGAAGATGCGCACCAGCCACGGCGCGCCGAGCTGAATCGCCACAAAGAACAGAACCGAGAAAATGGTAGCCCAGCGCAACCCGACCTTGATCACCTCAAAGAGGCGGTCGTACCGACGTGCGCCGTAGTTGTAGCCGGCCATCGGCTGGAAGCCCTGGGCAAAGCCAAAGACCGGGAACATGCCCAGGAACAGGATGCGAAACGAGAGCCCAACCGAAGCAACCGCTGCATCGCCGTAGAGACCCGCCATGTTGTTGAGCAGCCCCACCGCGAAGCTGGTGAAAAACTGCCGCACGAAGGTCGGCATTCCGATCTTGAGAATCTCCCAGTGGAGCCGGAACTGCAGACTGAAGTAGCGCGGATGTATCCGCAGGTAACTGCGCCGTCGAAAGACGTAGTAGAGCAGAATCCCCTCGGCAACAATCTGCGACACTACCGTGGCAATCGCGGCACCCTGGATTCCCCATCCAAACACAAAGATGAAGATCGGGTCCAGAATGACGTTGAGCACCGCACCGGTCATCATCGAAATCATCGAGAGGCGGGCGTTCCCCTCGGCCCGGACGATGTTGTTGAGCGTCATCCGCGCGACAATGATGGGGGCCCCGAGCACCAGCACGCGCGCGTAGTTCTCCGCGTAGGGCATGATGGTATCGGTGGCGCCAAAGAGCCGAAGCAGCGGCCGCAGATAGATCAACCCGATGATGCTGATGACGATGCCGGCGCCAACCGCGGTGAAGAGCGCGGTGGTTGCGGTACGGTTTGCTTCTTCGCGATTCCCCGCGCCGAGAGAGCGCGAGATGTAGGAAGCGCCCCCGAGACCAAACATCAACCCCACCCCAACGATCACCTCGGTGAACGGAAAGACCACCGCCACCGCACCGATCGCCTCGGTTCCAATGCGCCCGATGAAGGCGGCGTCGATCAGGTTGTAGAGGGCGTTGGAGAGCATGGCCACGATGGAGGGAAGGGCGAGCGCGGCAAGCACCGGCTTGACGGGCCCCTCCCCGAGGCGGCGGGTTCGCTCTTCGGGGGTCACGGTCGGACGCGGCGGCGGTCGCGCGGGAAGAGCGACGCTTCTTTCACGTTCTGCAGACCGAGGATCTTCTGCGTGAGGCGCTCGAGCCCGATCGCAAACCCTCCGTGTGGCGGGGCGCCGTATCGAAAGATCTGCAGGTAGTCCGCCATGCCCTCTTCGGTGAGACCAAACTTGGGCAGGGTCTCAAGCAGCATGGCGAGCTGGTGGATGCGCTTCCCGCCGGTGGTGATCTCAAGACCACGAAAGAGCAGGTCAAAGCTGCGCGTCTTGGTGTCGTCAGGGTAGGTGTAGAATGGGCGCTTCTTGCGCGGGAAGGCGGTCACAAATACCGCTTCCACGCCGTGCTCTTCGAGCGCCCAGTCGCAAAGCGCCCGCTCTGCCTCGGGGTTGATCTCAAAGAGCCGGTGCCCAAGCCGCTTTGTGGCGATCTCTTTGGCCTCATCGTGACTGATGCGCGGCGTTGCAGCGAGCTGCTCGCGGGTGGGGACGGTGGCGCCGTGGAGCTCCAGCACCTCGGCGCAATCGGCCTGCACACCGGCAAACACCGCGGCGAGAATCTCGATCTCGAGGTCCATGAGGTCGTATTCGCTTTCGATAAAGGCCATTTCGACGTCCAGCGAGACGTACTCGTTGAGATGGCGCGGCGTATCGTGCTTCTCTGCGCGGTAGGCGGTGCCGATCTCAAAGACCCGCTCCATGCCGGAGGCCACCATCGCCTGCTTGTAGAACTGCGGCGACTGGGCGAGATAGACCTTGTCCTCAAAGTAGTCCACCGAAAAGAGCCCGGTGCCACCCTCGGTACCGGTACCAATGAGCTTGCTGGTCTTGATCTCGGTGAAGTCCTGGCTGCGCAGGTAGTCGGCGAAGTGCTTGAGGATGGCCGACTGCACCGAAAAAACACGCCGGATCTTGGGATTGCGCAGCGACACAAGCCGGTTGTCCAGGATGGCGTCGATGCTCACGCCGTCGAGGTCCTGGTTAACCGCAAGCGGCAGGTCACTCTGCGCGGGGGCCAGGACCTCGCTCTGCGACACCCGCAGCTCGAACCCGCCGGGCGCCTTCTCGTTGGCAGCCACCGTACCGGTCACGGTGATCACGGTCTCCAGGGTGAAGGGAACCTTCTCTTCGTAAACCAGCTGCATGATGCCGGAGCGATCGCGCAGCAGCACAAAAGAGATTGCGCCCAGTTCACGAATCCGGTGAACCCAGCCGGAGGCCGACACCGTAGCACTATCGTGCCTGGCCAGATCGCGGGCAAGGACTCTCATAGTTCTTCCTCCATTCGCTTGAGCACGTCCTCGGTTGAATCACTGAGTGCCAGCGTGGCAATGAGGCGGGTGTAAACGGTCTCCGTAGTCAGGGTACCCATGGGGATGGCGCCCTCCTTCCACAACTCGTGGCCGGTGACGTACTCGGAGAAGTCAACAATTCCTTCCTGCTGCGAGGTACAGAAGAAGGCAACGCCGCGCTCGGCGCCGTACGCGAAGGCGTGTTTCAGGGAGAACGGTGTCTCCCGCAGTGACGCGGTTCCGGTGTCGAAAAGCTCGAGAATGAAGTAGCGCACCCCCGCATTGATCAGGGCGATCAGCGCGTCACCGCGCATACCCGGATAGACCCGCACGATGAACACCGACCCGATCGCGCGCTCGAGGCGGTCGGCCAGCTCGACTCGGGTATGCTCCAGCGGCCCAGCGCCAATGGGGCGCCCGTGGTAGACCGGTGCGCTCTGGTTCCAGTTGCGAAAGGGGGCGCCGGCGGTCGGATCGATGCGCTCGAACTTGAGGTTGAGGGGCGAGAGATCCTGATCACCGTAGACCACGTGAACACCGGGCACGTTGCTGGTTGCCCGCGTCACCGCCGCCTTCAGGTTGCGAACCGCTTCGCTGTCGCCCTGAGCGCGTTCGGACACCGGCTCCCAGGGAACCGCCGCCGCCGTGAGCACAATGGGGATAGTGGCATCGGCAAAGAACCAGTAGAGGAGGCTTGCTGTGTAGGAGAGCGTGTCGGTTCCGTGGGCAATCACAATGCCGGAGGCGTTGCCTTCGCGAAGCCGGGTATTCACCGCATCGATCAGGGTTGCCCAGTCGGTGGGCGTGATCTCCTCGCTCAGAAACTGCCCAAGGGTGACCTCTTCAAACCGAACCGAATCGGGCAGCTCCCCGGCGAGCACGTCGCGCAGGTCGCGAAGATCACCCGGCACAATGAGGCCATCAGCCGCACGGCTGCCCGAGATTGCGCCCCCAAACGACAGCACGTGGACGATGTCCAGCGCAAGCTTCTGCTTGAGCATCGAGGTGACCAGCTGCGGCTCGGCGCGCCCGGATGTGCGTTTCATGATCTGGCCGACCAGAAAACCCATGGGCCGAGCGTCACCCGATGCGATCTGCTCCACCGCCTTGGGGTTATCCCCAAGAACGGCGTCGACAACCGCGGTCAGCTGTGAGCTGTCGGTGATCTGCTCCCAGCCCTTCTCGGCGATGATTACCTCGGGTTCCTTGTCCTCGGAGAAGACCGCTTCCAGCGTCTGCTTGGCGAGCTTGCCGTGGATGCGACTCTCGGCGAGCAGCATGAGCAGGGAGGCAAACCGGTCGGCGGTGAGGGGACTCTGCTGCAGTGCAAGACCTTCGCGATTGAGAATCTTGCGCACGTCGGTTGAAAGCCAGGTTGCGGCTGCGGTGGGATCGGCACCCTGCTCCACCGTCTGCTCGAAGTAATCGGCGAGCGGCTTCTCGTCGCAGAGAAAGTCGGCCTGTGTCTCCGAGAGCGCGTACTCGCGAACAAAGCGCTCCCGTCGCGCGGCGGGCAGCTCCACCAGGTCGGCCTCGACGGCGGCGATAAATTCGGGTGTGGCCGTAAACGGCGGAAGGTCGGGCTCGGGGAAGTAGCGGTAGTCGTTTGCGCTCTCTTTGACACGCATCGACTCGGTGAGATCGCGGTTCTCATTCCAGAGGCGCGTCTCCTGCACCACCGTACCGCCGCGCTCGAGGATCTCTTCCTGGCGCCCGATCTCGTGGTTGAGCGCCTTGCGCACAAAGCGCGACGAGTTCAGGTTCTTGATCTCG
Source organism: Spirochaetaceae bacterium (assembly GCA_007693485.1). Classification (GTDB taxonomy): domain Bacteria; phylum Spirochaetota; class Spirochaetia; order DSM-27196; family PWMO01; genus PWMO01. The sequence goes on from REDM01000152.1 coordinate 7,023, forward strand.
ACCTTGTTGCCCAGGCCCTGGCCCCGGAGGTTCACCGACACGTTGGCGTCGCAGCGCATCGAGCCCTCTTCCATGTTGCCGTCGCAGACGCCGAGATAGCGCACCATGCGGCGGAACTGCTGCAAAAGGGTCTCGGCCTCTTCGCCAATCTCCATGTCCGGCTCGGTCACGATCTCCAAAAGCGGGGTGCCGGCGCGGTTGTAGTCCAGGAGCGACATGTCTCCCGCATGGATCATCTTGCCGGCGTCCTCTTCCAGATGCACCTCGTGGATACGGACCCGCTTCTTCTTGCGGTGAAACTCAACATCAAGATAGCCGTTGGTCCCGAGGGGAGCCGCGTACTGGCTGATCTGGTAGTTCTTGGGAAGGTCGGGGTAGAAGTAGTTCTTTCGCTCGAAGCCGGTTCGCTCGGTCAGCGTGCAGTTGAGCGCCCGGGCAACCAGATAGGCCATGTGCATGGCGCGCTCGTTGAGCGCTGGGAGGACCCCGGGGTATCCCATGCAGACCGGGCAGACGTTGGTGTTGGGTTCATCACCAAAGGCGGCCCGGCAGCCGCAGAACACCTTGGTGCTGGTGGCGAGTTGAATGTGGATTTCCAGTCCGATAAACGATTGATACATCGGCTACTCCGAGGCCTTGCGCCACAGCGGCGGATAGTCGGGCGGCGTGGCACGCGGAAGCCTCTGCGCAAGCGCACGGGCCACGGCGAACAGGCGGTGCTCGTGAAAGGCGGGGGCCAGCACCTGGACTCCCACGGGCAGTCCCGCCTCAACGCCGGCGGGCAGGGCCAGCGCCGGGATTCCGGCGAGGTTGGCGGTCGTGGTGAACCGGTCGGCGATCTTCTGTTGGAAGGGGGTGAGCCCCGCGTCTCCGTGCGGAAAGGCCGGTGTCGGAAAGACCGGCATCAGCAGCACATCGATTTCGCCAAAGAGCCGGTCGAAGTCGTTGCGGATGGCGGTGCGCACTTTCTGAGCGCGCAGATAGTACTGGTCCTGAAAACCGGACCGGAGCACGTAGGTGCCAAGCAGAATCCGCAGTTTTACCTCGGGGCCAAAACCCTGATCCCGCGCGGTGCGCACGAGTTCCTCAGGATTCTCCGCGTAGTCGGGACGCAGTCCGTAGCGGATGCCGGTATACCGGGCCAGGTTCGCGCTCGCCTCCGCGGCGGCGATGGTGTAGTAGGCGGGAACCGCGTACTCGATGGTGGGCAGTTCCACCGCGGAGACCGGAAACCCCAGCGCCTTCAGCGCATCGGCGGCACCCTGATACCCGGTGGCCACCGCGGGATCAAGCCCCAACTCGCCACCGAGCACCCCGATGCGAAGCGTGGTGTCGGCAGCGCCGGAGGCATCGGCGAGATCTGCGGGACATTCGATGGTACTCTGATCCATCTCGTCCACGGCCCGCATCGCGCGAAACACTGCCTCGGTGGTGTCTACGTCTGCGGCCGCAACCGCGATGGACTCGAGCGACGAGGCGTAGGCGACCAGCCCGTAGCGAGAGACCGCACCGTAGGTGGGCTTGAGGCCGTAGACACCGCAGAACGCGGCCGGTTGCCGGATCGAGCCGCCGGTGTCCGATCCGAGGGCAAAGGGCACCATCCCGGCGGCCACGGCGACTGCCGATCCGCCGCTGGAACCTCCGGCCACGCGCGAACGATCCCACGGGTTGCTGGTCACACCGAGCGCCGACGTGTCGGTGGAGGAGCCCATGCCAAATTCGTCGAGGTTGGTCTTTCCCACCGGAATCGCGCCCAGAGTGCAGAGCCGCTGGACGGCGGTTGCGGTATAAGGCGACGAGAACTTCTCGAGCATCCGGGAGCCACAGGTGAGACGAAAACCTGTCACGGCGATGTTGTCCTTGACCGCGAAGGGAACGCCGGCCCAAGCAGCGCTTCTGGCGTCATCCGTGGTGTTGGTATCACCTGCAGTCTCGGTGTTACGCTCGGCCAGGATGTCACCCGCGGCTGTACAGCCGCGCTGCGGGTCAAACTCCAGGAAGGCACCGAGGTCGTGATCGCGATCGCGCACTGAGTCGCGGTAGTTGGTGGCGGCCTCGGGTGTAGTAAGGAGCGTCTTCCAGTACGATTCCACTTGGTTGAATCCTTCGGTGAGTCCGCGGATGGGAACTCTCGCGTGAATCAGAGTACGTTGGGAATCACAATAAAGCGATCTTCAACGTCGGGGGCAGCTTCGATGAGCTCGTCGGCCTTACTGTCAGGGCGAACGGTGTCGGTACGCAGCCGGTTCCGGGTGAGCAGGGCGTGCGTGGTGGGAGGCAGGTCGTCAACCGGCAGCTCCTGCATGCGGGCAAAATAATCCACCATCTGCGCGACCGCCTCGGCCAGTGTTGCCGTCTCGGCGTCGGTGAGCTCGATATGAGCCAGTTCTGCGGTGACGTGGAGCTCAGATGTATCCATAACGGGGCATCATTGCATTCAGCCCGACCGTTGTCAAGCGAAGCCGAGCATCCAAAATTTGACATGAAATGGAATTGACGGTATATTTTCGGCCAATTGCCCGACGCATATCGACGAAATTCTTTTGACGTTTCGGCAGGGAGTGATACAATTAAACCCAGTTTTGCCGCCGATGTGCAAGGAGCGACAGTGGTCAAAAAGGACTTCCCCTCGATTCACTTCTACGACCAGGATTTTGTGGATTTTTACGACCAGTCCTGGGCGTGGATACAGGATTGCTGGCACAAGGGAACGGTCCGCAGCAAACTCCAGCAGCGATACTTCAACTATCCCGAAAACCCTACCGTCAATCAGTTTGAAGCCATCTTTTCGACCTTCTACCTGGTCTACAGCAACCGGATTTTTCCCGCTGCGTCGCAACTGGACAACTTCTACGGAAAACAGGAAACCTCGGGGGCGATCCGCTGCGACTACGGCACAAAAGACGGCAAGGCGGTTCTGCC
>REDM01000215.1 GCA_007693485.1 Spirochaetaceae bacterium
GCTCAGAGATCCGAAGTCCTCCAACCGGGGCCGTTGCCTCCATCCGCTTGGCCTCGATAACCGGCAGCCCGATGATGTCCCACTGCTTCGCCCCGTCCGGGCCGAAGTTCCCGATAGTGACGTCACCGATGTTGGCACCGATACGGATTCGAATCTGGAACAGGGCATTGAACGAGGAGGAAAGCTCGATGCTGGAACGAAGGTTTGCGATGATTGCGAAGGCCCTCGTCAAAACCTCCCGCGTCTCCGGGTTCGCCGTATCGGTGAGGAAACGATCGTTTGCCTGATTGAACTGAAGACAGACCCGCTGCATTTCGATGCAGGTGTAGAAAAGCTCACGCGCGATGTAGCGTACCGCTTCTTCTTCGGTCATGTTCCTGATGTTGGGATCGATCGCGCCCCCGTAGTGGAACATGAGGCTGTCGCCCTCGATCTTGTTAAGATAGCCGCCGTGTCGCTTCAGCACGGAGTTAAAGGCGGTGTAGAGGCCGTTCAGCACGTCCTGGTTTTCCTGCGGACTCAGAAACTTCGAGATGAAGGTGTAGTCCGCGATGTCCATGAAGGCAACGCCCATGGTACTCACCACCGAGGTGCGCGGAATACCTCCGATTTCGAGAATAGAGTCGACCAGCTGTCGGGGAAGATAGAACTCTTCAATCTGGCGCCGAAGCCGGTACTCCTTCTCATCGATGCCGGCCGGGGCCATGGCTTCAGACTGTTCGCTCGACATTTGCATTCATCATAGTGCAGCGGGGGGTGATCTGCAAACGCACCTCGGCGTCCATCAGCCGGTGCCCACGGATTCATCCGGAATCATGGCGCGGAACTGCTCCTCGGTGATGATGGGGATCCCAAGCGCCCGCGCCTTCTGCAGCTTGCTCGAGGTACCCTCGGGATCGTTGGTAACCAGGTAGGTGAGCCCCTCGCCCACGCTTCCCCGGGTGCTCCCGCCGTGCGCCTGAACCAGAGCCTCCGCCTCCGCGCGCTTCATCGATTGCATTGCGCCGGTGAAGCAGAAGCTGGTCCCCGCGAGCTCTCGCGACGCGATCGTACGGCCGATTGTGATCCGCCCGTTCGCCAGAACGGCGGTCATCTCTGCGTAGAGGGTTCGCACCCCTTCGATCAGCGTGGCGGCGGTCGTCTCTCCGATCCCGTCGGTCCGCGCGGCCATGTCGGACGGATCAGCGTCTCGGATAGCCTCAAGGCTGTCAAATCCAGCCGAAATCGCCTTTTCGCCGATCAGCTCGCCGATCCCCTCGATGTTGAACCCTGCAATGAACCGCGCAAGCGGAATCTCCCTCACCGATTGCAGACCGCGCAGGGCACGCCGAGCGATGCCCTCACCCATTCGGTCAAATTGCACGATGTCGTCTTCGGCCAGGGTGTAGAGGTCCGCGATGGAACGAACCCGACCAGACTCAAAGAGCTTCTGCACAAGGACCGGACCAAAGTCCTTGATGTCCAGCACCTCGATCCACTTGCGAATGCGGTAGTGCTCGCGCTTGGGACACTGCATGTTGGGGCAGAAGAGCCGGGTTCCCTCGTCAATTAGATCGGTGCCGCAGGTTTCGCAGACGTCGGGAGCCTCAATGTCAACAGCCTCCTCGGGCGTTGTGACCACCGATTCAATCTTGGGGATGATCTCTCCCCGTTTGGTGATGCGAACCAGCGAGCCGATTCTCAGACCCATCTCCGCGATGGCCCGCGTATTCACCAGATTGGCCCGCTTCACGGTGGTGCCGGCAAGCCGGACGGGATCGGTCACCCCGATCGGCGTGTAGAGATGGCCCGAGATACTCCAGACAACCTCGCGAAGTGCGGTGATCGCCTCTTCCAGGGTAAACTTGAAGGCAATCTGGCGCTCCGGGCGCGCACGCTTCATGTCGTCGGGGTCGATCTCGGGGCCCTTCACCACCAGACCGTCGATGTCGTAGTCAAGATCGGGTCGCGCTGCGGCAACCTCATCGCGGACGGCAACTACCTCTTCGGCGGTTGCGCAGCGGCGATGCGACACCACAGCAAAGCCCTGTTTGACAAGCCAATCGAGCTTTGCCGGCTCATCGGCGAAGTAGAGGTCATCTTCATCGTGCGCGGCGTCATAACAGAGGACCTCGAGCAGATCACTACCCACGCCGTCCTTGCGCTTCATCACGCCGTTAGCGGCGTTTCGGCAGTTGGCCTTATCGGCGTAGTGCTTCCGGTGAACGGTCCGCGACATCAGGACCTCACCACGGATACCGCCGGTGAAGTCGGCGGAAATGCGCGGGGGAACCCCCTTCATTCGTGCCACGTTGGCGCTGATGTCATCACCGACCTTCCCGTCGCCGCGGGTCACTCCGTACCGGAATCGGCCCTGTTCGTACTGCAGCTCAATGCCGGCACCGTCCATCTTGTACTGCGCGAGGTAGAACGGGTGGTTGATCTTTGCCGCCCATTTGAGGAAGGCCTCCGGGTCGGCGGCCTTGTCCTGGCTGTTCATCGGAATGCGGTGTTCGCGTTTGGGGAAACGGTCGGAGCTGTCGGGGCCAACCACCGAGAACAGGGGATTTTCGGGATCGAGCTCCCGCAGCCGGTCCCAGAGCGCATCAAACTCGGCGTCAGAGATCTCGGGTTCGTAGTTATAGTACCGATCCTGGTGATACCGGACCAGCGCTTCGAGTTCGCGAATCGTGTCACTCACCGGCATACTATACCACCAGATCGGTGTGACAGACTATTCACCCCGCGAACATCAACGCGGAAAACAGCCATCGAACCATCGGAAGCAAAAAAAGCCCCCTCCTGACGCGGTGGAGGGGGCCAAAGACGCGCTCCCGGAGGAAAGGAGGTGGAAACCCCCAGAAGCAAACAAATGGAGGCACGAATGCCTGTTCTACTCTTCTGAATGAATAACCACTAAACTCGCAAAAGGTTACACTACGATCGAAAAAAACGTGAGCAATTACGTCATGCTCCCGACTCGCGAAACAGTGGGTGAACGTTGCGCCGGTACGATTCGTACTGGTCACCGGCGCGATACGACGAGCGAACCAGCGGACCGGCCTCGCAGTGGTGAAACCCTTTCTCCAGAGCCCGTTCCTTGAGCTCGGCAAACTCCTCGGGACGCCAGTACTTCTGCACCGGGATATGGGTACGCGAGGGCTGGAGGTATTGTCCCAGATTCATCACCGTTACACCGTGGGCGAGCAGATCGTCCATCGACTCGAGAATCTCCTCGCGCGTCTCGCCCAGACCGAGCATCATGCTTGACTTGGTGACGGTATCCGGATCGATTTCTTTTGCGGTACGGAGAAACTCGAGGGATCGATCATAATCCGAACGCGAACGCACCAGCGGCGTCAGCCGACGCGAGGTCTCGATATTGTGACTCATGATATCCGGCTTGCTCTCGCAGACCGCAGCGATGCTCTCGCGGCGGCCCATGAGGTCGGAGGAGAGCAGTTCTACCGAACAGCCTGGCGCCTCGGCGCGAATCGCGTGCACGGTGGCGGCCAGCACCGCGGCCCCGCCGTCTTTCAGATCGTCCCGGTTGACCATGGTGATCACCACGTGGCGCAGCTGCATCTCCCGCACGGACTCGGCAACCCGCTGTGGTTCACCCCAGTCCACGGCACCGGGAAGCCCGGTCTTGACCGCGCAAAAGCGGCAGCGGCGGGTGCAGGTGTCACCCAGAATCATGAAGGTTGCCGTTCGATGGTCACCCCAGCACTCGTGAATATTCGGACACTTCGCCTCTTCACAGACCGTGTTCAGGCGCTGGGAGCGAATCAGTTTTTTTACGTCGCGAAACCCTTCGGTGGTATTCAGGTGGATACGGAGCCACTCGGGCTTTCGATTGACCCCGCTCTGCGGGGGAGAAGTTGGTTGGTCCATACCCTAACTATACTCAATCGAGCGAACCGCGAAAAGCGTCGTTGTGCCGGAAGCCCGTCCGCAGACGACAATACGAGGCCCGGCGAATTGTTGACGAAACGATTCAAGTTCTTCATATTGAGCTGATGAAGGCAACCGCACCCCACGCTCATGGCGTGACCCGTCAGGTAGAGGCACTCCGTGAAGTTGGCGGGGAGACCTTTGTCGTTCGCATGAGTCGCGGAAACCTCAATTTCGAACCAGGACAGTACCTCGCGGTGGGCATCGAGGGACAGATCGATGCGCGGGAGTACTCGATTTATTCGTCGCCCGTCCAGGATTTCCTGGAAATTCTGGTCAAAGAGGTAGAAGAAGGCTACGTATCTCCGCGGCTTCGCGCCCTGCACCCCGGGCAACGGCTCTTTGTCGACGGTCCGTTTGGTTACTTCACCATACCCGAAGACCAACGCCAGGCGGGGAAGTTCCTCTTCATCGCCACGGGAACCGGAATTTCGCCGTTCCACTGTTTTGCCCTCGCATACCCACAGCTGGACTATCGGGTCCTGCACGGGGTGCGACGGCTCGAGGATCGCTACGAGATGGACGTCTTTGACCGCAGCCGCTACACCGCGTGCGTTACCCGCGAAGACGGGGGCGATTACCGCGGCCGCGTGACCGATTATCTCCGCGAACACCCCGTGAATCCGGATACGCTCTGTTACCTCTGTGGCAACTGCGATATGATCTACGAAGCGTTCGATATCCTGAAAGATCAGGGTGTCTCACCCGAACACCTGTTTGCCGAGGTCTACTTTTGATGAATTACTGCCTGGTGCCGCTCGGCTGCCAGATGAACCAGTCGGACACCGAGCGGATTCGCACGGTGCTCGAGGCCATGGGTTACCGCCCCACCGACCGCGAAGAAGAAGCAGACCTCTTGGGCATCGTCGCCTGCTCGGTGCGCCAGAAAGCGATCGACAAGGTCTACGCCAAAATCCACAAGTGGAACGAGTGGAAGCTGCGAAAGAACCTGCTGACCTTTGTCTCCGGCTGCATCCTCCCCGCCGACCGGGAAAAGTTTCTCAAACGGTTTGACCTTCTCTTCACTATCAACGAGCTGCCCCATCTGCCCGACATGATCCGCCAGTACGGTGTAGTGACGCCCGCGGCTCTGGCCCAACCCGGTGAGATGCCGGAACCGCCCCAGCCACCCGCACCCTCCGTCGGCGCCGCCGAGCCGGAAACGCCGGCTCCCCGCGTGCAGACCGTTTCCATCGGCCGGCTGGCCCGGCGACCGCTGCCTGCGGCCATTCCTGATTCCAGTCTCCTCGATGAAACCCGCGGGTTCTGGCACATCGAACCGTCGTACTCGTCGTCATTCGAAGCTTTCGTGCCGATCCAGAACGGCTGCGACAAGTTCTGTACCTTCTGCGCGGTGCCCTACACCCGCGGCCGCGAGGTATCGCGCCCCTCGACGGAGATACTCCACGAGGTGACCCGGCTTGCCGATGCGGGCTACCGCTGCATTACCCTTCTGGGGCAGAACGTGAATTCCTACGGACTCGACCGCCGCAGCGACGAGATCGGCTTCCCCGAGCTGCTCCGACGCATTGGGCGCATTGGCGCCGAAAGGGAACACCCCTTCCGCCTCTACTTCACCTCGCCCCACCCTCACGACATGACCGACGAGGTCATCGACGTCATCGCGGAATACCCCTGCCTTGGCAAGCAGATTCACCTCCCGATGCAGTCGGGAGACGACAAGGTTCTCATCCGGATGAACCGAAACTACCGCATCGACGGCTATCGCCGCGTGGTGGAAGCGATTCGACGCACAATTCCCGAGGCAACGCTCTTTACCGACATCATCGTAGGGTTCACCGGCGAAACCGAAGCGCAGTTCCAGAACACGGTTTCGGCGATGCGTGAGTTTGCCTTTAACATGGCCTACGTCGCGATGTACTCGCCACGCCCGGGAGCCGCGAGCTCCCGATGGGCCGACGACGTCCCACTGGACGAGAAAAAGCGTCGCCTCCACCTCCTTTCCGAGGTGCTGCAGGAGACATCGGGAGCGTATAACCGCAATCTCGTTGGAAGCCGGGTACGCGTTCTGGTTGACGGAACCGACCGAAAGCCGGGGTTTGTCTCCACCAAGACCGAGGGGCGCCTCATCGTGCGGGTTGCGGATCCGGGCGCTGACGCGGCGGACGGTACCCCGGCCGGACGCGGCATTGTGGGTTCGCTGCTCGACGTCGAGATCACCGCCGCTTCGCCGCTGTCGATGGAAGGGCGCATCGTGGATCCCCGCGCAGTCGCGCCCGCGCACTGGTCGGCGGGATCGGTTTTGCAGGCGACCCCATTCCCGGTGGGGGCGCGCTGAGTGAGTGCTTCCTCGGATACCGGTCGACGGGTCGCATTTCAGACCCTCGGCTGCCGCCTGAACCAGTTTGAGACAGACTCGCTGGCCGGAGAGTTTGAATCCGCCGGGTACCAGATTGTCCCCTTCGATCAGGCTGCCGATGCCTACATCATCAACACCTGTACCGTCACCAACAAGGCGGACCGAAAGTCGCGCAACGCCGTGAACCGCGCCGCGCGGCAGACCCCCCTCACGGTGGTCACCGGCTGCTTTGTGGAGAGTCACCGCGATGCGCTGGAGGAACAGCCGGGCGTGATCGCGGTGGACAACCAGCGAAAGCGCCACATCGTGGAGATTGTGGATGCCCACCTGCGCGGCGAGATCCTGCACGCTCAGGAGCTTGACCCCGAACTCTTCGACTATCGGGTACCCGACCCCATTTTCCACACCCGGAGCATGGTGAAGATCCAGGACGGCTGCGACAACTACTGCACCTTCTGTATCATTCCTTTTGTGCGCGGCCACGCGGTGAGCCGCGAGTCGCAGTCCGTGCTCGACCACGTACGCGCCTCAATCGATCACGGCTACCGCGAGATTGTCGTCACCGGCGTCAATATCAGTCGCTACAACCACGGCGATGTGGGGTTCAGCCGGCTGATGGAGCAGATGCTCGAGCTCGACGGCGACTACCGCCTGCGCATCTCCTCCATGGAGCCTGACTCCCTCGACGACCGTTTTTTTGAACTCCTGAACCATCCGCGCATGACGCCACATCTTCATCTCTGTCTGCAGAGCGGCAGCGAGCGGATTCTGCTGAAAATGCGCCGACAGTACACCGTTGCCGGATACCGCTCGATGGTCGACCGGATCCGCGCGCGGATTCCCGATTTCAACCTCACAACCGACATCATCGTGGGTTTTCCCGGTGAGACCGAAGAAGACTTCGCAGAAACCTGCCGGGTGTGCGAAGAGATCGCCTTCAGCCACATACACACCTTTGCCTATTCCCGGCGCAGCGGCACCCGCGCCGACCGCATGCCTGATCAGATCCCCGAGCGAACAAAGCAGAAGCGCTCAAAATTAATTCGTGAGATCGGTGAGCGCGGCAAGCGGGCATACCGTGCCTCGCGCATCGGAACCGTCGAACGTCTGCTGGTGGAACGCGTGGAGGCGTGGGAGGATCGCGGTATCGCGCGCGGGTACGGCGAACACTACGTACCCATTCTGCTCGACGCGGCGGTTGGTGATGTGAAGCGCAACACGTTTGTTTCCGCCCTGATCACCGGTATCCAGACCGGCGAGGACCCCGCCCTCCTCGCGCGCGCAACCTGACTGCCCGGGGAAGCGATCGTGCCATGGTAACCCTGTCCGTCGGTGACCATCCAAGCGCGCGCCGGTTCTCCCGGGCGCTTGGGCTGAAGCGGCTGCGCGGGGCGTGGAGATTTCCGGTCTTTGCCGACGGTTCATCGGTTGCCGATGCGCGCCGCCTGCTCTTCGTACCGGCAACCGCGCCCACCGCCGCGGCGTGGGGGTTTGTCCTCGGACGCCTGTCCGAGACCCACGATTTGCGCTGCTGCGTTGCCTGCGCCCTCCTGCCCGCGCCCTCTGAAGGGCTCGCGCTGATCAACCGCGTAGCGTATGCCGACCGGCGCTACTATCCGGATATTCTGGTGAACCCCGGCATTCCGGAACGCGGCAGCTCCAGCGTTCCAAGCGGTGAGTTTCTCCGGACGGCACTCTTTTTTCTGGCACCACACCAGGTTGTCTGCCTGGAGGCCCCCGAGGGTATGGCTTCAGATACTGATGTCGACCACATCGTGTCGATGACGGAGGAGCTCGAACTCGCAATCCCGGACCCCCGTGAACTGACCGCCGGGGAGCGACACGCAGTGACGACCTTTGCGGACACCCACAACTGCAGCCGCGCCGAGACGGACCACCTGCTGCGCTCGGTACGTTCGTGCACGATTCGAACCGGCCGATTCCCGACCGAACTGTTCCCTCGCGAAGCCATTCATCCCGGCGTCACACGGGGAGCGACCCTTGCTGCCGTTCTCACCGCGCTGGAGCAGGAGTAACGGGTGCGCGAGTATTCTCACGTCTACGTGGAAGAGGCAGCACGCAGCTGGCCCGACACCGAGCGCGTGCTGAGCCGGTTTCCGCGTGCCACCGTCATCTCCATCGATACTGCGGCTGAGCTCTTCAACCGCAAGCAGCAGCACTTTCAGGCGCAGAAACAGAGCCCCAAGCTCATCCTCGCCGTCGATCGCGGTCCCTTTCTCTTTGAGGGCTCCGAGCGGATCAAGAGCTTCGGGAACGCTCCAGTGCATTACACCGTCCCCATGCGCAACTGTGTCTACAACTGCGACTACTGCTTCCTGCAGGGGATGCACCGCTCCGCCAACCTCCTGGTCACCGTCAACAGCGAACAGGCGCTTGCTGCGGCTGAAGAGCGCTACAACGCCACCGGCGGCTTCTTTCTGAGTATCTCATACCTTACCGACCTCCTGGGATTTGAAGACGTACTGCCGTATTGTCGTCGCTGGATCGAGTGGGCGCGCAACCGCCCTGAAATGGTGATTGAGATCCGCACGAAGAGCGACAACTTCGCCGTACTCTCAGGCGTACCTCCGAGTGAGAACGTGGTTCTGGTCTGGTCGTTATCGCCGGAGCCGGTTTCGCGGGTGCACGAACGCGGCGCAGCGTCGTTTCGCAACCGTCTCTTCGCCGCCCGGGCGGCACAGCAGGCCGGGTGGCCGATTCGGCTCTGCTTCGATCCGGTGCTCCGCGTGCCAAACTGGCAGGAGCTCTACCGGCAGGCCATTGGCGAAACCTTCCGCCGACTCGACCCCAGCCGCGTTGAGCTGGTGAGCTACGGTGTCTTTCGCCTGCACGGGGATTTCCTCGACCGGCTGCGGGAGGTGCAGACCGCGTCTCCGGTGGTTCACGCGCACTACGAGCGCTCACACGGGCTGTCAACCTATCCGGACAACCAGATCGCCGAGGTACGTGACCTGATGGAAACCGAACTCAGCAAGGTCCTTCCCGGAGAGCGGATATCATTTGTGCACGGATGATTGCATTGACGTACCTGACGTTTTGGGTTAGCTTCACAGAGCGGTACGGTTCGCGTGAACCCGGAATCGGGGATCGGAGGAATCATGACAGCCACCCTCGTGGTAACAGATATTGCAAAGACGCAGCTTCTTGAGTTGGGCGTCAATCGGGAGACGTTTCTTCGCCTCTGGGTGGAGGCCGGCGGTTGTTCCGGTATGCTCTACCAGGCTGCCCTCGACGATCAGCAGGCTGACGGCGATTCGGTTCTCTACGAAGACGACCGGATGCGTATCATCACCGATCAGGCAAGCCTTCCACACTTTGACGGTGTGCACATCGACTATTCGGATGACCTGGTCTCGTCGGGGTTCCGTTTCACCAATCCCAACGCAGTTCGAACCTGCGGCTGTGGCTCCAGCTTCTCGTGCAGTCAATCGGCGTAGCAAAATCGGTCGATCTGACCGGCGGTGAATCGGTTTACTGCATCAACGAAGCACAACTCGCGGCGGCCAAGCGGCTCGCCGAGGGCGAAGGCGAATCTGCGGCACGCATCGCACGGGCCATCGACGAGCTCGAGGATAGCCTCTCGCGAAACGAACGAGCCACGGTTGCCTTTCTCCTCATCGAACGGCTTCGCACCTCAGATCGTTGATCCCGCCGGTCACACCTGACCAGCCGCCCGCCTCAGCCGGTCGAGGATGGCGGATCCAATCCCGGTTGGTTCGGGCATCTCTGCCACGATAACCGAACAGCCCGTCGCATCAAAACGACGGAAGCAGCGGTAGAGTTCGCGCGCGTACTCGTCCAGAGACATACACGTAACCAGGTCCACACGCGTGTCGATTGCGCCCGAGGTTGGAATGCACCGGCCGCTGACCGCCAGGACGCCGATTCGGGATCGCCCGGCTGCGTCTGAGACGAGTCTGCTGACCGTCGCCCAGACCTCGCCGGTTGCCGCAAGCACAACCCGGGCGTCGGGCTGGTAGTGCCGGTGACGCACCCCCGGCGACGGTACGGGAGCTGGTCCGGCAGCAGAGCCGGGCAACGGACCCGTCGCCGCGGTCGATCCGACGGACGCTTGGTACGACGACACCGTTACCACCGGCACGCCCGCCGGCACAACCTCGGCGATCATCTCTGTAGTGATGGCACCCTCGCGCAGCAGCTCGATCCGAGAGCCCACCACCCGTGCGACGGTCGACTCAAGCCCAACCTGACTCGGCTCTCCGCGCACGATCGCATCAACCCGGCCGTGCATATGGTCCCACGCGGCATCGAAGTCGGTCGGGCTCGGTCGGCCCGATCGGTTTGCGCTGGGCGCGGCAACCGGCGTCCCCGCGGCCGAAATGACCGCGCGAGCCACGGGGTGAGCTGGAAACCGTACCGCCACCGATTCCAATCCAGCGGTGACCACGTCGGGGATACCCGCAGCGCGGGGCAGCACGAGGGTCAGTGGACCCGGAGCAAAGCGCTCAAAAAGACGGCGCGAAAGTGGATCGACCGATGCTGCAACCAGTTCAAGATGAGCCGGATCCACGATATGGACGATGAGGGGATTATCCGCGGGGCGGCCTTTGGCCGCGAAGATCGCCGTGCACGCGGCGGAGTTCTGGGCATCGGCACCGAGACCGTATACCGTTTCCGTTGGGAATACAACAAGACCGCCGTCGCGCAGAATGCGCCCGGCGATCTCAGTCTGAGATGAATCGAGTACCAGAGTGTTCAGCGGTGGTCCGGCCACCGGGGGATTATACCTTGACCCAGACGAAGCCGTCTTCCACCTTGACGGGAAAGGTCTTGACGCCGCGTGTGGCCGGAAAATCCTTGACGTCCCCGGTTTTGATGTCAAATCGTGAGCCGTGCTTGGGACAGTAGACATCACATCCCACGATCATTCCTTCCGACAGCTGCGAGTACTCGTGCGAACAGATGTTGTCAATCGCGAAGACGCCGTCGTCAAGTTTGAAGATTGCCACTTCCTTGCGTCGATGAGTGAACTTGTAGCTGCGCTGGAATGCGTCCAGCGCAACCGCTTTTTGCCATGATGCCACAGTGCGCCGCCCTACTCGTCGTCGCCGGTGTCGTAATCGGCGAGAATTCGCTGCTCCACCAGAGCCCGCAGGCGGTCCTGCACTGCTTCCGGGGCCTTGGCGATGACCTCTTCCAGAAAGCCCTGAACCAACATGATTCGCGCGGTTTCGTAGTCAAATCCGCGGGTCTGCAGGTAGTAGAGCTGGGCCCCGTCGATCTTACCCGTCGTGGAGCCGTGGCTGCACTTCACATCGTCGGTGTTGATGTTGAGGCCGGGGATCGAGTCGGCGCGCGCACCGTTGTTCAGCACCAGGTTGTTGTTGGTGAGATAGGCGTCGGTCTTGGATGCTCCGTGCGCTACGCGGATAAGGCCCTGATAGACGGTGTGGGCTTCATCCTTCACCGCTCCCTTGTAGAAGGTTCGGCTGTTCGCGTTAACGGCGTTGTGAACCTGAAGCGTTCGAAGGTCCATGTGCTGGTCTTCGCCGGCGAAATAGAGCCCGTCGAGGTCGATGTCGCCACCGGTCCCGTTGAGTTCGGCATCCATACGAAGCTTGCTGAACATGCCGCCAAACGATGAGAGAAAACTGTGATACGCAGCGTCCCGTCCGACCACGGCGTGCCCGTTGCTGAACGTCGAGGAGTCGTAGTTGAGCTCATAATGGGTAGCGATTTCCATCCGCGCCGTGTCGGCCACGTCGGCGTTGATCACTTCGTTCAGAAGCACCTCTCCTTCGTCGCCGCTGCTCACCGTGTGCAGGAGTGTCGCTCGCCCACCCGTCTCGGCCACCGCCACCACGTGGGGTGTCGCGAGCACTGCATCGCCGTCAAAGTGAAACTGCACCTCGAAGGGCTGCTCCACCTCAACAAAACCCGGCACAAACAGGACTACTCCGTGCGTCCAGGTGGCGTAATGCCACGCAAAGAGCCGGTGCTCGAGCTCGCCGCTCCGTCGCTCAAAGAGGCCCTGGACCGCCGCGTGTGCCTTCGCCCCGTTACCGGCGTGATTCGCGGTCTCATCGTTCAGAAATGCGGCGAGTGATGCAAATACAACGCCTTTCTCAGCGAGCTCCGGAGCGAGGGAGGCGGCTACGCAGCGGCCGTTCTCGAACCGAAGCAGCCCTGAGCGCCCTTCGGGTACCGCGCCCGCCGGGGGAACGGCTGCCTCTACCGGGCTCAACGCGTATCGGTCGAAATCGTAGGAGGAGACGTCGGAACGCCGCCACTCTTCGTCTTCGGTTGTTGGCCAGGACATGGCGTTGAATTGCTTCAACGCCTTCCTGCGCACATTCAGTGACCACGCCGGCTCGGCAAGCGTGTTCACAAATCGTTCAATTTCTTCCGTGCCGGTAAACACGGCTACGTCTGTGCTACTCATGGGGTGTACTGTCTCCTTGCCGTAGTCCGGTTAGCCGACCGAACCCTCCATTTCCAGCTCGATCAGTCGGTTCAGCTCGACGGCATATTCCATCGGCAACTGTTTGACGAGCGGCTCCAGAAATCCATTCACGATCATCATCGCCGCTTCGGATTCGCTCATTCCCCGACTCATCAGGTAGAAGAGCTGGTCCTCCGAGATGCGGCTCACCTTCGCCTCGTGCTCGATCGTCACGTCATCCGAAAGAATATCCATGTAGGGATAGGTGTTGGTCTCGGATTCCGGATCGATGATCAGCGCGTCGCACACCACGTGAGAGCGAGCATTCTTGACTCCCTCCTCCACCTTGATGTGGCCGCGATAGGTTGCAATTCCGCCGTCCTTGCTGATCGACTTGGAGGTGATGACGCTCGAGGTATTGTCTGCCGCATGGACGGCCTTTCCACCGGTGTCCTGCTCCTGCCCTTTGCCGGCAAACGCGATCGAGAGCACCTCGCCGTGAGCACCATCGCCCATCAGCCAGATTGAGGGATACTTCATGGTTCGCTTGCTGCCGATATTGCCGTCAACCCACTCGACCGTGGCGTTGTCGTAGGCGACCGCGCGCTTGGTAACGAGGTTGTAGACGTCGCTCGACCAGTTCTGCACCGTAGAGTAGCGAACCCGCGCACCTTTGAGCGCGATGATTTCTACCACCGCGGAGTGGAGCGAGTCGGTAGCGTAGATCGGCGCCGTGCAGCCTTCGACGTAGTGCACGAAGCTGCCCTCGTCGGCGATGATCAGGGTACGTTCGAACTGACCAAAGTTCTCGCTGTTGATGCGAAAGTAGGCCTGCAGCGGAATATCCACCTTGACCCCAGGGGGAATGTAGACAAAGCTTCCACCCGACCAGACGGCGCTGTTGAGAGCGGCAAACTTGTTGTCCGTATACGGGATAACGGTACCGAAATACTTCTTCACGATATCAGAATGCTCGCGTACTGCGGTTTCGGGGTCACAAAACAGGACTCCCTGATCCGAAAGCTCTTTCTGAATGCTGTGGTAGACCATCTCGGAGTCGTACTGCGCGCCAACCCCGGCAAGGAACTTCCGCTCCGCTTCGGGGATGCCGATACGGTCGAAGGTCTCCTTGATGGACTCGGGTACATCATCCCAGCTCTTCGACTGATTCTCAGACGGCTTCGCGTAGTAATAGATTTCGTCGAAATCGATGTCGGAGAGGTCTCCACCCCAGTTGGGCATGGGTTTCTTGCGAAACTCCACGAGGGAGCGGAGACGAAAGTCGGTCATCCACTCCGGCTCGTTCTTGTGCTGCGAGATGGCGCGCACGACCTCTTCGTCCAGACCCTTTCGAGTCTTGAATACCGACGCGTCCGGGTAGTGAAAACCGAACTTATAATCTTCTATCTCAACCGCTGGTGACGGATTCGACATCGTGTTCCTCCTCGATTCCAAACTCTTGTTTGATGAAGTCGTACCCCTTGGCCTCGAGCTGATCCACCAGCTCGTTTCCGCCGGAGGTGACGATTCTTCCCTGATACATGATGTGTACGTGATCGGGACGAATATGGTTCAGAATGCGCTGGTAGTGCGTGATGATCAGCGCACCAAAGCCCTCGTCCCGCAGCTTGTTTACGCCCTTGGAGACAATCTTGAGCGCGTCGATGTCCAGACCGGAGTCGGTTTCGTCAAGAATGGCGAAGGTCGGCTTGAGAATGAGCATCTGGAGGATTTCCATACGCTTCTTCTCGCCGCCGGAGAATCCGGTGTTCAGGTAGCGATTGATGAATTGCTGGTCGATTTCGAGATAGTCCATCATCTCGCGCAACCGTTTGACGAAGCCGGTAGTCTTGGTCTCTCCCTCGCCCGCATGCAGGTCGGCGGCCCGCTTCAGAAAACGGCCCACGGTGACGCCGGGGATTTCGACCGGATACTGGAAGGCAAGAAAGAGCCCGAGCATTGCCCGCTCATCGGTACCCATCTCGAGGATGTTCTCCCCGTCCACCAGAATCTCGCCGCCGGTGACGTCGTAGGCGGGGTGGCCGAAGATGACGTTGCTGAGCGTGCTCTTGCCGGAGCCGTTGGGGCCCATGAGGGCGTGAACGGCACCGCTTTCCATCTCCAGGTTTACGCCTTTGAGTATCGGTAAGCCGTTGATCTCGGCGTGCAGGTCATTGATTTGAATCTTCACGGTCTTCTCCTTACGTGGTGTATCGAAACCATGCGCTCGTGAGCGCATGTGGTTCTGTTTCTCAGATGGGGTATCCGAGCTCGAGGCGCGCGTCTTCGCTCATGAAGTCGATACTCCACGGCGGATTCCATACGAGCTGCGGAACTACGGTGTCCAATCCGGACGCCTCCTGCAGCACCCGGGTAATGTCCGCCATGATGACATCGGCAAGCGGACAGCCTGGCGACGTAAGCGTGAAATCGACCTCAATCGAATCTTCCTTCGGCTCAACGCGGTACACAAGACCAACGTCGACAATATTGATCCCGATCTCTGGATCGATAACCTTTTTCAGCGCATCAAGGCACTCACCCTTGGACAACATGCAATCCCCCATTCCTTACTAAATTACTCAACTTTTATCCCTTGTGCAAGAGCACTTCACCACCACGGCTTCCGGCCTCGAAGCTTTGGCCCGTGGCGCGTATAATGTACTCAAATTGTTGGAAAAAGGGGACCCAATCCGTGCAGATTCTCGCACTCATTGCCCACCCGAGTCGGGGAAGCTTCAACCATGCGATTCTCGATCGCTGCCTTGCTTCGCTGCGAGGCCACGAGGTTATCGTCCACGATCTCTACGCGGAGACATTCGATCCGGTTTTTCCGGAAGCAGATATCCGCCGTCGATGCAGCTTTGATCCCGTGATCCAGCGGCACATGCGCGATCTGAGTTCGTCGCAAGGGCTGATCGTTATCCACCCCGATTGGTGGGGCCAGCCTCCGGCAATCCTCAAGGGGTGGCTCGATCGCGTACTCACTCCTGGGGTCGCCTACGAGTATCAGGGGCCGGAGTTTGGTACCAAACACGCGGTGCCGCTGCTCAATCATGTACGGGCGGCGGTGTTCGTGACCAGCGACGCCCTCGCCTCCCAGGTGGCACCGCTCTTTGATGCGATCTGGCGGGATCGCGTTTTTTCTTTTTGTGGGATAGAATCGAGACGGATTGAGCTTCTGGAGCGCATGCGGGAGACCAATCGACGACAGAGGGAACAATACCTCTGCCGGGTAGACGCGGTCATGAACGACTTGGTTGGCCGGTCGAAGGAAACCAACAGGTCGGAGGAGACGAATGAGACATATTCTGGTCGTCCGGCACGCGAAGAGTGAGCCGGCGGAAGAGCGGCAAGGCGACTTTGTCCGTGAAATCACCGAGACCGGCAGGCGGCAGGTGTCCTCCATCGCCGGGCAGATCGCCGAGATGAAGCTGGTCCCCGAGCGCGTCATCACCTCCGACGCGGTGCGGGCGGTGCAGACCGCAGAGCTGTTGTGTCGCGAAAGCGGGTTTCCCGGCGAAATCGAGGAGAATCCCGAACTCTACGACGCGACGGAAGATATCTATCTCAAGCTGATCTCGCAGAGCGACGATCGGATGAGGTGCATCATGATCGTGGGGCACAATCCCGCGGTCGAAGCCGTAGTGGAACGGCTGATCGGAGCTCACAAAAAGATGCGGACCGGTTTTGTCGCAGTGATCGAAGCCGACGTGGCCGGCTGGCGCGATCTGATCGACAGTGACTCGGTCCAGCTGCGCGCCATGATCGAGCCAAACGGGATGGAATCGAAGGGCGGGAAGACGGAGTGATTATTCGCAGACGACGTTCGTTTTTCCGTCGAACCCTGCGCCATCCCCTGCGACTGCAGGAGATCGCGCGCACCTTTGTGGCGTACGGTCTTGCCGACTGGGTGCGGAAGCTCAAGCTCGACCGAAGCTTTCCCGTGCTTCGCCGCATGACCGGCTGGAACGAGCAACACCCCCAGGAGTCGACCCGCTGGGCCCTCCTGCGCTCATCACTGGAAGAGCTTGGGCCCACCTTCATCAAGCTGGGACAACTGCTCAGCAACCGTACCGACCTGTTGCCGGCGGAACTCCTGCGCGAGCTCGCCGGTCTGCAGGACAACGTGCAACCCTTTGAGTTCGCGGCGGTGCGTAAGATCATCGAAGCCGAACTCGACGCCCCAATGGAAACCATCTTTCCGTGGATTGATCCGGAGCCCCAGGCATCCGCGTCAATTGCCCAGGTGCACCGCGCGCGATTGCCAAGCGGCGACATGGTCGCGGTGAAGGTGCAGCGTCCCGACATCGATTACGTGATCGAGACCGACATCGACATCCTGCTCTACATCGCCAACCTCGCAATGCGGTACCTTCCCGCGTCGAAGCATTTCGATCCGGTGGGAATTGTCGAAGAGTTCCGTGACTCGTTGAACGGCGAACTCGATTTCAACCGCGAGCGCGTGAATATGGAGCGCTTCCGCAAGCTGTTCGCTCGCAATCAGAGCATCCGCGTACCGCGCTCGTTCCCTGACTACAGCAGTGCGCGCGTACTGACCATGGAGTATATCGAGGGTACCAAGCTCTCGCAGATCGAGGCATCCGGCGGCAGCGGCTTCGACACAAAACGGCTTGCACAGATTGGCGCGGACCTCGTGCTCGAACAGATCTTCCTGCACGGGTTCTTTCATGCCGATCCCCACCCGGGAAACATCCTGGTGCTCGACAATTCGGTGATCTGCTTCCTGGATTTCGGGATCGTTGGACGGGTACGTCCGGCTCAGCGGCACCACCTGACCGAAGCGGTGGTGGGCGCCTTTCGCCGCGACGCCGCACGGGTGACCGATGCGGTACTTGGTCTCACGGGGAAGAACGCCTCAGCGGAGCATGACACCCACGACTTGGAGAACGACATCTCCGATCTGATTGACGAGTACGTCGACGCTTCGCTCGGCGACGTGGATATCAACCGGTTTTTCCTGGAGCTGATCACCACAATTGTGAAGCACGATCTGTCGATTCCATCGAGCCTCATGCTCATGACCAAGGCGATGGTTTCCATTGAGGCGATCGGTGTCAATCTCGATCCTGAGTTCAACTTCATGGACGCGCTCGGTCCGTTTACCCGAAAACTCTTTCTCCACCGAATTGCACCGGGGAACCTCATCGAGGAAGGTTCCGAGCTGCTGCACGATTACGGCCGCCTTCTGCGGGACCTGCCGATCGACGCGCGGGACATTCTCAAGTTGACCAAGACCGGCCGCCTGCGGATTGGCTTTCGCGTCACCGGCCTCGAGCCATTGCGTCAGACGCTGGACGCCGTGAGCTACCGGCTGGTACTGGGGTTTGTACTCGCAGCGCTCCTGGTCAGCTCGTCGCTGATCATTCAGGCAAACGTTCCTCCGCTGTTTGGAACGGTATCGATTATCGGACTCACCGGGTACGCGATCTCGGGCGTGCTCTCGCTGGGTCTCTTTGTGTCGATGGCCGTCCGCTTCTTCCGGCGCTGATCCTGCTTCTGCGCGACGAAGAACGTGGTCGCCGGATCATCAGGTCTGGTGGAGCCGTACGAGGCGCTGGGCGACCAGCCGGGCCAGAAAGATGCCGTAGTGAGGCTTTTCTTTGATGGTGTTGATGAACTGCTCTTTCGACACCCGCAGCAGCCGGCCGTGCCCGATCGCGCGCACGGTGGCCGAGCGGCGATTGTTCAGGAGAAACGACATCTCCCCCACGAAGATGTCGGCCGGCGTCAGCGTTGAAACGCACCGGCCGCGCACAACAACCTCGTACTGACCCGATACGATGTAGTAGAGGTGACTTGACTTCTCACCTTCGGTGAAGACGATCTCTCCGTCGCTGCACAGCAGTTCTTCCTGGTGGGCAAAAAGCTCGGGAACGGCCTGCGCGCCGCCGTCGTGATGGCGCATGCAGAAGCTCACCTCGTTCCCCTCATCGTTGTAGACCAGGGGCCCGAGATAGTGACTTGCCATGAAAATTCCACGACCGTGGCTCTCGGCTACGCCGTCCTTGCCAACCGGAGTCTGGTAGGAACGCCAGTCAAAACCCTCCCCCTCATCCCTGATGACAAACTCCGATTCCTGTGGACGGATCCGGTAACTCAGATACACCTTGCGCTGACTGATCTCGGGATCATCATTCTTTCGCCGGATAAGCTCCATCGGGTCTTTTCCCGTCGCCAACCACGCCGATTTTTCCTCGTAGGTGATACGACAATTGCCGTGCTCGATGGCGTTGATAAGCAGTTCCATGATCGCGACGTGAAACCGTTCCTGCTCTTCGGCACCAAGCAGCCCCGCGTTGAACAGAAAGTTCGCGATCAGATTGGAGTAGGTGGTGAGGTCAAACGGGTCATTGTCGAGTACAAAGCCACCCGAGAGATTGAGGCCGAGCAGCAGATGAAGGTCGCGCTGATAGAGGATTGAGTCGTTGGTACTGAGGATTCGCAGCAGCCGTGGAATGTAGAAATCGAGCCGATGATGCTCGATGATGGAGATCACATTCAGCCGCGTCAGGGCGGCCGGAATGGGCGCGCACACCGACGCGTCGTACACCAGGATGATGCCCCCCGAGTGCAGCCAGGGGTCTTCGCGCATCGCCCGTAGCACATCGGACGCGGGGATGACCGGATCGTTTATGGAGAGCAGCGACAGCTGCGGAAGCTCGTAATTGAGGTGCTGGATCGCCGCCGCGTGCGTATCAAGAAAGGTTGCCTCGAAATCTTCCGGGTACGCCTCGACCGCCGCGGAGAGAATGGAGTTCAGGGTCTGATCGGTACTGACAACTGCGATGCTCTTCATAGGATGAAGCCCGGTTCCTGCTCTGTTTGCAACTATACTGCAATTCTCCCATTCCCGCCACCAAGTCGAAGACCCCGTGCGATAATCATCGCCGGTTATCCGTAGCGCGCGATCGCGGCGCGCACCGAACCCGCGTACCCACTGCCAAACAGATTCAGATGGTTCAGCACGTGGTACAGATTGTACAGATCGATCCGGTCACGGTATCCCGGCTGAAGTGGCGAGACCTCGCGGTATGCGTCCAGAAACCGCGGGGAGAATCCACCGAACAGCTCGGTCATGGCGAGATCTGCTTCCGGATGCCCGTACGAGACTGCGGGATCAATCAGCACCGCCTGACCATCGGCCCCGACCATGAAGTTGCCTCCCCAGAGATCGCCGTGCAGGAGCGACGGATGGTCCGGCTCTACCAGAACCCGGTCCAGCCGCTCGATCACCCGATGCACTCCGGCAACCATCGACGGGTCGGCGCTGCCGTTCCGTTCGGCGAGCGCAACCTGATACCCGAGCCGGTACCGTCCGAAGAACTCGATCCACCCGACGGTGGGATGGTTGACCTGTTCGGTCCGGCCGATGTGGTTGTCGTGCGGGAACCCGCACCGATCCCACTGGGACTCGCGATGAAGAGTCGCCATGTCGCGGCCAAAGCGCTCCCAGAAGTCTCCGGCGCGGGTCGCGGACTCCACGTGCTCGAGGAGGAGCCACTGGGTCGCCGGCGACTCGTGCAGAGCAACAGGCGTAACCACCGCGGGGCCCGGCTGGGCACCCAGCGCATGGAGCCCCTCCGCCTCGGCTCGAAAGAGGCTCCGAAGGGCCCCACTGTTCTCTTTCAGGAAAAACCGTTGCCCACTGTCCAGCACGATGCTCGAGGTCTGATTGATCGAGCCACCCGAGACCGGACGCCGCCCGGTTATCGTCACCGTGCGGCACAGAACGGCGGAAAGCGCATCCTTCGGATCTGCATACCCTTCAACCATCGGTTGTCTCGCGCTCCAACTGATCCAACAATGCACGGCAGGTTCGCTCGACAATCGTGAAGACGGTTTCAAATCCGTCGATTCCGCCGTACCAGGGATCGGGCACGTCGAGATTACCACGGGCACTCGGGTCAAAGGATCGAAACATCACGATGCGCCGTCGCTGCTCGGCGGTCTCGGCGTTCCGTTGGAGGATGTCGTAATTGCTTCGATCCATCGCCAGGATGATGTCGTTGTTGTCCAGGTCCGACTTCGCGAAGGATCGCGCGCGGTGCGAGACGGTCACGCCGTGTCCCGCGGCAACCTGACGCATGCGGGGATCGGCGTTCTCTCCCTGGTGGTACGCCGAAACGCCCGTTGAATCAACGCGGTAGCGATCAGCGAGGGCCCGCTCGTTGAGCAGATGGTTGAACACCGCCTCCGCGAGCGGGCTGCGGCAGATGTTTCCCTGGCAGACAAACATGATGCGAGTGTGTGACATGCCCGCTACTATACTGAAAGCGGCTCCCCTGTTCAAACCGATTCTCGATGGCTATAGTACCGATCTATGGAACGTCACAAGCGGTTTTTTTTGCTCAGCTTTGTACTTCTGGCGATTGCGATCATCTTTCTGGCGGGGTATCTGATTGTCTACTACCGGGCCCACGGTTCTCTGGGCGGATCCACGATCCAACCCTGGCTGGGCCGGTCGGAATCAATCACAAGCGTGGTTGCGATCTCGGGGATCTCGACGTAGAGCAGCCCGCGACTGTGGCGCAACCGCAGATTCATCACCGCGGCCTGTTCCATTGAACGGGGGAGCGTAACCAGATGGTTGAACGCTTCGGACAGATCGATGAGAATCGGCTCCGCGCTCGCCGCTTCAAAGACCAGAAAAAACTGCCCATACAGACCCGAACGCTCGGCCTCAAACAGGACCGCCCCGTTCGCCTGTCCGTCCCGAAACCGATACACCGGACCGCTCCGTTCGACCTGCACCACCTGAGCGAGCATACCGGCGTCGAGCACCTCAACGGTGAATTGTGGTACCGACGGGGCGATCAGGTGAACCGAGAGTATCAGTGCAGAAATGAGTTGCGTAGCCATCATCGCGTCTCCCCTGTCAGTATCGGCAGAAAATCAGCCGGTAGCGGTACGAAACGACGAAAGCCGCGCGGTGGGCCTATCCAATGAGCTTCTTCACAACCTGAAGCAGCTTCTCCGCGTTGAAGGGCTTCACGATCCAACCGGTGGCTCCCGCCGCCTTGCCTTCGTCCATCTTCGACGACTGTGATTCCGTAGTCAGCACAACCACGGGAACAAACTGATACGCAGGATTTTTGCGAACATTGGCGGTCAGGGTAATGCCATCCATGTTGGGCATGTTGACATCGGTGATGATAAGATCAAACGTTGCGCCGTCGAGCTTGCCGAGCGCATCGACACCGTCCTCGGCCTGCACCACACCGTATCCCGCTTGATCGAGCACAAACGCAACGCTTTGTCGAATTGCGGAAGAATCATCTACCACGAGCACAGTTTTTGCCATCGGTTTCCTCTCGCTCGTAGTATAGAGCAATCACCCGTTTGGCGCAAGGCAAAGCACCTCCATTTTATTTAAAGTCACCGCTGATGGTCAGGAGCGCGCCGGCGGAAGCCCCAAGAGCGCCCGTATGTCAGGACGGTCGATGTTTGAGCGATCAACGTAGACCGCCCCCGTGTCGATGCGGCGTGGAATTGCCCGTCCTTCCAGGTGATCGTATAGCGCCCGTATTCCCAGGTACCCCATGTTGAAGGGATTCTGCACGACAAATCCGTCGATCAGCTCGGCGCGCAGCAGCTGAATCTGCTGCGCTGACGCATCAAACCCAACCAGCGCTACCCGGTCGACCGCTCCAGCTTCCTGAAGCCCGAGCGCCGCCCCCACCGCCGAGCCCTCATTTGCAGCAAACATCCCCGCCAGATCGGGATGACGGCGCACCATGGTAACCGCAAGCTCAGCCGATTGGTCGTGAAACCCGCCTCCGTACACCGGCTCCAGTACCACGATCTGGGGATAGGCTGTCCGCATTCGCTCGAGAAACCCATCGCGCCGATCGACACCCGATCGCGAGGTACGATCGTGAACGATAAGGCCAACGGTTCCCTGCCCACTAATCAGCCGTGCAAGCCGATCTGCTGCGAGAGCTCCCCCGGCCCGATTATCGGTTTCAACCACCGTGACCGGCAGGTCTGAATTGACCCCCGAATCGAAGGTGGCAACCGGTATCCCCTGCGCAACTGCTTCTTCCACCAGAGGCACCATGGCATCCGCATCCAGGGCGGCAAGCAGTATCGCGGACGAACGCCTCACGATCGCGTTGCGCATCATGGTAACCTGCACGTCGACCATCGCCTCTGTTGCGGGTCCCTCAAAGGTGACGCGAATCCCCAATTCCTGCGCCGCCTCCAAGGTGCCACGACGCACGGTTTGCCAGAACTCGTGCTGAAAGCCCTTGCTGATAACCGATATGAAGATGTCATGCTCACCGGACGGTCGGTCTGAGGCACCCTCCCGTCGGCCAACGGCAAAGAGCGTTACGGAAAAGGCGAGAACCAGAACCAGTGCAGCGGCGCGTGTCTTGTACATTTCGTCTCCATTTTCCATTATACCATAATGGAAGGAGGCATGATGTGATCCTATGCTGTGGCGAAGCCTTAATTGATTTTATTCCCATCCCGGCTCGGGACGGCCGGACCTGTTTTCTCCCTGCGCCGGGTGGATGCCCGTACAACTCCGCGGTCTCCGCGGGGAGGCTGGGAGCCCCCGTCGCCTTCCTCGGCCGGATATCCCGGGATTTCTTTGGCGATCAGATTCTGGACCGATTGGCGGCAAACAATGTTGCGACTGATCGCGTAATTCGAAGCGATCAACCCACCACCCTCGCCTTCGTAAAACGAAACGAAAAGGGAGAGGCACAATACGCCTTCTTTGCCAACGACTCCGCGGACCGGAACCTCTCGCCGGCCGACATTCCGGACGATCTCACGCCCGCAGCGTGTCTCGTGTTTGGTTCGATTTCGCTCCTGATGGAACCGGGCGCGACCACCATCGAGCAACTCGTGAAGCGCGAGGCGGGGAAACGCGTGCTCTCCTTTGACCCAAACATCCGTCCGGGCCTGATCCACGACCGAATCGCCTACCTGAAACGGTTTGTCGACCTCGCCTCGGTGTCGACGATCGTGAAGATCAGCGATGCGGACCTCGAGTGGCTCTATCCCGCAACCGACCCGATTGATGCTGCTCGTGCGCTGGTACAGGCCGGAACCACGCTGGTGATTGTTACCATGGGTGAGCACGGCTCCCGGGCGATCTCGCGATCGATCGACGTGGCGGTCGCCGCGGTGGAAACCACGGTGAGCGATACCGTTGGTGCGGGCGACTCGTTTCATGCCGGCGTGCTGACCTGGCTCCTTGACCACGGGCTGCTCTCGATTGAGGCGATCACCGCCCTCTCGGCCGCGGACGCCAAATCTGCGTTGACCTTTGCCGCTCACGTCGCGGCGGTCACCTGTTCGCGCGAAGGGGCCGACCCTGCCCACCGTCACGAACTGCCGGAGTCAATCCGGTAGCGCAACGGCGGCAGTCCGTACCCGAGGGCGTCTCGTCAGCGACAGTAGTCTTCGAGAAGATCGACCAGTAATTGGCGTACCCGCCCTACCGAGGGCAGATGAAGCCGCTCATCCGGCGAGTGCGGCCCGACGATGGTAGGACCCAACGAGACCATCTGCATATGCGGATACTTCGCCCCGATCACGCCGCACTCGAGTCCAGCATGTACCACTTCGACCACGGCTTCGGCCTGAAACCGGTTGCGATAGACCCGAAGTGCCCGCTGCAGTACATCTGAACTGGGGTCCGGCTTCCACCCTGGATAGGCCGCCTCCCGGCTGACGGAGGCTCCCTCCTGCTCGGCTACGGCGGTAACATCCCGCGCTGCTGCCTGCAGACGATCGGGATCCGACCCGCGAAGGCTCACCAGGATGGTCACGTGCCCCGCATCGACGCGTACCAGCGCGAGGTTGGCGGAGGTTTCCACCAGATCGGGAACGATAGTCGACCACGAGGACGGACCGTTGGGGAGACGGCTCAGCAGCTCGACGAGAGCGCGCGAGCGCGTGTGCGACCAGTACGTCGGGGCTGCGTCGGAACCCGGCGTCGAGCGCGCGACCGAGCGCGGCCCGGGAAGCGGTTCCGCCTCTATAGCGAGGTTCGGGTCGGTGGCACGAAACGCATGCTGCAGCTGCTGCGTGGTGGTGGCGATCTGCGATACCACGCTGGACGAGAGACCCGCAGGGAGGACGAACTCAGCGCTTGCTTCGCGAGGAATCGCGTTGTGCGCGTTACCCCCGGATATTGCGGACAGGTGAAACCCCGGGTCTGCGGCAATCGGTTTCAGCAGCAGAGCAAGAACCCCCAGCGCATTGGCTCGACCGGTGTGGATGTCGACTCCCGAGTGACCTCCAGTGAGCCCCGAAACCGCTACCCGCCACGCCGTGACGCGCTGGTCGGAGCCGGCATGGGCGGGTGCCGCGGCGGAATCGATGGGCATCTGCATCACCACATTTACGCCTCCCGCACAGCCTACCGTGAACCGCCCGTCATCCTCGGAGTCGAGGTTGATCAACACGCTTCCCGACAGCAGATCTGACGCGAGCTGGGTGGCACCGGTAAGACCGCTCTCCTCATCAACGGTGAAGAGCAGCTCCAGGGGCGGTCGGCGAATGGTCTCGTCTTCGCCGATCGAGAGCGCGAGTGCGAGGGCAATTCCGTTGTCGGCTCCGAGCGTAGTATCAACCGCGGTCAACCATTCACCGTCCACCCGCGTGCGGATTGGATCAGTGTCAAAGTTGTGCGTGGAACCGGCCCGTTTCTCACACACCATATCCATGTGCCCCTGCAGAACGACTACGGGCGCCGCCTCGCACCCCGCAGTGGCGGGCACCCGGATCAGAAGATTGCCGGCCGGATCTACCCTGGTCTCCCAACCGCGATCCGTTGCCCACTCGATGAGACGGGTCCGGATCTTCTCCTCTTTCCGCGACGGTCGGGGCACGGCACACATCATCTCGAAAAGCGAGCAGACTCGCTCGGTAGTACGTTCCATCGTTTCTCCCTTTCGTGATTCTATCGGATCGGGGACGGTTTTGACATTGTTGCCCCGTCTGCCGTATGGTGTGTTCACTGTGACTACCAACCTTTTCGGCATGACCCTTGAGGGACTCACTACCCTTGCCGAGCAGCGGCAATGGCCGCGCTATCGCGCCCGCCAGCTGTCCGACTGGCTCTACCACCATCACGTCGAGCAGATTGATGAGATCTCGAACCTCGCGCGATCCGATCGCGAGCTCCTGTCGCAGAGCCACGCCGTCCGTGTGCGACCTCCGTTGGAGGTACACATCTCCAGCGACGGAACGCGCAAGTACACCTTCGAGACTGATTCTCAGGACGTCATCGAGACAGCCCTCATCCCCGAGGGCGAGCGATTGACCCTCTGTCTCTCGTCGCAGGTGGGGTGCCGCGTGGGGTGCGTGTTCTGCGCCACCGGGGCGATGCGGCTGCGCGGAAACCTCTCGGCCGGAGAGATCCTCAATCAGTACCGAAGCATTCCCGAGCGCGACCGCATCACCAATATCGTCTTCATGGGCATGGGCGAGCCGCTGGATAACCTTACTGCCGTGATCGACGCCGTTTACGCCCTGACCGAGCAGTGGGGCTACGGCATGAGCCGCCGGAGAATCACGCTCTCCACGGTTGGGAAGCCCGAGCCGCTTCGCCGATTTCTCGACCGCTGCGACGTCCGTCTGGCGGTGAGCCTCCACACGCCCTTCCAGGAGGAGCGGCGCCGGCTTTTGCCGGGCACCCGCGGCTACGATCTGAACGAGCTCATCGCGATGTTGCGAGAGCGAGCAAAGGATGATTCGCGACGCGTGTCGTTTGAGTACGTCATGCTGGACGGGGTAAACGACTCAATGGAACACGCCGACGCAACAGCCGCGCTCCTCGCCGGCATGGACACGCGCATCAATCTCATTCCCTTTCATCCGTGGGACGGCAACAATCTGGTGCCAACCCCTCCCGCGCACATCACGCGGTTCCGGGACCGCCTGGAGCACCGGGGCCTGACCGCAACGGTGCGCGCGACGCGTGGTCTGGACATCGACGCGGCCTGCGGTCTCCTCGCTACCCAACGACCCGGTCGGGCGACAGAACCGGTTTCAGCAGAGAATTCACCCGCTTCGTGAAGCATCCGGCCGTTTTACCCCGTATAGAGGGGTATGGACCAGCAGACACTGCCCTCAGAGCGCCCGCTTGACGACCCGCTTCTCCACGCGGCCCACGCGCGATTTGGTGTGGAGTATCTCTTTCCGTATCAGCGACTGGTGATTGCCAATACGCTCGAGTCGTCGGAGCCGCTCGAAAGACAGGATACACGTCAACTGGTCATCCTGCCGACCGGCGCCGGTAAGAGCCTCTGTTTTCAGCTCCCTGCGGCCCTGCTCGACGGTTGTACCGTGGTGGTCTACCCTCTGCTGTCGCTCATGGCCGACCAGGCCCGTCGACTCGAGGCAACCGGGCTTTCGTATGCAACGCTTTCCGGACAAACCAGTCGGGATGACCGTCGGACAATCCTGAACACCATCGCCGCGGGTGTCGTACGTATTCTGCTGACAAACCCCGAGACCCTCACCGCCCCGGAGACGGTCACAGCGCTTTCTCGCTGCGCCGTCGATCATCTGGTAGTTGATGAGGCTCACTGTGTCTGCGAGTGGGGAGAAACATTTCGCCCGGCGTATCTTGCGGTCGGGCCTGCGGTAGCTCAAATCAAGCCACGGGTTTTGACCGCATTCACCGCCACTGCCTCCCCCTACGTACTGACCTCAATCAACCGGCACCTCTTTCTCGACCAGCCGGTACACCTGGTTTCAGCCAATCCGGATCGGCCCAACATCCACTACCAGGTCATTCCGGCCATTGGAGGCATCGGTGCGTTACGGGAGCTGCTGATTCCCGGCGACTCCGGCCCCTCGTTTCTCGGTCGCGTGCCACCGTCGTTGCCCGTCGAGCGCCCTGCGATAGTTTTCTGCCGAAGTCGCGCTGCAACCGAACTGACCGCAGGTCGACTGCGGCGGCTGACTGGCGACAACGAGATCCGGTTCTACCACGCAGGTCTGAGCTCCGGAGAAAAAGGGCGGGTCGAGAAGTGGTTCTTTGCCGCGGATCACGGCGTGCTGATCGCAACGTGCGCATACGGCCTTGGCATCGACAAGTCCAATATTCGAACGGTCATTCACCCCGAGCCCGCCCCCACCGTGGAGGCGTTTCTGCAGGAGTCCGGTCGTGCCGGACGCGACGGGAAGCCGGCCGTTTCGATTACTCTATCCCCCCCAATACAACCGGGAATTCTGCTGATCCAGCCTACGCTCCCAGTGGTCGCGTCCGAGACCACCCGAGGGCGCGGCGCAGACGGCGCCGATCTGTTGCTCGCCCGGCAACGCGCCATGAGCGAGTATCTCGTCCATGATGGATGCCGCAGGTCATTTCTTCTCGAGCGAATGGGCGCTGAAGCGGTCGGCTGCACCGGCTGTGACCACTGCGACGGACGAGCCGCCGGGCCAATCCCCGCGATGCGTATCCTCCACCGCGCCGCACGCTGTCATCGACGCACGATAGACCGAGGGAGTCTGTCACGACTGCTCTGCGGGCATCCCACCGGTCAGGATCGGAGAACCCGCGTACTGAGCAGTCGATACATCGGAGCACTGCGCCCTCGCAGCGCCGAAGAGTGCACCGAGGCGGTAGCCGCTGCGCTTCAGGCACGCGTGATTCGCATCCGCCGTCGACCGTTCTGGCCCGGCACCATCGATGTGGGAAACCGGCTTCCTTGACTCCAACCCTTCCCGGCGGTATGGTTGAGCCACGTCCGGCAAGAGGGGGCTTTGTGTTTACCATCTCTGCGAAAGGGATATACGGCCTGACCGCGGTTGTCGAGCTTGCAATGAGCCACAAGAGCGGTCCGGTACAGATTCGAGACATAGCGACCGCGCACGGCATACCCCAGCATTACCTGGAACAGATTCTCGTTGTGCTTAAAAAAGCGGGGTTTGTGGAGAGCTTCCGTGGCGCCCAGGGTGGCTACGCCTTGGCCCGCGAACCCCGGTCCATCTCGGTACTCGAACTGCTCGCCGTGCTGGAGGGCCGTCTGGAGATTGTTCCCGACGACAAGAAGGGCGGCGCGCTATCGTTTTTCTGGTCGGAGATCGAGACAACGGTTGCCGGCGCGATCGACCGAACCCTCGACGATCTGGTCCAGGAGAAGATTCGTAACGAGCAGAGTTTCGTGTATACCATCTGAATCGTTCCGACCGGGATCATCCGTCAAACACCGATGATCCGGCGCGAGACGGACCTTCCGGC
The DNA here is from genome assembly GCA_007693485.1 of Spirochaetaceae bacterium. Classification (GTDB taxonomy): domain Bacteria; phylum Spirochaetota; class Spirochaetia; order DSM-27196; family PWMO01; genus PWMO01. The sequence goes on from REDM01000215.1 coordinate 28,912, forward strand.
CGAGCAGACCTTAGAGTGCGAGAACGCTGCGTGCCATGAGCTCGGCAATCTCTCGCTTGCGGGCCGGAGGCATCGATGCGTTGTCCGACTGCAGAAAGCTCTCAAGCCTCCCCAGAAACGGGTCGGGGAGAATCGGCAGTTCGCAGACTCCGTCAAGGAGTGCACGCCCCGAGGGCTCGAACCGCTTGTTCACCGCAAACAGCACGCTGCAGATACTGCGGATAAACCCTGCTGCCGAGATCAGAAAGAAGAGCGCATCGTCGCGCACCGTTGCGGCCGACAGATCGCCGAGAGAGTGCTCCATACTCGCCTGGAGCGACGCCCGCAGCCCCACCCAGAACTGGTCATCCAGCGAGTCGAGATCGGCCCGGACCTGGTCAAGCCAGTCTGATTGCTGGTAGACCACCCTTGCGTGGCGAAGCCGGTAGAATACGTAGGTTCCAGTGTCCCGCTGGAGCGACTCGCTCGCCTTCGCGCCGTGAACGATATCGGTGAATCGAGAGACATCCTTGTACTCGATACGAAACGGAATGTCGTTCAGCAAGAAGCGGTCCTTGCGGTTGTTCTGCAGAGCCTCAAACGCGACTACGTCCGAGAAGACCCTCCGACGCGCTTCTTCATCGGGAATTGGTCCGAGGAGAAACACATCGAAACTGATGAAGAAGTACGGGTCGTAGAGATCCTCACCCGACTCGACAACGGTGATCGTATCAACCGATTCCCATGCAGAGATCCGCGCGATAATTCCTTCGATTGCGTGTTCAATTTTTCGCTTCATGATTCTGAGGCCAGTATACCACGTTCCTCGTTGTTGAAAAAGTTGTCGTTCCCGCTTAGCATGACGAACCATGGTGCTCGTTGCCGTACTTCCACCCGACCACGTTCTGGACCACGCGTACCGAGCGCAAGACGACCTCTTTCGTCGCTACGGGCTCGCGTCCACCCGTGCATTGCCTCCCATCATCCCCGTTGGATACCGCGGCACGTCCGCGCAGGATACCCCACCACCCCCGCTCTCGTCGTCGGATTGGGGGTTCTCACCATTTCAGATCGCGTCGGTCTGCGTACGCGATGGGCACCTCATTGCCGAAACGACACTCGCTGCGTCGTGCGCTCAACTCGCCGTGTCTCTCGCGCTCCCCCATCCCGAAGAGACGGCACGAGAAAGCGTACCGTCTTTTCCGCTGGGGAGCCTGTTTCTCGGTGAAGCCGAAGACACGGCATCACCGAAAATCTCAGAGCCCCCGCTCGGGACGGACGCACTGTATGTGGGGCTGATTCGCTCGGCTTCGCTGATCCAGATCGAGATCGAGACCGCTCCATCCAAAACCAGCTGGTGGCACTCGGTGCGGTGGCGCATTACGGAATTGTGTCGGTTTCGAGCAGCAAGCCCAGAGTGAATCAGATGGTGCACACGAGGTTTCGCCCTCGCTGTTTTGCCTCGTACATCGCCCGGTCGGCTGCCTCGTTCAGTTCGTTGACCAGACTGAAGGTGGGATATGACGCGATGCCGCAGCTGAATGTAACGAAAAACTCCTTGTCCTGCGCCTGCTGCCGCACGTGAGCAAAGCTCTCGCGGATTTCGTTCATGATGCGTTCGGCGTGCGCCAGGGTCGTGTCAAAGAGAATGACGCCAAACTCCTCTCCTCCGTACCGGCCAACCACGTCCGTTTTTCGCAGTCGGTCCTGCAAAAGGCGGGAGAGGCTTTTGAGCACCCGATCTCCGGTGAGATGGCCGTAGGTGTCATTTACCTGCTTGAAGTGATCGATGTCAATCATGCAGAAACAGAGCTCGTTTCCAATCCGCTCGGCACGTCGCATCTCAGCGGCGAGTTTCTCGCGCAGATTTGAATGGTTGAGCAGACCGGTAAGAGAATCGCGTTCCATGAAGAACCGCATGGTTCGACTGCGTGCGGCACGCAGTTTCATCAGCTCGCCAAGGTAGCGGCGAATAACCGGGCGATTCACAAATTCATCACCGCCGAGTTCAATGGCTTGCAGTCGCGTTTCCAATCCGGCCGAATCATCAGCAATAAAGATGATGGGTATACCGATGAAGGCGTCGAGCTGGCGAATCACCTGCGTCAATTCGACGCCACTCCATTCCGCCATCTGCAGATCCATCAGGATGAGCTCGGGTTTCGATTCGATCATAACCGACAGCAGGTGTCGAGGATCGGATACCACCGACGTCAGCATGCCTTCTTGCTGCAGCATGAGCGCGTAATTGGAAATCTCCTCGGGATTGTCCCCCACAATCAACACATGGAAGGGATCAAGAGCGTTCTGTCCGAAGAGTGAGTCAATCTTGTCGGATACGCGGGCGATTTCGATCGGAATGGGAAAGAACGCATCGGCACCGGCGCGAACCGCCCGCAGCCGCAGGTCAAATCCGTCGTCCTGCGAAACTACTACAAGGCGAACCGGACGTTCCTTTCCCTTCTGCAGCTCACGAATCGCGCTGGTTTCAAAAATACCGTTGTCCAGCGCGGAAAGCTCGACCACCAGAACCACGCGTACGGCGGAAGTCACCGCGCGCAGAAGCTGAGCCTCATCGGTCGCCAGAACCGTGCGGAACCCGTAGAACCCCAGCTGCACGCAGAGATCATCACCGGTGGCAATATCGGAAAAGGCGACGCAGACGAGATTCTCCGTAGGCGTCTCAACCGCGGACGCCCGTTCCTTCCCGCTGGCTTTCGATTCCTTCACCGTCGACGAATGTTTCCGCGGCGCACGGGTAGATTTTGTCGATCTCTTTCGTGGCGACATCCGCTTCTACCTTCTCCACCGCCGGTTTGTGGTCCCGGTACGGTAGAGTATCATAGTAGGCCAAATGGTGTGGCGGTGCAACACCCGCCCCCTGAAGAAGGATGTTCGGTCGCGTTACTCCAGCGGTCTACTCCTGCGGCTGTGGATAGGGGCACAGGTCACGAAGCGGGCAGTCCGTGCACGCCGGGGACCGGGCAAAGCAGCAGTCACGACCGTGATAGTTGACCCGCATGGAGTACGAGTAGTGTCGATACGCCGGCAGGAGCTCGGCTATCTCGCGCTCGATACGCGTCGGATCGGTCTGAGCGGTCAATCCGAGCCGGCGATTTACCCGTGCAAAATGGGTATCCACGATAATTGCGGGATGCCCGAACAGCGCTCCGCGAATCACGTTGGCCGACTTCCTCCCCACGCCGGCGAGGGAGAGAAGATCGTCCATCGCTTCAGGCACCGTCCCGTCAAAGCGATCGCAGATCGCGCGTGCAGCGGCGCGGATGTTTCGCGCCTTGGCGCGGAAGAAGCCGGTGGGGTGGATGATTGCCTCGATGGCGGTCGGGTCGCCAGCAGCCAGCGCGCACGGATCCGGGAACCGGGTGAAGAGCTCGGGAGTAATGCGGTTCACCTGGGCATCGGTGGTCTGCGCCGAGAGAACAACCGCGATCAGCAACTGATACGGAGAATCGTAGACCAACAGCGGCCGATCTCTGGGGTAGGTTTTCTCGAGCTGGTCCAGCACCGCCTCGGCGCGTGCCGCGAGCGGCGCCTCCCTCATGGCGTTTCCCGCCCCTTTTTTCGCCGTCCACGACGTGCCGTGCGGCGACCGGCGTGCCCGCCATCTCTTCGCGAGCGAAAGCTACGGTAGTCACTGCGAATCTGGTCCCAGTCCGCGCGTTCGGGAACCGGATCAAATCCGCCGGAAAACAGCGCAGAGCAGCGGATCACGCGGGCAATTGCGAGGGCAGCACCGCGAAACACTCCGTGGCGGCGGATTGCCTCCCGCGCATACCAGGAGCACGACGGAGAATAGATGCAGGAGGCCGGGAAGAGCGGTGAGATAACGAGTTGGTAGAGCCGAATCGGCACCGTAACAACTGCGCGAATGGCGATCTGCACTACCGACGGTTCACCGCCGTGTTTGCGCTCGCTCTCGCACAGGCAGGTCCAACACATGGCTACACCAGAACGAAGGGCTCAGGCAGTAGTTCGCCAAAAGTAACCGTGCGCTTAATTCCCTCGAGGTCGGCGAGGTGAATCTGGGTCTTGGGTGTCGCGAATTCGGCGATGACTTGCAGGCAGAGCGCGCACGGCACCGACGGCGGCGACACGGCCGTCACCACCACAACGTGCTCGATGACTCCCACTCCGCGCACGGAAACCATATGCATGATCGCCGAACGCTCCGCACAGATGCAGGCACCATAACTTGCGTTCTCAACGTTGCAGCCCACAAAAACCCGAGCATCGCCGGCGACCAAAACGGCCCCGCCAACCTGAAAGTGTGAGTAGGGTGCATGTGCGCGCAGACGGGCGTCGCGCGCGGCGAGAAACGCCTGCTGGATCTCTTCCATGAGCAACTCTACCATACCGGCAACTTGAACGAGAAGCGGCTACGCGGGGCTGCCCATGAGCGTAATGCAAAGTCGGCGGCTTCCGCCCCGGTCGCGGCACTCCACAAGGTAGACGCCCTGCCAGGTACCGAGCAACAGACGGCCATCACGAACCGGAAGCACAAGGCTCGCGCCAAGAAGCGAGCTCTTCGCGTGGGCCGGCATATCGTCCGGGCCTTCAAGCGTATGGCGATACCAGGACTGTGACTCGGGAACCAGACGATCGATGATAGCCGACAGGTCGGTGCGCACATCGGGGTCGCTATTCTCATTGAGAGTCAAGGCTGCCGATGTATGAAGAAGATGCAAGTGGGCGAGGCCGTGCTCGATTGGCTCCAGTTTGGCGATCGCGGCGTCAATCTCCTGGGAAATGAGATGAGCCCCACGTGGCCGGGCTCGAAGCGAAACAACCGTCTGCTCTACGATCACGGCTGTTCAACCAACGGGGCATTCCGAAGCCAGCAGAAACCACAGGGCGGCAGTACCACACGGTCGGCCTCCCTCCGCACAGGATCTCCGGTTACCAGATCCGTCGAGTGAGCATCCACCCCCGCGTACTCCAGGAGCGACGCTGCCGCAGCCTGCGTGACGTCGCTCACGTTCACCAGCACCAGGGTGCGATGGTGGGCGTTGTACCGCAAGAATGCGAATACATGGTCATTCTCTGCGTCGAGAATCTCCGCGGGATGCTCCCCGGAAAACTCGGGAAGCCGCTTGCGGATCGCAATGAGCCGCTGCATGCGGGAAAAGATGCGCCCTTCCACGCTGTTACGTTCGTGGCGTCGCTCCATCTGGCCCCAGTCCAGAACGGGCCGATGCATCCAGCGGTTGTCTTCGCGCGTGGCTGGATCGTCGAGGTAACGATAATCGTTGAGCACCCCCACCTCGTCACCGTAGTAGACGATCGGAACGCCACCAAACGAAAAAACCACCGAGTAGAGCATGATCAACCGATCGATCGCGATTGCAGCTGCGTCCTCGTCTCCGTTTCGCAGCGCGGTCTCCAGCCCGACAAGCGCGGCCGCGCTCCCGCTGATCCGTGCATCCTGCGTCCGGGGGTTGAACATGAAGGGCTCGCCGGCCGCAGGGGAACCAGGAAAGCGGCCGGTGAGGTAGTCCACCATGAAGCGGCGGTGCAGGAAGGGATCAAACCCGCAGGCGCGAATGTCCTCGTCGGCGTAGCCGAGTCCGATATCGTCGTGACAACGAATATAGGTAAACCAGGTCGCATCCCGTGGGATTGCCGGGATACTCTCGAGGCCGCGGCGCAGAAGCCGGACCGACTTGGTTGCGATGCAGTCCCACAGAAGCACCATCAGCGAGACATGGTAGGCGGTCTCACATTCCCGGCCTTCGTAGTCGTCGGTGCCAAAGTAGCGCACAATTTCTCGCGGCTGCACCACCGCTTCGGCCATCAACACCACCTCAGGTGCAACCACGGCGGTGCACGCCCGAAAGAGCCTCAACACCGTATGCGCTTCATCGAGGTTTTGTCCGGTGGTCCCGAGCCGCTTCCACAGATAGGGAACCGCATCAAGTCGCAGTACGTCGACCCCGAGATTCGCCAGGAAGAGCATCACATCGAGCATCTCCCGAAACACTTCGGGGTTGGTGTAATTGAGGTCCCACTGGTAGTCGTGAAACACGGTCATCGCCCAGCGCTCGATCTCCGGCACCCAGGTGAAGTTTCCCGGTGCGGTTTGCGGGAACACTTCGGGCATCGATGATTCGAACTCATCGGGAATGGTGCGATCGTCAAACAGGTAGTAGTAGCCCTGAAAGTGGGCATCGCCGCTTCGGGCCTTCTGCGCCCACTCGTGCTGGTCGGAAGTGTGGTTGACTACGAGGTCAAGTTGGATCCGGATGCCGGCCCGGTGGAAGCGCTCAATCAGCGATGCAAGCTCTTCGGTAGTACCAAGCCGCGGATCAACGCGGCGATAGTCACGCACGGCGTAGCCCCCGTCGTTCGCGCCGGGCGGACAATCGAGCAGCGGCATAAGATGGACCAGGTTGATTCCCAGCTCCTGAAAGTACTCTCCTTTCTCAGCCAGTCCCGACAGGTTGCCCGCAAACCGATCCACGTAGAGCATGGTGGAGACAAGCTCCTGGCTCAGGTACCAGTCGGGATTGGGCGACGATGCGCCGAGCCGTCGAATGCGTTCGTGATGCGCCTGATGCAGGGTCCGGACGATTCCGGTCAGCGTCTCGACATAGTCCTCACGCCCACCGTAGAGCTCATTGGCCAGCGTTGCAACGTCGCGAAACTGAAAGGCGAGTCGGGCGAAAAACCGCGCATCATCGCGCAATGTGGTGTCAGCAAACTGGTTCAGAATGGAAGTTAACAAACGGGAAACGTGCTTGGCATTCATACGGTGAGTGCATTCTATTGGATTGCCCTGAAGGGAGCAACCGACCGAACTCACCGACAGCCACGAAACTCCACGCGAACGAACGCTGCTCGACCGTCGGCGAGATCAACGGCAACCAGATGGTACGGCGACGTCAGCGCCATGGTAACCATTGCGTCGGCGGCAGGCACCGATTCAGAGACCACCACCGTCAGCCGATCGCCCTGCTCAACCACTCGATCAATGGAAATCGCGTGTCCCCCACTGGGCTGTTGCCCCTGAAACGCCGCGAGCACAAGCTGGCGGGAAAAGTCGACGTCCGGCAACGGAGGCTCAGCCGAAACAGTCTGGTGAATCCGATGCCACAGGTCCGCGAACTCAGACTCACTGCGAACCACCAGACACCCGGCCTCCTCAATCGCTGCGTAATCACCGCGGTCGAGCGAGCGGAAGGCCAACTCGGTGCCGGAAGCCGCAAGCGTGGTGCACGCACCGAGCAATACCGCTGCCACCATGGCCACCGCACGGACCGTCAAAACGCGGCGTTGACGCTTCATCCCCGGACTCCTATTAAGCAACTGATCACCATACGGCACGGTAGATGTAGTTGGGTTGCGAAAACTGCACCCCGGTAACACCGGCCACCTGCTGGAGCGCATCGACCACGGATTGCCCCGCAAGCAGCTCCACCACGGCGGTATCCGCTCCCACCGCGCGAACCGCGGTGGGCCCAAGCCGATCCGCGACTGCGTCGGCAAACGCCTGCAATTGAAGGCTGTCCGAGGAGTCCGTCCCATCAGCAAACCGAACGATCAGACTGGCCGCATCGATCTCCGCCTCGGGCGGCGGAAGTTGGGCCCCCGACAGCGCGGCAACATTGATGCGCAGCCCGCCCGACCCACCACCGGGCTCCTGCCCCATGGGCGCCCGCGGAATACGCCGGCGCAGATTCACGAGATACTCAAGCGCCGCCTGCGCGTCCACCAGCCCATGACCGTAATACTTGTCCCACCCCGGCGCCCCCAGATCCCGCGCCGTCGCCCTCAGAATCGAGTACACCGCCGCCTGATTCAACCCCGGCTCAACCGCATAGAGCAGCGCCGCCACCCCCGCAACGTGGGGGGTGGCCATGGAGGTGCCGGTAAGCCAGCGATATTGATCGTCGACATTGTGTGTACTGG
>REDM01000111.1 GCA_007693485.1 Spirochaetaceae bacterium
GCACCTCAACCTGGGTGGGATCGAGCGCGACGTCGAAGGTTCCCGCGTAATCTCCGAGAGCACCGATGATTCGTCCGACGTTGGGGTCGTTGCCGAATACAGCGGTTTTCACCAGGGGCGAGTTGACCACCGCTTTGGCGAGACCGGCGGCATCTTCTTCGCAAGGGGCCCCGCGCAGCCGTACGCGGATGACGTGGCAGGTTCCTTCCCCGTTTCGGACCACATCCCCGGCGAGCGAGCGGCACAGACCGGTCAGTGCGCCTTCGAATGCGGCCGGCTCGACCCGGTGGCGCTGCGAACTCACCGCCACGACCATGTCGCTGGTGCTCTGATCGCTGTCGATTGAGATGCGGTTGAAGCTCTGCGCGACCGCTTTGGACAGCACGGTCCGAAGGCCGTCACGGTCGATGTCGGCGTCGGTCAGCAGAAAGACCAGCATGGTCGCCAGATTTGGCTCCACCATACCAGCTCCCTTGGCAATTCCCACGATCCTCGCGCCGCCCACCGTGGCCGACCGAACCTTGGGAAATGAATCGGTGGTCATGATGGCGCGCGCCACCTCGAGTGCATCCGCCCTGCCCAGCCGCTGCGTCAGATCAGGGAGGACCTCCACCATGTGCGCAACCGGCAGCGACCACCCGATGATTCCGGTCGAGACCGAAAGATACTCGGAGGCCGTGCCGCCGAGACGTTCGGCCACCGCGCTGGTCAGAGTATGTACATCGCCCAGACCGGTTGGCGAGCAGACATTAGAGATTTTGTTGTTGATGAGAATACCCGCGAGTCGTGGGGCGCGCATCCGCTCCCGCGCGACGATCACCGGGGCTCCCGGGAAGCGGTTTCGGGTGAAAACCCCCGCAAATGATCGCGCGGGAGGGTCGACCGTAAGCAGGGAGAGGTTCATGCCGTACGGTTTCCCGGTAGGACGTTCGGCCGGAGTGAAGTGAAACCGCGTGGTTGCGGCGCGAAACCCGTCCGGGAGACCAGCGCGAAGCGCCAGCTCGGCCAGGTAGGAGGCTTCACTGTCGAAGGATTCCATGGCTTTGTTTATAGTATGGCAGGAAACGCTTGTGCAAGGTGGTCTCGAGCGCTACCATGCCCGCATGACTCCCGAGCACCTCATCGTCGCGTTGAGCGCTCTCTCGTTCTGTCTCATTTTGACGGTAATCCTTCTCGCCACGCGGCGCGGTCGTTCCGGCGGGGTCGACGTGTCGGGACTTCGCGAAAAGCTCGATCACCTGGAATCCATGGCGGGCCACGTAGCAGATCTGCACCGGTTCATGCTTCTGCCCGGCGCTCGCGGCGCTGTGGGCGAAGCGCTGCTCGCCCAGCTGCTGCAGAACTGGCTGCCGGCCGCGGCGTACCGTCTGCAGCACACCTTTCGAAACGGCGCCCGCGCCGATGCGGTCATTCTGATGGGGGGTAACCTCGTGGCCGTGGACGCGAAGTTTCCGCGTGAGGCGGTGGAACGATCAATGCACGCTTCCCCTCAAGCGCCGACGCCTGAGGTTGCGCGGGTATTCCAGAAGCAGATCGACGAGATCGCGCAGAAATACATCCGCCCTGAAGAGGGAACCCTCTCGTTTGCCATGCTCTACTGCCCCTCCGAGGCGCACTACCGCTACCTCTTTGCCGACGGCGGCCTGCTTGAGGCGGCACTGCGAGGCGGCGTTGTGCCGGTCAGTCCATCGACCCTCTTCGCATACCTGCAAACCGTGTCGTACGGCCTGCGCGGTCTGGCGATGGATGCCGACAGTCGGGCCTTGGTGGAGGCGGTTCACGTGGTGCGGCGCGAGTTCGAACGACTCACCGAAACCTACCAGCGCGCAACCGCCCACCTGCGAAACGCGGCCAAAGCGTTTACCGAAACCGACACCGCGGTGGACCGTACGGCAGCCGCGGTGGAGCACCTCGAACGCGGGTCAACCCGCGGTGGCGGTGGGACGTGACGCAGTCCACCACGGCCCGCCGGCTGATCGACGCAGCCGACCAACTCAGGGCGGCGGTGGCACCGCTGCGGTTTGCGCCGCCGGTGGCCGCGGTCTACCAGCCCCTCGACTACGCCCGTCTCTCCCACTCGGCCTATCTGCGCCGCTTTGCTACCGGCCCCAAACGGGTGCTCCTGTTGGGGATGAATCCGGGTCCGTGGGGGATGGCACAGACCGGCATCCCCTTTGGTGAGGTTCCCGCCGTACGCGACTGGATGGGCATCACCGAGCCAATCGGAACACCCGATCAGGAGCACCCGAAGCGCCCGATTGAGGGACTCTCGTGTACGCGCAGCGAGGTCAGCGGCCGCCGGCTCTGGGGCCTGATGGCGCGGCGATTTGGAAGCGCCACGGAGTTCTTCCGTGATCATTTTGTTGCCAACTACTGCCCACTGGTCTTCATGGAAGAAAGCGGTCGAAACCGCACCCCGGACAAGCTCCCCGCGGCGGAACGGGAGCCGCTCTACGCCGCGTGCGACCAGTGGCTGCGCACCACCATAACGCTGCTGAAACCGCAGTGGGTAGTGGGGGTCGGTGGTTTCGCACGGTCCCGCATCGATACGGTGCTCAGCACTGCCCCTTCTCATACCGGTACCGGGCCGCGCGCGCTGACCATCCTCCACCCCAGCCCGGCAAACCCTCGCGCAAACCGCGACTGGGAGGGAGAGGTTGTGACAACCCTCACCGAGGCGGGCGTCTGGTAGGAGCGTGGCGCCCACCGTCCGGCAACCGCAGTCGCGCCTGGATCGGAAGGTGGTCGGACGAGCCCCGTGACGATCCCGATCGCCACGGCAGCGGACGGCCATCACGGTCTCGAAGCCGAGCGTGCGAGACGACCTCGAAGTCCATCAAGGCAAACGGACCGTCGACAGCGCCATCGGTGAACAACATCTGGTCGATGCGGCTCCACTCCCCCCGGAAATAGTAGCTCCCCGGGAACTCCTCGTGCTCCCACCCGTTGTGGAGCGGCAGCACCGCCACGGCGGAGAGCTCACCGGGTGTCATGTTAAGATCGCCGGCAACGATGGCGGCAGCCCGTGCATCGGCGGACACCAGCTGATCGATCCTGCGGGCAACCGCCGTCGCAGAGAACAGCCGCGCGGGCGTGCTCTCGGCCACGCCGCTGCGGCGCGACTGCCAGTGGTTGACGAACAGCGTGAGCGGAACGCCTTCCACGTCGAGTTCTACCTCCAGGATGTCGCGCTGCGGTCTGCCCAGGAAATAGAGCGCGTGGGTCCGGGCCGACCGGACCGGCAGCCGCGTAGCCACTGCTACGCGAAACGCCGATCCCGTCGGCGGGGGCATGAGCGACCAGCGGTAGCCGGCCCGCGCCAGATGATCGCCGAGCAGCACCGAGAGGGCGTGTTCGTTCTCGATCTCCTGAAGGAGCAGGACGTCGGGCCAGAGCGAGGGAGCAAATCCCGTTGCGTTGAGCAGCCGGGTGATCCGGCCTGTTGCCGGTCTGGGGTCTCCGGCCAGTCGGATTGCCGTAGCCGTGCGTTCCGCTTTCGCGTGGAAGTCGGCGGTGGTCCAGCGGTCGATACCGGGACGGTAGCCGGCAAATTCGGTCCCGTGGTAGACGTCGTCAAAAAGATTATGAACGTTGTACGAGAGAATGCGCAGCTCGGTGTCGGCCGGAGAGCAGGCGACAAGCGCAACTGCCGACAGAATGAGTGCCGTCGTCCGACGTGTTGGTGTGCAGCGTGTCAGTCTGAGATACCTCCCGATTGAGCGCGATGAAGCTCTGCAACATAGAACAACGTTTTTTGTCGCTGTGCTTCACGGTTTGTCTCATCGGGAGAAAATTCTATTCCGGTGATGGTCTCGAAGGCAAACTGGTACCGTTCGGCCACTTCAGCAAAGAGATAATCGGGGATGGCCGGCGGGTCGCCCTCGCCCTGGTAGCCGCGCTCGAGCAGCCAGGCACGCAGGTGCTCCTTGTCGAGGGCGCGCTGCGGTTCGCCCGCGGCAAACCGCGCGGCGTAGTCGTCGGCAAACCAGAAGCGCGAGCTGTCCGGGGTGTGTACCTCGTCCACCAACGTGAGTTCTCCATCGCGCAGACCAAACTCGTACTTGGTGTCTACTAACATGAGACCACCTCTCGCGCAGATCTCGGTACCGCGGGCAAAGAGCGCCAGGGCGGTCTGCTCGATCTGGGTCCAGCGTGCGGCGTCCACAATGCCCGACTCTACGACCTCGGTGGCAGAGATGGGCCGATCGTGCGCGCCAACCGCTTCCTTGGTGGACGGGGTGATAAGCGGAGTGGCAAACTGCTGATTGGCGCGCATACCCGCGGGCAGAGCGATTCCGGAGACCGGTTGCCCGTTCTGATAGTCCCGCCAGGCGGAACCGGTGAGGTACCCGCGCACCACCACTTCCACGGGAATAACGGAGCACCGGCGAACGTGCATCGCTCGAGGCCCCACCAGCGAAACCAGATGATTGGGGCAGATGTCAGCGAGCTCGCCAAACCAGAAGGCTGAGAGCTGGGTAAGAATCTCCCCCTTCCGGGGAATTAATCCAAGGTTGCGGTCAAACGCCGAGATTCGGTCGGATGCAGAGATGACGAGATCGCGGTCGAGGACAAAGATATCCCGCACCTTGCCATGAATGAACCCGACGCCCGCCGGCGCTTCATCGGGAGAGAATCCCGCGAAGGCCGCGGGAACCTCACGCCGATCACCGACGTCAGATGCGCCCGGCGACGGTTCTTCGGAACGGCTGGGCTCGTTTGTCCCCATCGCAGATCAGGAGGGATCGAGTTCGCTTCGGTTGGTTACGATGCGGGACAGAAGCCCGTATTCAACGGCTTCCGCTGCACCCATCCAGAAGTCGCGATCGGTGTCTTTTTCTACCTGTGGGAGCGGCTTCCCGGTTTCGTCGGCAATCAGCTGGTTGATGCGGGCCCGCATTTTTTCCATCTCCCGGGCGTGGATCTCGATCTCCGTTGCCACACCCCGGATTCCGCTCAGCGGCTGATGAATCAGGTAGTGGGAGTTGGGCAGGCCGATGCGCCTCTCCTTGGGAGCAGCCAGCAGGATCAGTGCCCCTGCGCTCGCCACCAGACCCATACCGATGGTGTACACCTCGGGCTTGATGAAGCGCATCATGTCGAAGATGGCGTATCCCGCGTCGGCATCGCCGCCAGGCGAGTCGATGAACACCTTGATAGGTTCTTCACCCGCATCCTCGAGCAGAAGCAGCTGGCGAACAACCCGTTCTGCGAGCGGTTTGTTGACTTCGCCCGACAGCAGGATGGTTCGCGTCTTGAGCATCTTACCGATCAGCTGATCGGCGCTGGCCGCGGACTCTTCTTTCTGTTCTTCCGGTTCCTGATCTTCGTCTGCGCGTGGTGATATGAGCCGGTAATCGTGCATGAATCTTCCTTGCCTCTGGAACGTATTGAGTCTCTTCAATATACTCACAAACAAACCATGAGTAAATCCGGCTTTGTCGCCATCATCGGACGACCCTCGGCGGGGAAATCAACCCTGCTCAACACGCTCTGCAAAGAGAAGGTATCGATCACCTCACCCGTACCGCAGACCACGCGCAACAAGATCCGCGGCATCGTGACCGATCCGCGCGGGCAGATTGTCTTTCTGGATACCCCGGGGTACCACCGAAGCGATCGAAAATTCAATACCTATCTGCGTCGCCTTGCCGAATCGACCCTGGAAGAGGCCGACGCCGTACTCTACGTGGCGGACCTCTCCCGTCCGCCGGGGCCCGAGGAGCGCGACGTTCTGGCGCTTCTGGCCCAGACGTCCCTGCCGCGCATCTGCGCCCTCAACAAGAGCGACCTTCCGCGCACCTTCGTCGATCGCTACCGCGAACTGCTGGGCGAGTCCCTGCCTGAGGCTGCCATCCATCTGGTCTCGGCGGTGACCTCCGACGGGCTGCCACCGCTTCTTGACGCGCTCTTCGCCCCCATGCCCGAAGGCGAGGCCTTCTACGACGCCGACTACTACACCGACCAAGCGCCGGAGTTTCGTATCGCCGAGATTGTCCGCGAGAAGGCGATCGCACGCGCCCGCGAGGAACTGCCGCACGCCATCTACGTGGAAGTGGCCGACATGGAGATGCGAGAACCGGAAGATGGCCGCGAGGCGATGCTCTGGGCGCGCGTCTTTCTGAACGTGGAGCGCGACTCGCAGAAGGGCATCCTGGTGGGAAAGGGCGGAGAACAGATCCGCGACATCCGCCTGGAGGCGCAGCGCGAACTCAACGAGATCTTTCCCTACCGGATCCACCTCGACCTGCGCGTCAAGGTGCAGCCCAAGTGGCGAAGCCGCGATCCCCTGCTGCGCCGGATGGTGCAGTGACCACCGTATGATGCGGTAACCAAGGAGCACCCGTGAACTACAAGATTGGAGCATCGATTCTGAATGCCGACTTCCTGCGGCTTGGAGAGCAGATCGCGGAGGTGGTTCCTCACGTAGACGAGATCCATCTGGACGTGATGGACGGCGTTTTTGTGGACAACATCTCCTTTGGGGTGCCGGTTGTCAGCGGCATTCGCGCCGCTCACCCGGACGCCGTAATCGACACCCACCTGATGATCAGCCGTCCCCACCAGTACGCGAAGGACTTCGTAGCGATGGGCAGCAATATCGTCACCTTCCACCTCGAGGCAACCGATCACGCCTACGTGCTGCTGACCCAGCTGCGCGAGGCGGGCGTTTCCGCAGGACTGGTGGTGAATCCGGCCACCGACGTCCGGTTGATTGAACCCGTGCGGGAATATCTGGACCGACTCCTCATCATGACGGTGGAGCCGGGTTTCGGCGGGCAGAGCTTTATTCCGGCAATGCTGCGCAAGATCGAGACGGCGCGTGCCATGCTGGGCGACGGAGTGGACATTGAGGTGGACGGCGGTATCAACGATCGCACTATCGCCGACGTCAAGTCCGCAGGCGCCAACGTCTTTGTAGTCGGTTCGTTTATCTTCGGCGCCGACGACAAGGCAGCGCAGGTGCGCCGCCTTCGCGATCGGCTCGACTGACCAGCGCCGACACTCCGGCGCGACTTCAGCCCCGGCTGATCAGCGCGCGGGCTTGAAGGCAACAACCTCGCCGTCTTCAGTACCGTAGTAGATCTCGGCGTTCGCCCGGCTGAAGATTCCGTTTTCCACCACACCGGGGATGGTGTTCACCTCGCGCTCGAAGGCGGCGATGTCGGTGGGAGCCGGCAACGAAACATCCAGCAGCACGTTTCCGTTATCGGTAATGACGGCGCCCATCTTCTTCACCGCCATGCGAAGCTGTACCGCGATCCCCATCTTCTCGAGCGCCCGCGTTACCGGCACGCGGGCCGAGGGAATCACCTCGATGGGAATGGGATACTTGAGCCCGAGGTGGTCCACCAGCTTGTCCCGTCCCACGATGATGACCACGCGGCGCGATGCGTAGGCAACCACCTTCTCGATCAGCAGCGCGCCGCCACCGCCCTTGGTAAGGTTGCCCGCGGCGTCGACCTCGTCGGCGCCGTCGATGGTGAGGTCGAGTTCGCCGGCGATCTCCGGATCGTTCATGCTGCGTAGCGGAATTCGCCCCGCCTGGGCCTCGACCTCGCTCTGAGAGCTCGTCGGCACGCCCACAATTTCCGAGATCGTGCCAGCGGCGAGCAGCTCACCGATGCGCCGAATTGCCCAGACCGCGGTGGATCCGGTTCCAAGCCCGATCTTCATTCCTGAGGTGACAAAACGCTCGGCGACGGTACGTCCAAGGAGCTGTTTAATCTGATCGCCGTCCATTGGTCCTCCCGGTCGTTGTGCTACCCTGCTCCGTGGTGCGGGGCGGCCTATTCGTATGCGCGCAGGATGCGCAAGACCCGCTCACGCCCGAGGGTGAGCAGGAAGCCGGCGAGCCTCGGTCCCTGGTCCTTGCCCACCAGAATCCGGTACATCACCAGGAAGAGCTGCTTGGCCTCAATGCCCTGCGCGGCTGCGATGTCATAGATCGCCTGAGCGAGCGACTTCTCGTCGTGGTCGGCAAGACGATCGCGCATCTCCGCGGTGAGGGCACGTACGGCGGCGGCCTCAGCCGGATCCAGCTCGATTGGCGGTTCGCCGCCCTCTTTCAGAACGAAGCGAAAATCCTCGGGGGCGTAGCGGTTGATCCAGTTCCAGGCGCAGGCACCGCGCGTACGAAGCCGCGCACGCTCGGCGTCGCTGATGCCTTCGGTGCCGGGAAAGGAGTCGATCGCCTGATCGATGTTGCCCGCGCTGATCTGCAGCAGGTTGCAGAAGTGGCGAAAGGGAATCTGCAACGGCTGTGACGCAGGCACTTCGGCCACCTGCGACAGCTGGTAGATGCGAGATTCCTTGAGGCGGCGCTTCTCGCCCACCTCTTCGGTTCCAAAGTAGATCCTCTCACAACGGTCGTAGTCTTCGTAGAGCTTGATGACGTCGAGGTCGAAGGAGATCGCGAACTCGGCGTTGGGGCGTGTTCCGGCAAAGAGGTGGCGCACCAGTTCCGGCTGGTAGATCTCCAGCACGTCGCGCACGCTCACCACGTCCCCCGAAGACGAGGAGATCTTGCCGCCGCGCCCCTTGATGCTGATGAAGTCGTACTTGAACGTAACCGGCGGTTCCTGTCCGTAGACCTGCCGCACGATCTGTTTGGCGGTGTCGAAGGATCCGCCCGCGGAGTGGTGCTCCTTGCCGGCCGGTTCGAAGTCGACGCCTTCGTGCTTCCAGCGCATCGGCCAGTCGATCCGCCAGAGCAGTTTGACCGCGCCGGTGGAACGCAGATCGAGGGTTTCCTCGTTCCCGCTCTCGTTGCAGCGATAGCGGACGCCCCATTCCCCGTCCCAGTCGAGGACGGTGGTGGTATCCTTGCTGGTGAAGGTGCTGAAGACCGAGATCGGCCACCACGCATCGGGCAGGGGCTCGGTTCGGTGCTCGTTCAGGATGGCGCGGATGGTATCGCGGTGCACAAGCGCGGTGCGGATACCTTGGGCGTAGACCGATGCGCGGTACTGATCCGCCTGGTAGATGTAGGTGGGGAAGACTCCGAGCTCGGGCATGGTGGACTCAAGCGCCACCTCGTTTGCCCGTGCGTAGCTCGACTCCGTCTCCCACGGATCGGGTACCGAGATGATGGGCCAGCGCAGGTACTCAGCGAACCGTTCGGCGTTGGGGACGTTCTTGGGCACCTTGCGAAAGACGTCGTAGTTGTCCCACGAGTAGATGAAGCGCACCGTCTCGCCGCGGTCGCGCAGGGCACGGACTACCAGTTCTACGGAGATAATCTCACGAAAGTTTCCGATGTGAATGGTTCCCGACGGCGTGATGCCGGAGGCGCAGGTGTACTCGGGCTTGGGGCCGCGCTCGCGGATGATCTTGTCTGCGTGAATATCCGCCCAGTGCACGGACTCGTCGAGGGCTGCCTTGTTGCTCATAGGGCCGCATTATAATCACCAGACCGTGGGTGTTCAACGGCGAGCGAAATCCGCCGATAGAACCGTATGAGGGCACGATTTCTCTGCGCCGTGGTTCTTGCGGCCATTCTGACCCCGGTGCTTGCGTTCGCACAGACCGAACACGAGCTCGACGGGCTCGCATCGTGGTACGGCGGCAAGTTCCAGGGGCGGCTGACCGCTAATGGCGAAGTCTTCGACACCAACCAGCTGACCGCAGCCCACCGGACCCTGCCCTTCGGTACGATTGTTCGGGTAATCAATCCCGTCAGCGAGCAGCAGGTGGTTGTGCGAATCAACGATCGCGGCCCCTTTGTGGAAGGCCGCGTGATCGACCTTTCCCGCGC
>REDM01000280.1 GCA_007693485.1 Spirochaetaceae bacterium
GAGTTGAAGAGCTGTTGTGTGGTTCTTTCAAAAAAAGCACAGGCTTTGGAACAGTCGAAAAAAAAACGGTGCGCCTGGACGTCGGTGCGCACCGTCAAAAGACACTGTGAAGTAGCCTTTGCTCACAGTATCGGCGCGTTGTGCAGAAAGCTTGAGGCGCGTTTGAGCTCGCGAATGTGAAACTGCGCCGATTGCCACAGCGACTCGTAGATTCGGCGGCTGGTCTCCAGGGCGTCTCCGTGGTCCTCGCCACGCGTTATCCGGGACAGAGCATCCTGCACCAGAAATCCGGCGATATCACGGTGTTCCAGTGCGCGAAGGTCGCGATCGGCCTGGTCGAGACGGCGCAGCGTCTGGGGCAGGGCGGTGCTGCCGCGCCGGTGGGCATCGAGGGCGTCCAGCCCCTGCATACAACTGCGCTCAACGCGACCAAGCTCGGCGATCAAGTCGACGACGAGGGATCGCAGGCGCTCTTCGGTATCCTCCTCGAGGGGGGCGGCAGCGGCGGTACGAAGCGACTCGAGGGCTTGATCCATGGACGCACGCCGGACCGGCAGCGACAGCAGCTCCTCCAGAGCGGCAAACGGCACGCCGGCTATGGCGACGCCGCCGGGCGAGAGCGTGCGGGTATCCACCTGCGGATGAATCTGCGCCTGGTTCTCAAACCACCAGTGATAAATCGCCATCCGTTGATCGGTCAGCACGGTTCCGCCGCGGTTGTCCGCCACCCGGTAGGGGTTGGCCTGCACCAGGTAGGAGAACGCGTGGTGTTGGGCTGGTTTCAGCCGGCGGCTCAGCTCGTGCATGCGCTCTTCAAAGAAACTCCCGTGGCAGTGGGTGCGCTGATCGGGAAAACCCAGATCGAGACCCGCGCAGTAGATGGGGGAACATCCCATCAGCCGTGCCAGATCCCATGCCGAGGTGGCTACCGAACCGCCGGCACCCAGCGTGCCTTTCACCTGGGTTGCCCGCTCGAGATACCGTCCGAGCGGAAAGAGTGACTCGGCAAAGAGCGGTTGGTTCTGGATGAGACGGAACACCCGTGGATGGGTAGACGACTCGGAGACCATCACGGTGCGCTGGGACCGGACGCGATCGAGATGCCGTGTGTTCCACCACTGGGGGTCTACCACAACGAGCAGGTCGGCTTCCCAACCGTGGGCCGTGAGGGCGGCCGCGGCGGTGTCCACCGCAACTATGAGGGCCGACCGGCGGATTTGTTCCAGGTGTGGCAGAACCAGGTCAAGGCTGGGTCCCGCAGCAAGCACCAGGGCCGGAACACCGGCAAAGCGGTCGGCCAGAAGGTTTACGCCGCGTGCCCGTGAGAGGATGGGTGCGTTGCGTGCGAGGTTTCGTACCCATACCCCGCCAAACCGCTTGAGCGTGTTGCCGTTGATGTCACGGCGGGCAAAAAAGGTCTCCTGGATGCGGTCGCACTGCAGAAAAAAATCGCTGCTGCGTTCCACGATTGCGCGAAGCCGCACGGTGCGAATGGGCCGGTTCTCGAAGTGGCGCAGGAGAACCGCGAGCCGTTCGGGGTTCGGTTCTGCTATGAAGTGTACCCGCGGATTTGCCAATAGCGCCGAAAGGTCCCGCGTTTGCGCGGCGGCGGCAATCAGGCGTGGTTCGGGTTCCACCACAACGGCGTGGTTCTCGGGCGAACGATCCAAGTGGTATTCGACCGGATACCCGAGGCCAAGGCCGTAAAACACCACCACGCCGCCCGGCACCGCGTTGTGATCCACCAGCCGCGCCGACTCCATTCGTGGGTCGCGTGGACTGTGGAGCCACTTGCCGTTCAGACGCACGGTGGGCTCGCCGCTGGCCGCCTTCGCTACCTCCCAGCCCTCGGGAGGTTCGGTGCACTCCAGCGCGTCATGCGGGAGATCGCTGCGCTCGGGCAAGGAATTGCTGGCGTGTGCCCCCCCGCTCATTCCAGATCCAGACGAATGGTCATGCCCCGCTGCATCGTGGTTCCGGGCGGCGGGCTCTGGCGCACAACCCATCCGCTGCCGCGGATATCGATCAGCACGTCATCGCGCTGCAGCAGGGGAAGCAGGGTTCGCTTGGGAAGACCGGAGTAGTCCGGAACGGTCTCTCCGAGTTCCGGGAGGGTAGGCAGCGATACCACAATGCGCCCGCTGTGCCGCGCGGTCTGAGTGCGTCCGGTGGGAATGTCGAGCTGGGTTACCAGAAACTCGGTTGCGTCGCGAATCAGCGGGACCGCAATCCGTGAACCGTAAATGCTGTCGCCGCGTGGATGGAAGATGGCCGCGTAGAGGATGATTCGCGGGTCTTCGGTTGGGAGAATCGCCAGCGTTGATGCGATGAAATTGGTCGAGGAGTAACTGCCGGTGACCGGGTCAAACACCTCCGCGGTTCCGGTTTTGGCGGAAATGTTCAGTCCGTCCACGGTGATGCGTCGTGCGGTACCCATCCCCTCGGTGGATGCGCGCATGTAGTCGAGCATCGTGCGCGCGGTGGCGGGTGATATCACCTGCCGGATGGGCTCACGGCCAAACTCGCGCACTACCCGGCCTTCGGGACTCACGATGCGCGAGACAACCTGCGGCCGCAACAGAACGCCGTCGTTTGCAAGCACGGTGGACGCGGCCATGATCTGGTTGGCGGTTACTCCAATCTCCTGTCCGATCGCGATGGTCTGTCGGGAGCGGCCGGACCATCGGTCGGGCGTCCGCAACAGACCGCGCTCCTCTCCGCTGAGTGATATACCGGTGGGCTCGCCAAAACCAAAGAGCCGCGTCATGTGAAAGAACGAATCGGCGGGTACCCGCTCCGAGGCAAACGCCGCCCCGACGTTGCTGGAATGGACGATGATACCGCGCGCGTCGACAACCCCATAGTTGCCGACGTCGCGTATGGTGAATCTGCCGTCGGGGCTTACGTAGCCCCCCGCAGTCTGGAAGAGATCGGTCGAGCGCAGCCGCCCCATTTCCAGGAACGCTGCGACGGAGAACACCTTGAACACCGAGCCGGGCTCGTAGACAACGCTGATGGGCCGGTTACGCCGCTGTTCGGGAGAGAACTGATCAAATACGTTGGGATCAAAGTCGGGCAGGGATACGTACCCGAGATACTCACCGGTTCGCGCATCCATGGCCAGAAGCAGGACCGAGTCGGCGTTTTCCCCGGCGAGTACTCCGCGGGCGAGGCGTTCGAGTTCACTCTGAATCACCACATCAACGGTCAAGAAAATTCGATTTCCCGCGGACACTTCGCCGGAGTTACCCGATACCGACTGGGGCAGGGGCGACAGCAGGTGGTTGTTCATGCTGTGTTCAATGCCGGCCAGCCCGACGTTGTCGACGCCCACGTAGCCCAGCAGCGTGGAGGCCAGGCGGCGCTCTGGATAGTTGCGTCCGGCGTCCGGCTCCAGGCGGATACCGGGGAGACGGCCCTGCGACACCAGCGCGCGGATTTGATCGGTCTCGGTTGGCGTAATGGTTCGCTTGATAATCAGGAAGCCCGAGGCGCTTCGCAGGCGCTCCTGCAGCTCGTCCGCAGACAGGTCCAGAATCCGCGAGAGTTGCTCCGCAGTGTGCTGGAAATCGCGGATATGCGGCGTCCAGGCGGTAACGGTGAAGAGCTCGGTCTGGATCGCCAGAATTCGACCGTTGCGGTCGTAGATCGCACCACGCTCAACCTGCGGCGGTACGACTCGCCCGGCGGTTACCGGAGCGGATGCGTCCAGCATGATCGAGGCAAACTGTACCACCACTGCGAGCAGGAGCAGGGAAAAAATAGCAAATACGATGCGATACCGCGATCGCGTGATATCTTTTTCTTCGGTCATCGTACCGGTCCCGGAATCGAGCTGATTCGTGGAAACAGAATCCGACCGCGCACGGAAGAAAACTCGATCAGCCCGTAGCTGCGGCTGTCGGTTGACCCGTCACGGTTGTCTCCAACCACGAACAGTTGAGTATCGGGAATTCGGGTGATGAGCTTCAGCCGGTCTGCGACCGAACCGGGCACGTCGTACACTTCCCCTCCCACAAGGACTACGGCGTTTCCTGCCTCGATGGCGGCTCCCGGAGGGCCAACCACGCGTTTGATCGCGAGTCGACCATCTACCGGGCTATGGAACACAATAATATCATTCTTTTGCGGTTTATCCCAGTGCAGGAGGTAGGAATTCCCCAAGGGTGCGCGCAACCCGTATGCAAGGCGATGTACCATCACCGTTCTGCCCGGTTGCAGATGCGGCATCATTGACTCACCGTCCACCCATGCAAGATCAATGACCACCGTCAGAACAACGAGAAGGAGGATTGCCGGTCCAATCAGCACTGCAGGTGAGAGATCGTCGTCGGCGTGGCGTGACATAAAGCGGTAATTGTCCTTCCGTTTTCGGTCGATATCAATAACGAGATGGTGAGCAGTATACAACAACAGCATGTGGCGCGGCGACGTGAAGTGCGGTCATCCTATCGGGCCGGACGTGTTTCGCAAACCGACAGATCCGTGATCACTCTGGGAAAGACCTGGGCCTCGCTGCAGGGGCAAAGCGTGTCGACTGCCGCACTCGCGCCGTCCGCCCCGGTCGTCATCGGTCGGCCGGCCGCTTCCTCGACGCGAACCGTTTCGCAGCGGGCGGCGATTTCCGTGCGCCGGCCGCGGTATGGTCGGTCCGCTTCGTCATCGCTGACGACGTCCCTGGCAACGGCAGCGTCGGCGTGGCTGCGCAGCATCGCTCGCTCTGGTGCGCGCGGCGTGGCAAATACGGCCGCGGCTGTCCAGATTGACCCGGCAACCCGTGTTCAGGAGTTCATTCTGCTGTGCGCCACCGCGATAGCCCTCATGGCGCTGCGACCGGTACTCGCTCCGGACAGCGCGGTCATGCGGATCGCCCTGCCCGCGGCTACTCTCAGCCTCCCGACCGATGTGGGACGCGAAGCGCTGTTTGCCGCTCTGATGCCCGAACGCCGCGATGGTGAGGCGGGGAAGGAGAGTGCCCCGGTTGATCTGAACCGCTTCCAGCGCCTGGAGATTCGTGAATATCGGCTGGCTCCCGGTGACACTCTTTCTGGGTTGGCCCAGCACAACGGTTTACGCATTGATACCCTGGCCAGTCTCAATCAGATCAATGACGCGCGGCGGATCCGGGTGGGTGACACATTTCGCATTCCCAATCGCGATGGGGTGCTGCACACCGTCGCACGGGGAGAGGCGCTGAGCAGTATCGCCACGCGGTACAGCACCTCGGTAAACGCCCTGCTGGACGCCAACGATCTGTCCTCCTCAACCTTGACCGTTGGTCAGACGCTCTTTGTTCCCGATGCGCGCATGAATCGCACCGATCTGCAGCGTGTGCTCGGTGAGCTCTTCATCTATCCGGTGATGAACGCCCGGTTTACGTCCGGATTTGGCATGCGAAATGATCCCTTCACCGGCATCCGTCGCTTTCACAACGGTATCGACCTTGCGGGCCCCATCGGGATGCCCGTTCGTGCGGCGCGGGCCGGTCGAGTGGTGCACGTGGAGAACCAGACGGCAAACTACGGGAAGTTCGTGATCGTTCGCCACGACGGCGGCTACCAGACGCTCTACGCCCATCTGGACAGCTTCTCGGTGCGCGTGGGCCAGAACGTCAACCAGGGACAACAAATCGGTACTCTGGGGAATACCGGGCGCAGTACCGGTCCCCACGTCCATTTTTCCGTTATACGCAACGGGAGCTTTGTAGACCCGATGCGATATTTGCAGTAGTATTGAGAATACGTCGTCCGACAAAAACCACCCGCGTGTTGAACATATAACGTCGAAGGCGACCCGTCTGAAAAAGGGAGGATCTGTGAGAAGGACGGCTATCATCATCATAGCGCTGTTCGCGCTGTTTACGTTCATCAACGCGTACACCATCGAATCAGAAACCGCGAACGCTCCGTCAAACGTTCAGCCGGTCAAATAGTCACGTTCGGATCGTCACGCTCAGAACAGCACCCACCGCAAAAACGGGTATCTGACTCACCGGCCACGGTCATCGGCCGTGGCAGTATTTGTATTTCTTTCCGCTTCCGCAGGGACAGAGATCGTTGCGGCCTACCTTGGGCACGTTGCGCTGTACCTGCGCGCCCTCGGGACGATTGGCGGCACCCGCCGCTCTCCCGCCTGATGCCGAGGCTCCGGCCCCGATCATCTGCATGTCGGCGTGCTGTGCAACCGCACCGGCCGGGGCACGCCTCGGCTGCGGGGCCTGCTGAAACCCTTCGGCCTTGACCGCGAAGAGCTTCTTGGCGATGGCCAGGCGGATATCATATATCAGCTGATCAAAGATCTGAAATCCTTCGAGCTTGTACTCGAGCAGCGGATTCTTCTGTGCGTAGCTGCGCAGATAGACTGCCTCGCGGAGCGCCTCGAGATTCTCGAGATGGTCCTGCCACCGACCGTCGATGTTTCGCAGATACTCAAACCGGATCGCCATGTTGAGGCGCTCTGAGCCGGCGACTTCCGCTTTTTCGGCGAGGTCGGCGCGCATTTCGGTGAGCAGGGCGCTCTTGAGCTCCGTTGGTGGAAGGGCGGCGAGTTCTTGCGCCGACGCGCGGGGAACAAAAAAGAGGCGATCCATCAGTTCGTTCAGCAGCGGTGCGAGCGTGGACGGGTCGTTGGGTTTACTGAGGTCGCGGTCGCGATCCATTCCAGCCATCATTTCGTCGAGCATATCGGAGGCGGTGTTGAGGATCCGTTCGGTCAGTGCCGTGTCCACAAGAATGGCGTCGCGCTGCTGGTAGATGAGCTTGCGCTGCTCGTTGAGCACGTCGTCGTATTCCAGCAGGTGTTTGCGGATGTCAAAGTTTCGCTCTTCAACCTTGGACTGTGCGCGCTCGATGCTCTTGTTGATCAGCTTATGGTTCAGCGGTTCGCCCGGTGGCAGCCCTTTGGCCATCAGACTTTTGATGCTCGTTGAACCGCGTCCAAAGAGGCGCATCAGGTCGTCGTCCATGGAGAGAAAGAAGCGCGAGACGCCGGGATCACCCTGCCGACCCGAACGACCACGAAGCTGGTTGTCGATCCGCCGCGACTCGTGGCGCTCGGTGCCCAGGACGTAGAGGCCGCCGACCTCCTGTATGGCGCGGTAGTGGTCGCGCCAGACGGTGTACTCTTTCTCGTAGGCTTCGCGATACTCTTCCTCGGTGGCATCGGTGCCGGCTCGCTTGCGGGCGCGGTACTCCGGGTTCCCGCCAAGTTTGATGTCGGTTCCGCGGCCCGCCATGTTGGTGGCAATGGTCACCGAACCGTGGGCGCCCGCTTCAGAGATGATAAGCGCTTCACGGGCGTGGTTCTTGGCGTTGAGCACCTCGTGGCGTACGCCGCGCTTGAGCAATAGGTTGGAAAGGAGCTCGGATCGTTCGATGGAAACGGTGCCCACGAGAATCGGTTGCCCCTTGGCGTGCACCTCGGCGATTTCGTCGCAGATTGCGTTGTACTTGTCGGCATCGTTCAGGTAGATGACGTCGTCCTGGTCGGCGCGGGCAACGGGTCGGTTGGTGGGAATCACCACCACGTCAAGACCGTAGATATTGCCAAACTCTTTTGCTTCGGTCTCGGCGGTACCGGTCATGCCGGCAAGTTTTCCGTACATACGGAAGAAGTTCTGAAAGGTGATGGTGGCGAGGGTACGGTTGCGCTGGGCAACGCGGATTCCCTCTTTTGCCTCGATCGCCTGATGGAGTCCGTCGGAGTAGCGCCGTCCGTGCAGGATGCGGCCGGTAAACTCATCAACAATTTCGACCTTGCCGTCGGCTACCACGTATTCCTGATCGCGATGAAAGAGCCGATGCGCCCGCAGCGCCTGCGTAGCGTGGTGGATATACTCGAAGTTTTCATCGAGAAAGAGCGAGTTCGCGATGACCTTGCGCCGCTGGAGGGCGGACTCCAGGTTGTTGAGCCCCTGATTGGTAAAGGTGACGCGTTTTGCTTTCTCGTCGATCTGGTAGTCGCCTTCGGGTTCGTCCGGGTAGTCACCGGTATCGGGGTCCTTGGCGCACTCGACGAGGTCGGGCACCACGCGATTGACCTCAACGTACTTCCGCACATCGTCCTCGGCTACGCCGGAAATGATCAGTGGGGTTCGCGCTTCGTCGATGAGAATTGAGTCGATCTCGTCGACAATCGCGTACTGGTGCGAGCGCTGGACTTTCTGACTGGGGTCGAAGGCCATATTGTCGCGCAGATAGTCGAAGCCAAGCTCGTTGTTGGTTGCGTAGGTGATGTCCTGCGCGTAGGCTTCCTTGCGCGCGTCGTTGTCCATCTGCGAGACAATGGCGCCAACGGTGACCCCGAGATAGTCATACACGGGGCGCATCCAGTCGGCATCGCGGCGGGCAAGGTAGTCGTTGACGGTCACGATGTGGACACCCTTGCCCGTAAGGCAGTTCAGGTATGCGGCGGTAACCGACGAGACCGTCTTTCCTTCGCCGGTTTTCATCTCCATGATTCTGCCCTGATGCAGCACGATGCCACCGAGCATCTGCACGTCGTAGAGCCGTTCACCGAGAGTCCGTCGGGCGGCCTCCCGGACCAACGCGTACGCATCCGGGAGAAGCTCATCCAGCGTTGTCCCGTCGGCGATCCGGCGGCGAAAATTCTGGGTCTGTTCCTGAAACTGCTCCCGCGTGAGCGAAATCGCCCACGACTCGCGGGTATTAATCTGGTGTAAGACGGGAATAAGCCCCTGGAGATCCTTCTCTCCCTTGGCGCCAAAAACCGCGTCGATAAGTTTTTGCATCACCTGCTCAATGTAGCGTGGAAGCAGATGCGGGGTCAAGATTCGGTCGCCCGCGGTGACTGGTGGTCAACGTTGACACGGGTTCCGGCCGGCGGGTAGTATGGAATCGACCGGAAGACCGTCGGGGGCCCCATGAAATCACGTACCATCACTCCATCTCTGCTGCTGATCGCTCTTGCACTGGTGGTCGGGATAACGCTCCTTGGGTGCGGTATGGGTCAGGTTCCGGCGCTTGATCGCGAGGAACTGTTTCGGCTTTCGATCGGGCGAGCCGAAGACCAGATCGATCTGTTTCAGCTTGACCCGTCGTCGGGAACCCATAAAAACCGGCTGGTGATGCGCGACGGGATCTTTTTCATCGGCAACGGCAGCGCGAACAAGATCATGGAGTTCAGCTCCTTTGGTGACCTGCTCTCCCTGCATTTTGATCCGGACGAAAATCCACGGCCGGTACTGCTTCAGACGACCGCCGTGGAGGGACGGATCACCAACCGCCGCGCCCATTCGTATCACTTCACGCGGGTAGGTGAAGTTGCCGTGACGTCCGACCGAACCCTTCTGGTAGAGGATATGCTCGGAGAAGAGCGGGCGCTGTTTGACGGCGATCTTCGCGTCAACCTTAATCGCGTGATCCTGCGCTTTAACTCCCGTGGGCAACTGATCGACTACCTCGGTCAGGAAGGAATTGGTGGTACACCGTTTCCGTACGTCGAGCTGTTACAGGTTACCGCGAATGACGACATCGTGGTGATCAGTCGGACCCTCACGAGCCGACTGGTGTTCTGGTTCTCGCCTGCGGGAAGCCTTCGTTACACCGTCGAGATTCCACTTGATCGGCTTCCGGTGCCCCAGGATCGCACCGTCATCCCGGTTCTGGAGTCCATCTTCCCCGACATGGAGCTGCCACGTCTCTACCTCAAGCTCGATTATTACGAGCAGGCGGTCGACGAAGAGACCGGCTCGGGTATTGGGATCGAAAAAGCACTCTCGCGCGTGATCTGGCTCGACCTCGAGACCGGTCGATATGAGGGCTACGTCAACCTTCCGGTAAACGCGCAGACCGTCGGTGGCCACAGCGTGTTCGAACGGCGACGTATCGAGTTCATGTACCAGATGGTGGGGACCGCCCCGGGGCAGCATCTCTTTTTTCTTTCGCGCGAAGACAACGACCAGACACAGCTTCTGATCATGCGAACCGACGGGCGTGTCGTTCGACGGCGAAATCTGAGCATCGAAGACAGCGAGCTGATTACCAAGAGCTTTCACGTATCGGACACCGGTGTGCTCAGCGCCCTTTTGGGGTTTGAGGATCACGCCCGGCTGGTCTGGTGGCGAAGCGACCGCTTCATTGGAGAGCAACGCCGATGAACGATTCCGGGCGCACTTCACTGGTTGATGCTCGCCTGATGTCTGCGATCGATCGCGCGGCGCAGGAGCGGTATCACATCCCGGGCCTGATCCTGATGGAGAACGCGGGCGCTCGAATCTGGGCACTTCTGCGCGACACAGTGCTGCCGCGGGGCGAGTCTACCGTGCTGTTTATTGCCGGTCGCGGCAACAACGGCGGCGATGCGCTGGTGATGGCGCGCCACTGCGCGGTTGAAGGGGTGCATCGTCCGCTGGTGGTAGTGAGTGACCTTCCGTTGAAAGAGCCGGGCGCGCAGCACCTTCTGTCCTGCCGCGCTCTTGGCGTTGCGGTGCACGACTGGTCGGTCGATCGGGAGGCGGTGCGTGCGGCGTGCACAGCGGCAGACTGGATCGTTGACGGCATCACCGGAACGGGAATTTCGGGTCCCCTCACCGGATCCCTCGCCGAGCTGGTAGGGGTGATCAATGCATGCGGCTCTCCCGTGCTATCGGTTGATGCCCCGAGCGGGGCCGGCGACGGCATTCAGCCCGATTGGCCGGTGGTACGCGCGCGGTGTACCGCCACCGTGGGGCTTCCCAAGCGAGTGCTCTACCTGCCGGCGGTACGTCCCCACTGTGGGCAAATCCACGTGGTACCGATCGGCTTTCCGCCTGAACTGGTAGTCCATCCGGACACCACGGAGACCGTACTCGACGATGCCGCACTGGCGAATCTGCTTCCGGCCATCGATCATTCCACCTACAAAACCCGCCGCGGAGTGGTATCGGTATTCGCCGGATCGGTCGGTATGACCGGCGCGGCGGTGCTCTGCAGTACGGCCGCCGCCGGGGCGGGCGCGGGTCTGGTGCGCCTCTTCTGTGATGCAGACATCCATCCGATTGTGGCCGGGCAAATGGTCTCGGTTATGGCGGTGCCTCTGGAGCCCGCCGTGCGCACGGCTGATACCCCCGGTCTCGATGGGGAGCGGGTCTCTTCTCTGGTGGTCGGTCCGGGATGGGGGCGCAGCAACGAACGCGACGCGCTGTTGCAGGCGGCGATGGAGAGCGGGATTGCGGGTGTACTCGATGCCGACGGGATCCGTGTTCTCATGCGACTGAGGGAGGCGGGCAGGGTCACCGGTCTCGGTGGGCGCTGGGTTCTCACCCCACACCCGGGTGAGTTTACCGCGTTGAGTGGCAGCGACGCCGAGACGGTGGCGTTCGATCCCGCGTCTGCTCTGGTGCCGCTCTGCGAAGCGCTCGATGCGGTTGTGGTGCTCAAGGGCCACGTCACCTGGATCGGTGACCCGACCGGGCGCGTCACGGTGGTGGACGGAATGGTCGGTGAGCTTGGCACCGCCGGCACGGGTGACGTGCTCGCCGGGGTCATCGGTGGCCTTATGGCCCGCGGCATTGCGCCGCGCGATGCCGCGGAAGCAGGGGTGCTTCTACACGCCGCGGCGGGTCGTCGACTCGCGGCGGCGCGGGGGTTTTTTCTCGCCGAACACCTGCTCGAAGAGGTCTCTCGCGGTGCGGCAGGGGTCGCCGGCCCTACCGGTGGTTCGACGAACAGCACGGGAGGTACACGGTGAACCAGCGGCCCAATGAAGACGGCCGGATCACCTACCACTACCGGCGCGATGAGCGGCTTGCATCGCGGCGGCGCGGCTGTGCGGACTGCGACGAGTCGGGCCGCCCCCGGCGGACAAACCGCTCGCTCCGGATCATTCTGCTTGACGTCGTGTTAATCGTTATCATCTATGCCGTGATCACGACATTTTTTCTCCCGCATGGCTGGCGAGGTTCGGTGGGCGGCTTGAACGTGGCGCTGCGGGTAGAAGCAAGCAGCGACGCGGTGCGGTACGTGCTCACCGCTACCCCGCGCTGGGGCCTCTTTGCCGGCGATCTTGCGTCGTCCGACATCGTTGGCGTTCAGTTCCTTGAGGACCAACGGCCGGTGGGCACCGAGACGGTTGACATACCTCCGGCGCGGGGAGAGGAACGCGTTTTTACCATGACGCGACCGGCCGATGTATCAGCCCAGCGGATTCAGGCGCGGGTTCGGCTGGATGACACCGCCACCACGCTCACGGTGGTGCGCCGGCAGTGACCGTTCGGGGGCCATTCTGAAAGCGTGTTCTGAGGGTGCGGCTTGACCCCACCGGGGCAATCGAGTAATCTTTGCGTACGGAGTTCGTTGCATGATACAGATTTACCTGCTTTCCGTGTTGACAAACATTGTCGCCGGTGCTGTGCTTTCGGTTGACGATGGGGAAGACCGTCTGCGCATCTCGTCCATACTCAGCGCCCAGCTCCTCAGCTCCGGCACATTTCGGCTGGTGCTTGGTATCACTACCTTTCTCGTGGGTTTCTTCAAGTTTCTCTCGGTTACTCACGGTGACGTGCCGGTGGTGGGAGACCTGATTCCCGCGCTCTCAGGGGTGATTCAGGGTTTGATTCTGCTGGTGCTCCACTATCGCCAACGGTCCGACGTCAGCTCCCCCGCGCTCGATACGCTCGATCGGGTGTTTGTGTCCAACCGGGTCATGTTCGGTACCGCCGGCATGCTGATCGGCGCGCTTCACTTTCTCTTTCCGACGGTTCTCTTTTTGTAAGACCGTGACCGGGTGCCCTCGATAGACCATGCACGACGCCTCTGATACCAATTCCGATTCAAACTGTTCGGTTGCAGCCGTCATTGTTCGGGACCGCACGGTGCTGCTTGCGCTGCGGCTTCCCGGGGGATCAATCGGAGGGTTGTGGGAGTTTCCCGGCGGTAAGGTCGACGAAGAAGAGGGCGAAAAGCAGGCGCTCGTTCGGGAGCTCGGCGAAGAGCTTGGTGTCAGGGCCACCGTGCACGAGCTGATGGCCTCAGGCCGCTTTGCCCATCGCGGGGTTCCGTTTCGCCTCTCGGCGTACCGGGTACAGCTTCAACCGCCGGATGCGACGCGGTTTACCCTCAGCGAGCATAGCGAGACACGATGGGTAGCGTGGGACGACGTATCGAGTTACGCCATGCCCGAATCTGATCGCACGGTGTGGCCCGCCATTCTGTCGCGCCTGCGTGAGCAGGCCGAGACCACCCATTCTTCAGCGGACTAAATCACCGTTCCCGATGGAATAATCGCGTTCTTGGGAATGATGATGATTCCATCGCGCGTGTAGTGCGTGGGAAAATCGGCGTCAGGCGGATCGCTCGCGTCCATGCCGATGCGGCAGTTGTCGCCAATGCGCGCGTTTTTATCGATGATGGCGCGCCGGATGCGGCAGCCGCGACCGATGCCGATGTCGGGAATGCCGTGCGAACGGTTCTCCTGCTTGCGCGCAACGGTCTCGTAGTAGTCGGCCCCCATGCAGATCACGCCGCTGAGATAGCTGTCCGGTTCAACCACCGTCCGGATCCCGATGATCGAGTCTTCCACCGTCGAGCTGGTGATGATACAGCCGTCGGCGGCAAGCGTGGCGGTCATCGCGCAGGCGTTGAACTTGGACGCCGGCAGATCGCGCCGGTGGGTATAGATGGGCGCGTTCTCGTCGTAGAAGTTGAAATCAGGATTGATCGAGGCGAGATTGATGTTGGTGTCATAGAAGGACTTGATCGTTCCGATGTCCTCCCAGAAACCGGCGAACACGTAGGAGTAGACGCGCGCGGAGTCGATCATCTGCGGGATGACCTCGTGGCCAAAGTCGGTCAGCTCGTTGTCCAGCGCGTGCTCGAGCGCATCCGCACGGAAACAGTAGATCCCCATCGATGCGAGATACTCTTTGCCCTGTTTCAGCTGTTCCTTGTCGGGATGGAGATGCTCCGGGATACGAAGGTGAGCGATGTCGCGGTCGATGGGCGGCTTCTCGGTGAAGGCGGTCACCCGTGAGGAGTCGTTGACCTGGAGAATGCCGAAGGCCACGGCCTGCCGGCGGTCCACCGTGGTAGCCGCGATGGTGACGTCGGCACCAGACTCAACGTGCTTCTGAAAAAAGTCGAGCAGGTCCATCCGGTAGAGTTGGTCACCGGAGAGAATCATGTAGTGGCTCGGTTCCTGCGGCCGAAAGTGAATCAGGTTCTTCCGTACAGCGTCCGCGGTGCCCTCGTACCACGTTGAGCTGTCAAAGGTCTGTTCGGCCGCGAGAATCTCTACAAAGCCTTGGGAAAACGAGTCAAAGATGTAGGTGTCGGCGATATGAAGATGCAGCGACGCCGAGTTGAACTGGGTTAGAACGTAGATCTTTTTGAACCCGGCGTTGATGCAGTTTGAAAGGGGAATATCGACGAGACGATATTTCCCACCGAATGGAACGGCCGGTTTGGCGCGTTCTTTGGTGAGCGGGTAGAGTCGTGTTCCTTTTCCCCCGCCCATGACGATCGACAAGACGTTACGCATTGCTCATATTGTATGCTCTGCCATACGCGTCGTCAATAAAAGAGTCTACCGATTCGATGAGATTTCTGATAGGATGGCGCGATGTCCGCAATCGACCGAATCATCGAACAGTTCCGGGAGGATCGGGCGTTCATGGAGTGCGTCACCCGGTGGGAGACCATTCCGGCTCGCAGCGGCAGCTATCGGGACATTCCCTCCGACCTCGATCCGCGGCTGCGTACCGCGCTGCAGGGACGCGGAATCGAGCGGATCTATTCGCACCAGGCCGAGGCGTACGCGGCCGCGCGGGCGGGACGCGATCTGGTGGTAGTAACGCCCACCGCATCGGGCAAAACGCTCTGCTACAACCTGGCCGTGCTGCAGACCATTATCGAACAGCCCGAGACGCGGGCGCTCTACCTCTTTCCCACCAAGGCGCTCTCGCAGGATCAGCAGGCCGAGCTCGGAGACACGGTACTCGCCACCGACATCGGCGCACGGGTGGCCACCTACGATGGCGACACGCCGGACAGCCTCCGGGCGGCGGCGCGCGAGACGGGTCAGGTCATCATCACCAACCCCGACATGCTGCACTCAGGTATTCTCCCCAACCATCCCAAGTGGATCAAGTTTCTGAAGCATCTGCGCTTCGTGGTGATCGATGAACTGCACACCTACCGGGGGGTGTTTGGCTCCCACGTCACTAACGTCATCCGGCGGCTGAAGCGGATCTGTCGGTTCTACGGCGCTGATCCGGTCTTCATCTGCTGCTCGGCAACCATCGGTAACCCCGGTGACCTGGCGCGGGCGGTGCTCGAGGGGCCGGTACAGCTGATCGATACCAACGGTGCGCCTGCCGGAGAGCGCCACGTGGTGCTCTACAACCCGCCGCTCGTCGACCGGGTGCAGGGTATCCGTCGCGGCGTGGTCAACGAGGCGCAGACCATTGCGCTTCGCCTGCTGCGCGCAGGGGTCAAAACGATTGTCTTCTCGCGATCGCGGGTGCGTACCGAACTTATCGCCGGGTACATGAACAAGACCCTCGCGAACCTCTACACCGACAACGAGCGCATCCGCGTGGAATCGTACCGCGGGGGGTATCTGCCCTCGGAACGGCGGGCGGTAGAGCGCGGCCTTCGCGACGGAGCCATCCACGGGGTGGTCTCCACCAACGCCCTGGAGCTCGGTATCGACATCGGTGGCCTCGATGCGGCGGTGCTGGCCGGATTTCCCGGCTCCATCGCCTCGTCGTGGCAGCAGCTCGGGCGCGCCGGTCGGCGAC
Source organism: Spirochaetaceae bacterium (assembly GCA_007693485.1). GTDB lineage: Bacteria > Spirochaetota > Spirochaetia > DSM-27196 > PWMO01 > PWMO01. The sequence continues at coordinate 15,737 of REDM01000280.1, forward strand.
AGACGGTGTCCATTTCGGTGCTGCTCGCGTCCGCCTCTCCGCTCGATCAGTACATGGTGAAAAACCCGGACTACTTCTTTGGCCGGGCGCCGGAGTCGGCCTTCCTCGACGCCGACAACATGTACATCCTCGCAGACCATCTCAAATGCGCCATCTTTGAGCTGCCCTTCGAGACCGGCGAGCGTTATTCCGTTACGTCCGGTGGGCCGGTTGAGGAGCACCTCGCCGTCCTGGAGGAGGAGGGCACCATCCGCCGCTCGGGAGATCGCTGGTACTGGGCAGACCGCGGCTACCCCGCGGAAGGTATCTCGCTGCGCAGCGCCACCTCGGATAACGTGGTCATCATCGATACCACCGGCGGAATCGATGCGGTAATTGGCGAGATGGATCGCCCGTCGGCCAAGGAAATGCTCTTCGACAACGCGATCTACATCCACCGCGGGGATCAGTACGTGGTCACGAAGCTTGACCTCGAGAACCGACGGGCATTTGTGGAGCGACGCGATATCAACTATTTTACCGATGCGTTGGTCAAGCGGGACATCAAGGTGCTGCTCGAGGACGAACGCGTTGAGCACCTCGGATGCGAGGTGGTGACCGGCGACATTCTGGTTCGCACCCAGGTTGCGAAGTTCAAGAAGATTCGATTTCACACGCACGAGAACATCGGGTACGGCGAGATCTCGATACCCGAAGAAGAGATGCACACCAAGGCGGTGGCGCTGGTCTTCCGACCGGGATCGGCCGCCGGGGACGCGCTCGCCGACCTGCCTCCCGCGCTGCTCGCGCCGGCGATCGCGCGTATCGGTACGGTCATGCGCAACGTGGCGCCGTTTTTTCTGCTCTGCGACGCTCGCGATATCGGCATTGCCGAGCGTATCCGCGATCCCCACTTTGGCGCGCCCGCTCTCTACGTCTACGACGCCTATCCCGGTGGTTCCGGGCTCGCCGAATCACTGACCGCGGTGCTCGATCGTGTGCTGGATGCCGCCCGGCAACTGGTGCGCGAATGCCCCTGTGAAGAGGGCTGCCCGTCGTGCGTTGGCCCGCGGGACCGCTCCGTCGAGATCGACGGCAACCCGAAGGCAGCGGTGCTGAGTTTTCTGGAGGCGTGGCGCGCGGGATGAAGAGCCTCTACGATCGGCTGAAGGCGCAGCGCGAGGCAAAGGAGCGCAGCCCGAGCAGCGGCGCACCGAAGAGGCCGGCTGACCGGCACGGGTCAACGGTGACTCCCGGTGACGAAACAGCGCTTCCCGAGCCGTGGCGGCGGGTTGCCGACCAGGTGTGGGAAGCTTGTTTCATTGAACCGGCGCCCCGGGAGTTAGCCGTGCTGCACAGTGCGGCCGACAACGGGATTCTGGGCATTGGCGACCCTGACGGGGCCTGCTTCTTCGACACCGAAACCACGGGCCTCTCCGGTGGCGCCGGGACCCTCTGTTTTCTCTTTGCAGCAGCCACACTCCACGGAAACGAGCTTCAGACCGAGCTGGTCTTTCTCTCTGACTTTTCCGGAGAGCCCGAGTTTCTCGAACGGGTCGGTCGGCGCATCGATTCCGCCCGCACGGTGGTCAGTTACAACGGCAAGCGGTTTGACGCACCGCTGCTTACCGGGCGTTTTTTGATGAACCGCATGACCCCGGTTCTGCGTCCGCATGTCGATCTGCTCTTTCCGGCTCGACGGCTCTTCGCTCGGGTGCTGCCTGGGTGCAGCCTGGGGACCGTAGAGCGCGAGGTGCTGGGGGTTCGGCGCGATATCGATATTCCAGGAGAAGAAGTGCCGGAGCGGTATTTTTCGTTTCTGCGAAACAGAGACGCATCGCTTCTCACCGAGGTCTTCTCCCACGTGCGTTATGATGTGACATCGCTGGTTGGACTTGCGGCGCACATCGAGGGGGTCTGCTCACTATCAGCCGTACGTCGCCCGGCGCCGTCGGCCGGGGTGGCCGAGGCTTCTATCAGGGCAGCGGGATTGGGGCTGGGGAGACTTCTGCTGGAACAGCCCTACCGGGGCCGGAGACCGCACAACGAGGTCCTTCGCGGCGCGGGCATCGATCTGCTGTGTTCGCTCGCAGAGGAGGTTGAACACCCGGACAGTCTGACCGCGGCTCAGCGGGTCTGCGCGGCACTTCGACGAACCGGTACTCCGGCCGATCTCGATCGCGCGGTCGCGATCTGGCGCCGCTTTGTCAGTGAGCGGCGCAGCCTCTGGGCAACGGTGGAGCTGGCAAAATACCTCGAACACCGCACGCGCGCCTACCGCGAAGCCGAGGAGCTGGTGCGGACCGCCCTGTCGTGGCCGCACTGCGGTACCTACCGTGGCGGACTCGAGAGACGGCTGACGCGCGTATCGTCCAAGGCGGCGCGGCGGTAGATCTCGGTATAGGCGTGCGCCGACGCTTCCCAGGGAAAGCGCTGCTGCATACCGCGTGCGCGCATTCGGGCGAAGGTAGCCGGGTTGTCGTGGCGAAGCGTCACGGCAGCTTCAACCGCGTCAAAGATAAGCCACGGTGAGGTCCCTTCGATGCAGAACCCGGTGCCGGTATCGTGTAAGGCATCGTAGGGTTCAACGGTGTCGGCGAGCCCCCCGACGCGGGTTACCACGGGAACGGTGCCGTATCGCAGCGAATACATCTGGTTGAGTCCGCACGGCTCGTAGCGTGAGGGCATGAGAAACAGATCACTACCTGCCTCGATCAGGTGGGCCAGCCGCTCCTCGTACCCAATCCGCACCGCGAGGTTGGGGTAGCGCTCGGCCTTCTGCAGCAGGCAGGCTTCGATGTCGGCCTCGCCGGTACCCAGCACCACCACCTGTATCGGCAGGGTTTCGAGCATGCGCTCGAGGATTCCGTGCTGTGGGTCACACAGTTCGTAGAGACCCTTCTGTCCTGTGAGCCGCGATACCATCCCGATCACGGTGGGCGAGAGCGAGGGCAGAAGCCCCATTTCCATCTGCAAGAGCTGGCGGTTTCGCTGTTTGCCGGCGATGTTTTCTACGTCGTAGTGGTAGGGGATCAACGGATCGGACCCCGGGTCCCAGACGTCGTAATCAATTCCATTGATGATTCCGGTCACGTGACTGTTTCGCGCGCGAATAAGGGGGTCGAGGCCAAAACCAAACTGTGGCTCGGCAATTTCCCGGGCATACCGGGGTGAGACGGTCACAACCTGATGCGCGCAGGAGATGCCACCCTGCAGCAGGTTCAGTCCGTCTCCTGAATGAAGGCCGCTGATTGCGATCTGCTCAGACGGAATACCCAACAGAGAAAGATCGTGCAGTGGGGCGTGCCCCTGGTACCCGAGGTTATGGATTGAGAGAACCAGGCCAGTCCCGGCGAGTGGGCCCTCTGCCTCGAACAGGCGGTGATAGACCGAGACCAGCGCAGTCGGCCAGTCGTGACTGTGAAACACATCGGGGATCCAGTTGATGGTTCGGCACAGGATGGCTGCGGCTCGGGAGAGTACGGCAAACCGCAGCGGATTGTCGGGAAACCAGTGCGCCGCAGTCTCTCCGTAAATCCCGCTTCGATCGAATAGTTCGTTGTACTCCAGAAGGTAAACGGGAACCTCGTGCGTCCCCTGCGGATCGGGCAGACGGGTTTCGGTTACCGCGCAGCAGTATCGGCGTTCGCCGAGATCCACGCAGAGCGGTGCGGTGACCACCCCCTGCGTGGCGGTGGTGAGGCCGCGGTACCTCGGCAGCAGGAGGCGAACGTCGTGACCGGAGCGACAGAGCGCCTGCGCCAGGGCGGATACCACATCTCCGAGTCCCCCGGCCTTTGCCAGAGGAAATGCCTCACTGGAAACCATCATGATCTTCATCGGTGATCGCATCTCCATGGGTGGGCGGTTCCTCCGTTGGACGAGGTGATTCTATACCGCATAGTAGGTGATCGAAAACCAGTCACGGACAGTGAATCCAAGGTTCCGGTAGAGGGTGCACGCCGCCCCGTTCTGGGGTTTTACGAAGAGGCAGAGTTGTTTGCAATCGGTATTGGCTTGCTCCATCAGAACGCGCATCAGGTGGCGGGAAATACCCCGGTTGCGGTGAGCCGGTACGGTGTAGACCCCACCCACCTGGTCAAAGTCAAACCCGCGCGCGTTGGTTCCCGCCATGGCAACCGGCGTTTCGCCGTCGAGCGCTACAAAGACGCGTTGAGTCTGCAGCCGGTGTGCCAGATTCCGTGCGGCAACGGTTCGGTTAATGGTGCGGCCGGGAAGCAGGACCTCCTCTTCTTCGTACGCACATTGAAGGGGAAGCAGGGCCAACAGATCCGCGGGTACTGCCGGGCGAATCTGGAGCGAAGGCGGGCTGTGGTCTGCCGCTTTCGATTTGGGGTCGATGGTCATGAGATGGTATCGTACCGTGTGCGTCGGCTTGCGGCGAATCAAGTCACAGAGTCCGTCGACCTGCCACTGGACCCCCATCACCATGCTGATCGTCCCTCGGGTCAGAAAGCCCTCAAGCGCTTGGGCGTCGCCGCCCGCAGCGAGGAGCCGGCTCTCGATGCATGGGACGATCATTCCTCCACGCGTTGCCATCACCGCTCCCCTCATGGATGCGGAATCGTCCCACACGCCCAGGATACGCGCGCCGCTGAGCCGGGGAAGGGTTGGTGCCCCGTTTCGGTGAAGGCGGGAGGTGAAGGTCACGCAACCCCACTCGCGGGGGCGAAGGATATCCAGGAGTTGGGGCAGTTGGCGGGGGCGAACCGTGCGCCACCGCGTGGAGGCGTCAGCGCGGATCCGCATGAAGCCTGATCGGGAGGACGCCCCCGGCGGGAGCCGCCCCGGTCAGCACCGAAAAACCGGCGCGATACGAGTCGGTTCCCCAACCGTAGACAGCAAGTGCGGTGTGCGCCCATCCCAGCTCGTGGAGATAACTCGGCGAGAGCACCGAGAACAGAATCACTTCTACCCCAAGGGTGCGCAACTCCTGCGCCATCATGACCGTAGCCGGATCCGAGAGACAGAAGACCACCGTGTCATAGCCGGCCGCAATGCGACGAAACTCTGCCCGTTCCGCCGCAGTAGCGCGATACACGGTAGCGGTTGAGAACAGATGCTGGCGCGCTGCGGGAAACCACCGACCACCTTCGCGCAGGAAGGCCGGATACTTACCCGCGAGCAGGATGCGTTCGCCCGGTTGCGGTTGGAGGGGAATGCGTTGCGAGGCCGTGACGGTGACGCTGCGAAACGCGTGGTCCGTGAAGAAGCGGTGCGCCTGGGGATGGGGTACCGACTGTCGCGCGTTGACCGGGTCAGGAAAGAGGGGCACCCGGTCATCGGGACGAAGGTAGGCGAGCTTTACTCGCAGGATGCGACGCACCGATTCATCGAGTCGGTCGCGGAACTCGGGCCGCTGCCGGTAAGCCGTGTACACCGTTCGCCAGACGGCGTCGTTGAGCTCGGGGGTGCGAGACAGCATGACCATGTCGCTTCCAGCCTCGAGGGCAAGAAGAACAAGCTCGGGGAAGCTGAGACCGGCACGCCGACCGTAATCAAAAACACCGCCCATGTAGAGGTCATCGGTAATGACAATGCCCTCAAAACCCAGATCACCCCGCAGCAGTTCGGTCTTGAAAAACGACGACAGCGATGCGGGGGTGAGTTCTCCTGATACCTCCGGAAAACTCAGATGACCGCTGAGAATTGCCGGTATGCCCTCGCGGATCAGAATGCGATACGGAACAAGGTCACGCGCCGAAAGCTGCTCCATGGTGTCGAGAATGATGGGCATGACGCCGTGGGAATCCTCGGCGGCGTTGCCGTGACCGGGGAAGTGTTTGGCGGTTGCGATGACGCGGTGGCTTTCCATTCCGTGAAAAAATGCCGAGCCCAGCATCGCCGTCTCGACTGGGTCCGCTGAGAATGCGCGCGGGCCGATCACGTAGTCTGCGAGGTTGGCGAACACGTCGACGGTTGGGGCAAAGTTCATGTTGATGCCCAAGGCGCGCAGTTCTGCCCCAATGTAGTACCCCGTGCGGAGTGCATCCTGCGGCAGGCCGGTTGCGCCGATTGCCATGTTGCCCGGCGTCATGGAGCTGCCTCCCCGAACGTGTCGGACCCAGCCCCCTTCCTGATCGGTGGCGGTAAAGAGGGGTATCGCGTGGCGGGTGCGGGTTGCGGCGCGCTGCAGCTGGGTGATGCTCTCGGCAAGAACGCCCAGATCGTCGGCGTTCCATCCAAACACCTTGACCCCGCCTATGTTCCGCCGCGCGATCCACTCCATGAGCTGGGGGGTGGGGCGAGCGGTGGGCCACCCGACAAGAAACACCTGGGAGACGATCTCCTCGGGGGTCATCTCTGCGAGCAGGCGTTCGATCACCTGCTCGCGCGGTTCATCGGCCCAGAAGGTACCGGTAGGAACGTCTGCCCACGCCATTCCGGTACACACCATCATGAGCAGAACAACGGAAAAAATCAGACGAGTTGGGGACGTTCGCATGCACGGGTATTCTAATCGAAGTCACGATCCACGGTAAACCCGTGGAACGGTTTGGCCGATGATAATAAAGAAGTGCCAGGTGACCACACGATGAAGGGGAGCGAGATGAATACGGTAACCGACGGAGAGCTTGCATTGGAATCGGCTCTGATTGCACAGATCGAGCTGCTCGAGCTCCTTGCTGAGCGCGAGCGCGACCTCCAGAATCACCTGTTGGGGCGCAACTGGCAGATGCTCGAACAGGTCATTCAGGACATGAACGGTCTCGCGCGACGCATTCAGCACGCAGACCATATTCGCGGCGAGCTGTTTGTGCAGTTGCAACACCGGATGGGTCTGGCGGAACAGAGCGGCATGGCTGAGGTGGTGGCCCGACTCGATGACGAGGCGTCGGCGCGACTTCGGGCGCTGTTTCGCAAACTCAAGGTATCGGTCATGCGCATTCAGAGCCTCACCGGTGGGATCGACGCTTACGTTGCCTCGACTACGGCGACCATGAGGGCCTTCCTGGACGAAAGTTTTCCCGAGCGAAGGGGAACCATTTACGGGCGCGACGGCAGCGCGGATTCCCATAGCGGCCACGCGGTGGTGATCGACCGCCACCTGTAGGAGTACGGCATGCAATCGACCTTTTCCGGCATCGAGCTGGGCAAACGCAGTCTCTTTGCGCATCAGATCGCCCTGAATACCGCTGGGCACAACCTGAGTAATGCGTCCACCGAAGGCTTCAGTCGACAGCGGGTGGAAATGCGCGCGTTTCACGCCATCGATCGCCCTCAGCTCAATCGAGCCGAGCGCCCGGGCCAGATTGGCCAGGGAGTTGAGGTTGCGCGGATTGAACGCGTGCGCGACCGTCTGTTGGAAGGTCGAATTATCGCGCAGTCGCACTCCGAAGGCTACTGGCAGATGCGCGACAAGTACCTGATGATGCTCGAACAGGTGTACAACGAACCAACCGATCTCTCCGTGCGCAATCTCATGGATCAGTTCTGGGACTCGTGGCAGGAGCTTTCGATCTTCCCCGATCAGATGGCCGCGCGTCGGTCGGTTGCCGAGCGCGGTGAAGCGCTGATGGAGGGCGTGCAGCTGCGATACCACAGCCTCGACCGCATACGCACCATGCTCAATGACGAGGTAGTTGCGGCAGTCGGGCAGGTGAACGAGATCATCCGTGAGATCGCTGAGCTCAACAATGAAATCGTGAAGGTGGAGGCTGTTGGCGATCAACCCAACGATCTCTACGACCGTCGTGATCTGCTGGTAAACCGTCTATCGGGCATTGTGAACATCACCATCGACGACCGCAACCCCGTAGAGTTCAGCATCTACACCAGCGGGTATCATATTGTGCAGGGGAGGATCGCACGGCCGTTCGAAGCGGTTCCCTCACCCGAGAACGACGGCTACTCCAACGTTGTCTGGTCGCATTCGCAGGAGATCGCCGATTTTCGCGGTGGCTCGCTGGCGTCGGCGCTGGAAATGCGCGACGTCGACGTGCGTCGGGAGATTCAGAAACTCGACAACATGGCGATCAACTTTGTCGATCTGGTCAACGAGGTGCACCGCGACGGATACGGGTTGACCGGCGAGACCGGTCTCGATTTCTTTGTTGAGCGCCCCGCGGTGCTGAACGCCCTCGGTAACTATGATCGCTCCGGCGACGGCGTATTTGACTCAACCTTTGTTTTCCGGCTGACCGGCGCCAACGAACTCCAGGCTCAGGCGCAGATTGGTCTTTCCGGTACGCTGTCGCTGTCGGGGCCAAACGGCAATGTCACCGTAAACTACTCTCCAACGGACACCGTCCACGACCTCATCGCTCGGATCAATAACTCGGGTTCGGAGGTGGTTGCGCGACTCAATCGCGAAGGATTTCTCTCGCTCAAGGCCACCCCCGCAGCGACAATGGAGAATCCCGACTTCGTCATTCGCCACGTGGAAGACTCCGGTCAGTTTCTGGTGGGGTATGCTGGTGTTCTCACTGCGTCGGGAGCCGCCGGCGCCTATACCTGGGACCAGGCCAACGCGGTCGATCTGCTGAGGGAGGACGCCCGCTTTTCCGTGGCGCCGCTGCAGAACCCATCAGCGTGGATGACGCTCAACAGCGCGATCGTGAACGAGCCCGCGCGAATTGCGGCTGGATTTGGTATCGCCGGCTCACCGGCGGCCATTGGAGACGGAAACGCCGCGCTGGAGATTGCGGGGCTTCGAAACCGTCCGGTGATGGTGGGCCAGGTATCGACGTTTGATGACTACTTTGCCGATTCCGTGGCGGAAATTGGCCTCAAGGGTGAACAGGCAGAACTGGCGCTTATGACCCAGACAACGATCATGAGAGACCTGCGCGATCGGCGCGAAGCGATCAGCGGAGTGAATATCGACGAAGAATTGGCGCAGATGATCAAGTTTCAGCACGGGTACAACGCAGCCGCACGGTTTATCACCATGGTGGACCGTATGCTGGATACCATCATAAACCGCCTGGGAGTCTAAGATGTTTCGAATCAGCACGAATTTGCCAAACGATAACATGCAGTTTCACACGCGGCGGCGGGAACATATGATGAATCAGGCTCAGAATCAGATGGCGTCGCAGTCGCGAATTCTGAACCTTCGAGACGCCCCTCTTTCAGCGGCGCACTCCACGCGCTACCAGAGCTACCTGGCGCGGCTCAACCGGTTCTCAGACAACATTCGGTTTGCACAGAACAACTACCGGGTTGCGGAAGGGTATATGAAACAAGGTGTAGACATGCTTCAGCGCGTTCGGGAACTTGCGGTCCAGGGTGCGACCGGTACCTATTCGCGCGACGATCTTCGGCACATGGCAAACGAGATCGACGAACTGCTTCGCGAATTTGTCGAGGTTGCCAACGGCCGCAACGCAGATGGAACGATGCTCTTTTCGGGAAAGAAAAGCGATACCATTCCATTTCGGGTGATCGAAGGAAACGTGCCCGGAGCCGCAGGCTCCGTCATCACCCGCGTCGACTACGTGGGTGATATTGGCGAGCGGCAGACCGAAATTGCCGAAAACAGCTACATTGAGCTCAACTTCGCGGGGAACCGTGTATTCTGGGCGGAGAATCAGCAGATATTCTCCACCGTTGACTCCGAAGGGTATGCGGTTCAGGAAAACGGCAGAATCTTTATCAATAACACCCCGGTCGACCTCACGGTTGGCGACAATGTGTTTTCGATTATCAGTAAGATCAACGACTCGGGTGCCACGGTTCGCGCGCGCCTCGACCCGGTGCAGAACTCGCTGATTCTGGAGAGCACCACGCCGTCACAGCTCTGGCTGCAGGACGGTCCCGGTAGCACAGTGCTTCAGGACCTGGGAATCCTTTCCTCCGGCGAAGCTCCGCCTCCGGGAAATATCGCCGCAACCGCGAACGTGTTTGGCGGATCGGTGTTTGACGCAATGATAGCGTTGAGAGACTCGATGCTCTCGGGCGATCAGCTCGATATCGGTGGTGGAGCACTTCGGGGTATTGATGCCGCACTCGACAACGTTCTTTCAAACCTTGGGCGTCTTGGTGCCAAAGACGCCCGACTTGAGCACGCCTTTCTGCGCACCGAGTTTGAGATTCCGCGAATCGGCGCACTCAATTCAAACGAAGTCGACATAGACATGACCGAGGCGATTACGAACCTTCGCATGCTGGAGTTTACGCACCGTGCGGCGCTCGCCACCGCGGCTCGCGTGATCCAGCCGACTCTGCTTGATTTTCTGAGGTGATCATGACAATTGATACCAAGGCGTACGGTTTGATCGAAGTTGCTGAAGAGCAGCGGATCCGCTTTCCATCCGGTCTCTACGGCTTCGATTCACACACCGACTTCGTTCTGATGGATTCACCGCAGCCACCGCTCTACTGGCTGCAGAGCGAACACGATGTCTCTGTTGCGTTCATTCTCATCAACCCCTACATCGTTCGTCCCGACTACGTTCTGGATATTCCGGCCGAAGATCTGGATGAATTGGGGAACCCGAGCGAGGAAGACATTCTGGCGTTTGCCATCATTACCATTCCAGCCACCGGCGAGATCACCGCCAACCTGCAGGGGCCCCTGGTGTTGAATCGGGCTCGTCGCGTGGGGAAACAGTCCATATCGCTGGATGCACGGTGGAAAACCAAACACTCGATTGCCAACGAAATGGCGAGGAACCGCTGATGTTGATCCTTGCAAGAAAAGTCGATGAACGGATCATCATTGGCGGCGAGATCGAGATTTCGGTAGTCGATATCCGCGGTGATCAAGTGAAACTGGGAATCAACGCGCCCAGCCACGTGAAGGTGTACCGCCAGGAAGTCTACGAAGCGATTCTCGCAGAGAACCGACAGGCTGTCTCGGCACGAAACATCCCGGCGGAACTGGGCGACCTCTTCAAACCGGGGCAATCGCCACGCGCTGGGGGGAACTCCGGGGAGAGTGAAGGCGCACACCACGAAAATCCCGCGAAACCTCCAAAAGGTTGAGAGATTCTGGTGGGTGTGTTCCCAAGGCTGTGCATTTTTCCGCTCGATTACAGCACATCAGGACTGCGCTGAGCATCCGTTCGCGCCCATTCGGGTACCGAACGTGGCCGAGGGGCGGTGACCCCAATCTCGGCGTCGCTGTCGCGCACGTAGACGGGTCCTTCGTCATCTGAAAGCCGGTAGCGTGCGGGATCCGCCGAAACAAGCTCGGCTACGGCCTCCGCTACCGAACCCCGGGCGTGAGCATCAACGATACACGTTGGTATGGTGGTTCCTTTGGCGGGAGAAACGGCTGACTGCGAGACGGGTGGTTGCGCTGGTTGGTGTGCCGCCGACCAGTGAAGCTGCAGTGCCGGCAACAGCATATTGGCAGCCGGTCCGGTAAGCAGAACGGGCAACTCACCGCAGTGGCGCTCGATAAACAGTGCAAGCGTGGCCGGTGCTGCATCCATGTCCGGGGTAAGCCGCGCACCGGCGGCAAAAAGCGCGGCGTAGAATCGCTTCTTTCGGGCGTCAATGGCAGCCACGATCAATCCGGGCCAGCAGCGCGCGGAATGAGCGATAGCCTCGAGGCTCGGTACCGCCGCCATTGGTAGGTCGGTCGCGGCGGTCAGCCCCTTGGTGGTCGCCATTGCAATCCGCAATCCGGTGAACGATCCGGGTCCCCTCGTGCAGGCAACCAGATTAACCTCCGACAGATCCACCGCGGCAGACGAAAGAACCGACTCAATGGCAGGAATCAGCCGGGCGCCGTGGGTGAGACCTGCATCCATCCTGAGAACGACTCGAATCGGTGGATCATTGTGCAGCAGGCACACCGACATCAGTTCTGATGCGCAATCAATCGCCAGTACGTTCACTGGTCGAGCTCCTCCATCGGTTGGTTGTTGGTCCACGCGATGTCGATGACGCGCGAACCATCCGGATCGATGGACAGGTCAATACGAACCGTTTCCACCGGTTCCAGCAAATCGGGGGCGCGATCCGCCCATTCTACCACCGTGATGGTTGATCGGTCGGACAAGAGATCTTCGATTCCCGTTTCAATCGCATCATCGGTTCCGTGGAGGCGGTAAAGGTCTGCATGAACAAAACGGCCGAAGGAGGCGGGATATTCAACCAGGATGGGAAACGTGGCGCTGGTAACCGGGTCATCGATCCCGAGCGCCGTCGCGATTCCCTGGGATAATACCGTTTTGCCGCTCCCCACGGGACCGTACAACGTCACGACGTCTCCGGGATGCAGCTTCGCCGCGATCCGGCGGGAACCAATATCGCGGGTATCCTCGGGAGAGCGTGAGATGAAGCGATGCGCGTCCGAGGTAATCAGGGCAGTCTTCCTTGCCGTTCTCGATTCTGAATCTCTTCTTTCAGTGAACGCAGAACCGGAAGCAGAGGATACCCGAGCTCCCCATCGACGTCTACCGAGACATCGCTTCCGGTGGCTGACTGCTCGATGGTAAACCGAATTGGGACCGTTTCAGAAGAAACGTGTTCGATTTCTGCGATAGCGGTATACTGGCGCCGGTAGAGAATCAGTGAGTCACGGCGCTCAATGGTGTGAATGTCGACGATGCGCACGCGGTGAAGCCTCCGTCACGGTCAGCGGTTACGACAGATCGGAATCAACCCCGTAGACGAAGGATTGGATCCGGTTGAGATTGCTGCGTGAAACCTTGGTGAACATAATGTGCATGATGCCGAATCGGCCCGGAGCGCGGTCGGTGGTCTGTACCTTTCCAAACACCGCCAGCCGGCTCTTGTCTTCGGTCTCGAACTCAATTTTTAGCAGCGTACCGGGTGCAAGCGGCGAGGACGAACGCAGACAGCACCCACCCGCGGAAAGATCCTCAAGTCGCCCAAATCCGCGACGGTACTTATTCACCACCGCCTGCTTTTTTGCCTTTTTGCCCACGCCAAGCGTCATGACATCGACCGGCCAGAAGAACGCCGGGTGGTCAAACTCTTTGCGCGGATAGCGTCGTTTCTGGCTCTGATCCACACGGTCTGAATGCGCCAGCAGCATGCTTGAACCGTTTCGTGAACGGGTGATGCCGGCAACCTTGGTCGACAGACGAAAGAGCTTTGCGTCACCATTTCCGCTGAACGTGACGTGCACCTCGGTTCCGCGATGCAGGAGTATGTCCTGGCCGCGTCCGTCATAGGGTACCTGAATGCCAAAGGTGGACTTGGTATTTGAGGTTACGTTTGTTTCGTACCAGGTGGTACCGTCGGTGCTGATCTTGATCGGTCGTCCGATCCGTAACCCCGCGGTGGAGGAAACGGTACTACTGCGCGACTGTGCGATGGCAACGGTGCGCTTAATCTGAAAGACCAGGGCTTTGCGGTTTTCTTTTTCTTCGGTGGGAATTGGGGAACTGTCAATTCGCTTGACCATCCGACGAACCGCAGAGGTTAAAAACTCCCCGTCGGTCAGCAATCGCAGTGGTTGTTGTATTCGAAGCTCAGATACCATTTGATTGAGCATCTGCACATGATGAGCTGCCAATCCCATTCGCCGCGCGGTCCGACGAAGGCCACGTCGACCTGACCGGGGGCCACCGCCTGAGCGGCCGCGACTTGAGTAGGCGGATGCCGCGACGATGGCAATAATCAGTACCAGAAAAATGATCAGCGCAACGCGATTGGCGGCTGAGTCGGGGGCGGAGAAGACGGTGAATCCGGGAGTCTGAAGTATAGGGGCGTGCACCACCTTCCTCCTACGCGCCGTTGTCTGCGGGAAGAACGGCGATCAGCTCTTCGATGCGCGGGACAATCTCGTATTCCAGCAGGTCACCAATCAACACCGAGTCTTGAGCACCAAACGCATCAACCAGTTCGTGCAGGCGCTCGTTGAGATCGGCGGTGAGGGCCGGCAAACGCTCTCCATCGAGGAACCGTTCGCGAAAACCCTCGTTTACACGCGCCAGATGGGGCAGGGTGCGAAACAGTTTCTCGGTCAGTTCCGTAAATCGGACCACCAGGGACATCGCGTCGGTGTCTTTTCCGGTTTGCAACAGAATGGAGACTTCCTGCACCTGGGGAATCAACGACGTAACGAGACCGGCCACGGCTGCGACAACCCGCTCGGGCGTCTGGATCTCAGCAATTCGCTGCTCAATCAGCGGAATCAGCTGATCCATTTCGGTCAGAAGCGCGTTGCGGCCGGTTGGGGGATCGGCCATCAGTTTGGGATCACCGGTCACCGAAAACAGGTTGGTAAACGCGCCGTCGGGAAGATCGGTAAAAATCAGACCAACGTGTTCCTCAAGGTGACGGGCCAGATCGCTCTGGTCTTGGGCGAGTTGGGCCACCGTAGGGCTTTCGTTCGAAACCAGAGCTTCGCGCCACGCATGAATGAAACCGCCAACCAGGTGAAGGTGGGTCAACACGAGTTCCCACTGTGGTTGCGTGATGAGCCGAATCTCCTGTACGCCCGAAATGGAGCGAGACCCCCATTCAGAGAGGGCGTCGAGTTCGAGTTCATCGTTGTCCACCGAGAGAGCGGTCAGAATCATTCCGTTTGCGCTCAGAAACTCGTTTACGCCGGCAAGCACCTCGGAAAGAGTTTTTTCCTGTTCGAGGGTGACGTCCAGGGGATGATCGTCTATCAGAACCCGCACTCGCTGTTCCTCCTACCGGGTATACGTATAGTATCGGCGGTCGGCCGGGCGAGGCAAACAAAAAGGGTCAAACCGCGCAGCAGTCGATACCGATTGTTTACCTGCGCTGGTTGTTTGGCGAACCAAGCTGATCGAGCGCCCGCTGGTTGTCATCGAGCATCTGCATTGCACCTTCCATTCGGCCAAAATCGGTGCGAAGACGCTGTTCGGTACGCTCCAACCGCCGGGTATAGGTATCGATGTCGCTTGCCGTGCGTTCTACGCGGGTGTCGATCCCCTGGCGTCGCATTGCAAATACGCCGCCCGATTGCGTGTAGGGGGCAAGGGATCGTTCTACCTGGAAGGCAACGCCGGTATCCACCGCAAAGTCACCGTCGGTATCAAACCCAAACAGATCGCGAACGGCGGCAAAATCGTTACGTAATGCGGAGTCAAGACGGCGTTCGTCGATTTCCAGGTAGCCCCGCATGCGGGAGGCGTCAAACGAACCGCCAAACCCGGATGCGTTGGTAGAAATACCAATCTGGGCGAGGAGGCTCAGTTCGCGCCCGGCGCGCGTTTCGTACGGATTCATGACATCAGTCTGCAGCCGGCTTCGCAGCTGCGTCAGCGTAGTGTCGCCCTGCAGGGCTCCGAGGCGGGCCATGGCGGTCTCTCGTTCTTCGTCGGAGAAGAATCCCACCTCGTCGATGACAGCGGTGTTGCTGCGAGTCAGGATGTTGATGTCTCGAACAAGTTGATTGTAATGACCAATGAAGGTAATGATTCCGTCCTTTACCAGCTCACGATCGGGCTCTACGTTCAGAGTCACCGGACGTGTGCTCACGGAGTGGAGATTGATGGTCGCTCCGGGAATCACATCGTCAATCGCGTTGGTGTCGCGAACGATCTCCACACCGTCGAGGGCAATGATGCTGTCTGCCGCCACCTGAATGGGATTCACGGGCTCGAAATCGTCACGCGCCGTTGGATCAAAAATCCTCACGTTGCGGATTTCCAGATCGCGGTGGCTGTTTCGGTTGCGAATATCCAGAGAATCGAGCCGATCAACAAAATCCGCGAGTGGAACACGGACGGTCTGGAACTCCGTTGTGTCGCTCAGCCTCGGAAGGGGAACCGAAGCACTGCCTTCGCGAGCAAACAGAAACTGCATATCGTTGACGATCCGTGGCGGCTGGGGAGTCTCCATCTGTGGGAGTACGGCCCGCGATCGCTCGCCGGGAACGGTGACATCTTCCAGTGTTACGCCGGGACCGTCGGGAATCTGCGGCCCGGGAGGCGGCGGGGGAGGGGTCAGCGCAGCGGGGCTGCGGTCAGTGACGCGGACGTCAAACTCAATGACCGTTGATCCATCAACCGGAAACCCTGGGCTGACCGGCAGAGATAGTTCACCGCCAGGTCGCACGGTAAGGGTATTCTCCGAGACCGTCACCGCGTCGCGATCGAGGGGAAGCGTCCATCGGGCGAGGGCCTGATCGGCAAGAGGGATCTGGCGCTGCGAGTCGCGTCCGGGTGCAATCAGACCACTCTCCAGTGCGAAACTCTCCGCGGCGTCGAGAAACGACAGGCGATTCTGTTCGCCGGTACGTTGTGACTCAAACGTAATAACGGACGTGGTGCGGGTATTCTGGACAACGCGCGCACGAACCACTTCTCCGGCGTTGCGGTTTACCGCTTCGGCAAACTCGCGCATGGAGCCGCCGCGAAATCGAAAACTGCGCTCCTGGTCCCCCACGCGAAAACCGTACGTTCCTTCAGGAACGGAGGTGTCCGCGTCAAGGCTGTTCGACATGAAGTGATCGCTGCCGGCAAGCCGACGAACCTCGATGCGGCTCATCGACTCCTGAGCCGCACGAGTCACATCGGCAGTGAGAACCGAGGAGTCCGAAGAGCGTCCGATGCGTGAGTTAAACGGACTCTGAAAACCATAGAGGGCGCGGGCGCTCTCGCGAAGGCTGTTGGCGGCACGGCCAATGTCGTTCCAGATCACCCGCTCGTCCTGGAGGCGCTCTACGCGCTGTTCCATGCGAGTCACGGGTATCCGCTCGACCTTCATGAGGTCTTCGATCATTTGAGTTGTATTGAATCGTCCTCCTGAAGAGATTCCAGGAATGCTGATATCGGACAAAATGCTCTCCCGTCGTGAACCGTGGTGAAACGGTCAGACTGCGCTGTTCAAATTCTCTCGTCGATGAACAGCCCGATCGCCTCCCTGATGCGCATGTGAACGCGCTGCAGTTCTGCGGGAGGGATCTCTTTAATTACAGTATCGGTGGTTTTGTCGATCACTTTGACCACCATCTGGTCGAGGTCCCGGTTCACCGAGAACTGAAGCCGACGATTAAACACCTGGGTGACGCTCTGTAATTCACCCAGGAGCTTGTCGAGATCGACGTCCGCAACCATGACGTTGGGTTCGGAAGAACGAGCCGCTCTGGGAGCCGTTCGCTCTGCCGAACGCAGGTGCGCTGCCGACGCATGAGTCGCGTCATGCAGGATGGAATTGACCTCCATGGACATACTCTTACCTCCGTGTAAGAAGCACGATGAACGGGGAGCGCGCTTCCCCGAGCACCGATAAAAAACGCGCCGAAAAAGATGACGTCCAGAGATCTCTTTCGGTTTTTTTCGTTAGCCGAGCAGCTGCAGCACCGATTGGGGCTGGGTGTTGGCTTGCGCCAGCATTGCCGTGTTCGACTGAACGAGGATCTGGTTGCGCACGAAGTTCACGACTTCCGACGCCATGTCGACGTCTCGAATCAGTGATTCTGCGGCCTGCAGGTTTTCCGCAGCGATTGCAACTCCCTCCCGTGCCATCTCGAACCGGTTCTGATACGCGCCGAGGTCTGCCCGCTGACGGGAGACCGACGTAAGCGCCGCATCTACCAAACCGATTGCCTGATTTGCGCTCTCGGGGGTCGAAATCGAAAGTGCGCCTTGAGCTCCTTGCAGATCCATGAGACCGAGCGCCTGTGCGGTCATCGTTCCGATGAACGCGGTTTCGCTCTGATCCATGTTGGCTCCGATCTGGAACTGGATACCCATTCCGGTTTCGGAGTCCCGTGCGAAGGCGCCGGTCAGCATGTTCATGTTATTGAACTGTGCGTGAGACGCGATCCGGTTGACTTCGGCGATGAGCTGAGAAACCTCGACCTGAATCTGCATGCGGTCTTCGGGAGTGTAAATCCCGTGCGCCGACTGTACCGACAGTTCGCGGATACGGTGCAGAATGTCCTGGGTTCCCTGCAGATACCCTTCTGCCGTCTGAATGAACGAAACGGCGTTCTGGATATTGCGCTCGGCCTGGTTCAAACCACGGATCTGGCTTCGCAGCTTTTCTGATACCGCAAGGCCTGAGGCATCGTCGCCGGCCCGGTTAATTCTCATTCCCGACGAGAGTTTCTCAATATTGCTTTGAGTCTCCAGCCCGCGGGCGTTGAGGGTACGGGAAGCGAACGCTGCACTCGTGTTGTGGTTAATGATCATAGGCCCTCCTTGTACGTAGTTCCGGGAAGCCTCCCTGGCGACCCGGTCCCGATTGAGGGCATTTCGATTCTCCGGCGAGCGCGCCGACGGAGAGGAAACACCGATAACCGAGAGGCTGTACGCAAGTCCGGCCGTAACTGGCCGGGGACTCTCTGCCCCACGGTTCTCAACCTGCAAGAAGGTTTGCTGTCAAAGAGCGAATGGGGTGGGGCGGCCGAAGCCGCCTCACCACCAGAAAGAATACTACGCTATCCCAGCAATTGCAACACGGTCTGGTTCCGCACGTTCGCCTGAGCGAGCATTGCCGTTCCGGACTGGATGAGAATCTGGTTCCTCACGTAGTCGACGATCTCGTTTGCCATGTCGACGTCGCGGATCTGCGATTCGGCAGCCTGCAGGTTTTCTGCAGCGATGTCGATGCTTTCCACGGCGTACGAGAGGCGGTTCTGATAGGCACCAAGGTCGGCACGCTGGCTGCTCACCGTCATGAGCGCACCATCGACGAGTCCGATTGCCTGGTTGGCCATTTCCGGGGTGGAGATCGTAATGGCCTCCATCGCCGCATCTCGAATACCCAGAGCTTGAGCGGTCATGGTGCCAATGAAGACCCGAACGTTCTGGTCCATGTTGGCGCCGATGTGAAACCACATGCTTGCCGTGACCACGTTCTCGCCGGTGTCCCGGGCGAAGCGGCCGGTCAGCATGTTCATGCCGTTAAACTGAGCATGAGACGCAATTCGATCGATCTCAGCGACCAGCTGAGAGACTTCGACCTGGATCTGCATGCGGTCTTCGGCAGAGTAGATACCGTTGGCCGACTGTACCGACAGTTCCCGGATGCGCTGGAGAATATCCTGCGTTCCCTGGAGGTACCCTTCGGTGGCCTGGATAAACGAAATACCGTTGGTTGCGTTGCGGGACGCCTGGTTAAGACCGCGAATCTGGGACCGCATCTTTTCCGATACGGCAAGACCCGACGCGTCGTCCCCGGCGCGATTGATGCGAAGGCCGGACGAAAGCTTCTCGATATTGCCCGATACGCGGCGATCGACAACTCCCGTTACCCGTTGCGCAAACATTGCGCTCATGTTGTGATTGATGATCATCTGTTTCCTCCGTGAAATGATGTGCCCGACTCCCTGTCGGACAGTGCGGCTTCAAGCCTCCGTGCTTGAAACCCTATGTGCACAAAACTGGCTGAGTGTTTCTGAGCCGTTCCCTCCTTCTTCCGGTGATGTAGCGAGACGCGGCGCGGATGGTCCGTTACGCGGGGTTTTCCGCGTTGGCACTCAAGGAATTTTCCCCACCACCGATACTATAGATGTGGTGAAGTCTCCCCGCGTGGACCATCCGGTTTGCGCCGGTCTCCCCCGTACTCCTTGTCGACATATCCCCCTCAGAACTTAACACGAAACGTGATGTTTTTCGGTTTTTTGCAGACCCGGTGAAACACGCAGTGGAAAACCGCGCAGGAACGAAGCTCTGGGAAAATGAGCCGGGACAATTTGCCGCGAAGACGTCGCTACGATTCCAGCGACTGCAGGTAGTGCAGCGCCACTGGATCGTCCGGTTGGATCTCCAGTGCGGTACGAAAGAACGCGGCGGCTTCGGAAGGGTCTCCACGTCGTAGCGCCAGAACGCCGAGGTTGGAGATAATTTTCACATCTTCGGGGTCGCGGGTCAGGGCGAACTCGAGGTCGGCGCGGCATTCGTCATACTCGCCGAGTTCCATACGGCAGATCGCCAGTTCGTTCAGCGTATCCACCTCGGTGGAACCGCATTCGATGGCTTTCAGAAAGGCCTCTTTTGCCTCGCGGTACCGCTCGAGTCTGCGATGCGCCCACCCGAGGATGAACCAGCCGTTCCAGACCTGAGGCTGTTTGGCCAGAAAGGCGGTGATGCGCTCGATTCCCTGTTCTTCCTTTCCCAGCCGGATAAAATCGTAGGCTTCCTTGAACAGCGTATCCACGAGGTTACGAGAATCGATCTGATCGATGATCTGTTGTGCTTCGGTGCGTTTTTCCTCGTCAGTGCTGTCGGTGTCGAGAAACGCCGCGAATGCCGCATGGGCACGGTCATAGTTGTGTTGCGACAAAAAGAAGTAACCGGCGTTCAGATAGACATCGGGGCGAACGTCGTCGTCTGCCATCAGGTCGCGGTAGAGGGTGAATGCTTCGTCGGTATACCGGGCGCTGGATGCCTCATCGCCACGGCCCGCGGCATCCTGTGCACGCTGTTCGGCGAGAAGGGCGAGGTTGAGTGTTACCCTCGAATCGTCGGGAAGCAGACCGCGAAGCGCGCAGAAGATTTCGTGGGCGAGGGCAAAGTCGCGGTTCCGCGCTTTCAGTATCGCCGTTTCCGACAGTTCGTCGATGATGGTTGGCTTGACCGCGGGGACAAAGGTCCGGTAGTAGGCCGCATGCTCATGAGAGGGCTGGTGGGCGAGAATCTTCAGCATCGCTGCGAGGATCTGCTCCCAGCTCAGCGAGTCGGGTGTCCATCCGGGCACCGTCTCGACCGGGAGGGGTACCGACGAGTCAATATGGAAGGGGCCGAGGTCCTGCTCGAGGTGTGGCGGGACGGTGATGAAGACGATGTTCTTCAGCGGGTCCTGGTCGGTGGCCGCAGATTCATTCGGTTGTGTCATTGCGTTCTCCGGCCGGTTTCTTCAGCTTGACGTATTTAAGATAGTTGTTGATGCGCAGTTTATATTTCATGGGCACCTGGGCTTCGTCAAAGAGTACCGCAAATGCTGCGATGTCGGGACGCCCTTCCACCGGTTCGTATCGGACTACCGTGCCCGCGATGTCCAGGCTTTCGGGTGGATCAAGGAGGTCGATGCGCAACACCGCCTGCTTGTCCACCAGAAACTTCGCGATTCCCAGGATGATGACCTTGGCACCGGCAAACGAGAGGTCACGGATGATCGCGCGCCGCGGCACTCCGTCGATGATGATCTGCGTCTCCTTGGCGCGGAGGCCCAAACGCTTCGCACTGTCGGCGGTGACCACGATGCGATCGTCTTTTCGTTTGCTCGAGTTCAGATTTGCCTCGAGCATCTGGCCGAGAATCTCGATCAGATCGTCGGGAGGACGTTGAGTGTAGCTTACGGTGAGGAAGAACAGATCCGGTTTGTCCTTTCCGTAGGGGGTAAACCCACTGATTTTCGCCGACACAAAAAATGACAGGGGATCGGTTTTATCACGCTGCACAAAGCAGAACCGAAGCGATACCATGTTGTTTGCCTTTTGCAGCGACTCTTTGAGCGATTTCTGCATGTTGACAATCACGCGGGCTTCGGACATTGAGGTTGAGTAAATGATGCAGGGCCACTGATACCCCAGACATTTGAGGTAGACCTGCTTGGGGTGCAACAGAATGGCCCGGATGACCTCCTTGGTGAAGGTAATGTCCGTCTTCTGAAATTGGTCGTAATAACGGGCAATCTGTTGACTGGTAGTGACTGGCATGACTCGATACGATAGTATGCTACCACCGTATCGATGTCAACGAGTCAAGGAGTGGCAGGGCCGTGACACCCATGATCTGCGCGATGGGGAACCCCCTCATCGATACCATTCTCTCCGGGACCCGCGAAGACCTTCAGGCGATTGGCGCTGCGGCGGGTTCCATGAACCTGGTGGAGTACGATCAACAACAGGAGGTTGTTTCGCGCTGTGCGGTTCGCCTGCGCCTGGCCGGAGGCAGTGCGGCAAATACGATCCGGGCGGTTCGCTGGATTGCCCGCCACATCGACTCTGACGCCGGTGCACATTTTCTGCGGGAGCATGGGCTCGCCGCCAGTTCACCGACGGCGCGGTACGTAGGCGCGGTTGGTCGGGATGACGACGGAGTGGCGTTCGAGACCCTGCTGCGCGAGGAGACCGTGGAGCCTGTACTCGCGATCACCCCCGTGCCGACCGGCAGCTCGGCGATTGTCGTAACCCCTGACTCGGAACGAACCATGTTCACCTACCTGGGTGCGTGCCGGGAACTGCGGAGGTCGCACCTCCCGCGCTTTGCCGGGGTAACGCTGTTTCATACCACCGGATACATGTGGGATACCCCCAATCAGCAGGAGGCGGCAGATTGCGCCACGAAGCGTGCGCGAGAGGCCGGGGCGAAGATCTCGCTTGACGTTGCCGATTCGTTTGTAGTGGATCGATATCGCGATGCCCTGCGATCATGGATCCCGGGGCGGGTGGATGTTCTGTTTGCTAACCGACAGGAACTCTATTCGTTGACCGACACACAATCGGACCGGACTGCGATGGATGCGGCCGCATCGTTGGCACCGCTGGTAGTAATGAAGGTGGGCGCGGAGGGCTGCCTGGTTGGCGGAGATCGCACCGGCGCTCTTCTGCAGGCAGACGGCATTCGCGTCTCGCCGCTCGACACCACGGGCGCCGGCGATTCGTTTGCTGGGGGATTCCTGTACGGGTTGGTCTGCGGATGGGATCTCCGCGACTGCGCAGAGTTCGCCAACCGGATTGCGGCGTCGGTGGTGACGGTAGAGGGGTGCGACTATGGGCAGCTGTCGCCGGAACTGGTATTTGGTTCGTGAACCGGAGAGTCGGCCTCGTCGGGAAGGGGAGAAGACCGTAGCGTCTGTTCGAGTTCCCGGAGAATGCGTTGAGTGATTTTCTGAACCTGTTCGGCTTCTATTCCGTTGTGTTTGGTTGCGGCCCGCTCTTTGAAGAGCTCGTCGGTAACGAGCAAGGCCGCAAGAATCGATACCTTGAGCTCATCCGACGTCGACACCGAGGAGCGGATTTCCTGAATCTTGGTCTTCAGGTAATCGACAATGTCCTGCAGATGCCGAGGATCTTCATCGGTTTGAATCGAGAACGATGTTCCCAGCAGCTCGATTTTCATGGTATTGCCCGATTTCATGGTATTGCCCGAAACCGGTAGGATACCGCGGTCAACAGACCGTCGGGTGAGGCCGGACCGTCGTGCCGATCAGAAAATATCCAGCTCTTCGGGAGTTGGATCTTCGCCGTCAGCATCAGCGGCCGTCGCGTCGTCGGACGTGGCAGAGGCCTTGTGTTCCGCCATGCCGTCGGTTGTGGGTGTGCTGGACGACTCGACCGGCGCTCGGCCGGACGCTTCGACTGCCTTCTCCGGTGGGTCGGCGGAAAACCGGTCCGCGCCGGCATCGCCGGCGCCCTCGATAGCAGAGTCGTCGAAGAGCTGATCTTCCAGAGAGTCGAGCTGATGGAGCACCGAGAGCACCCCTTTTTCGATTTCGGTCTGCCCTTCGGCAAACTCTGAGAGGCGCTGCTCAAGCTCTTCGATCCGCCGCTCGTACCCGGTGAGCTTCTCCTTGAGGAGTACGTTCTCCCCTCTGAGCGCCGAGATGGTACTCACGGCCTGCTGTACACGGGCATCCAGTCGGCGGATCTGCTCGACGGTAATCATGATCAGGCGACGTTGCGCTGCTTGGCGGTTTCTACCAGGGACTGAAACGCCGCATAATCCTCAATCGCCATGTTTGACAGAGCCTTGCGATTGATTTGTATGTTGGATTCACGCAGCGCGTTCATGAACCTCGAGTAGGTAATACCCTCGGCGCGGCATGCAGCGGATATCCTGGTGATCCAGAGAGCCCGGAACTCCCGCTTGCGCACCTTCCGGTCGCGGTATGCGTACTGGCCCGACTTTGCGATCGCGTCTTTCGCGGTGCGAAAATTGGTACTTCGCCGACCCCAATACCCCTTGGCTTGTCCGAGGATCTTTTTGCGTCGGTCTTTTCTTCGTGTTCCATCAACTGCGCGTGGCATGGACGGTATCTCCTTCGGCGCGGTGGTATTCCGCGCGGCAGCGTGTGTTCTTGGCCGGTCCCTGCGTTACGCGTAGGGGCACAGCTGCTTCGCCCGCGCCGTTTCAGCGGGGCTCAAGTAGGCGGCCTTGCGGAGACCGCGCTTTCGCTTGGTGCTCTTCTTGGTCAATATGTGACGAAGGCCTTGCTTCTTGTACCGAACCTTACCGGTTCCGGTCACCGTGTAGCGCTTCGCGGCGCTTTTTCTGGTCTTGATCTTCGGCATCGTTGTTCCTCGTTGCTCATTCTCCGTGTGATCGGTTCCCGTACGCTGCGTCTGCAAGACGCCCACGGACGGCCTATTCCTGGGTATCGGGTTCGGTTTGTGCTTCCCGAGCCGCAGCGGCGGCGCGAGCCGAGGGACTCAGGATCATTGACATGAACCGTCCCTCCATCGCCGGCGGCCGATCCACCGAGACACCGGGTCCCAGCAGACCGAGTACCCGGTCCAGCACCATCCGGCCACGGTCCGTGTGAGCGAGTTCCCGCCCACGGAATCGCACCGTTACCTTTACCTTGTTTCCCTCATCCAGAAACTCGTGAATATGCTTCGCTTTGAAGGCCAGGTCATGCTCCTCAATCTTGGGCTGCATCCTGATTTCTTTCATCTTCACGAGCTTCTGTCGTTTCTTCGACTCGCGGTTCTTTTTTTCGAGCTCGAACTTATACTTTCCGTAGTCGAGAATCTTGCAGACCGGAG
Source organism: Spirochaetaceae bacterium (assembly GCA_007693485.1). Taxonomy (GTDB): domain Bacteria; phylum Spirochaetota; class Spirochaetia; order DSM-27196; family PWMO01; genus PWMO01. Next base: position 40,296 of record REDM01000280.1, read on the forward strand.
GTCGCGCCTGAGGGGCAACCTCTACCAGGTCGAGCCCTTTTTCTTCAGCGAGTCGGAGCGCGTCGGGGGTAGGGACAACACCCATCTGCTCGCCATCTTCGTCAACCAACCGGACCTCGCGCACGCGAATCATCTGATTCGTCCGTAAATCTTTTGCAGCCAATCTGCCTCCTCACGGGTACTTACGACAACGTTTCTTCCAGAGCAGACAATCTATCATCTGTTGTGGAAAGAGTCAAAGGGTATGCGGGCACTGTTTGCCTGGGTTATACTTCGGCGCGGAGAGTGCGCATGAGCGGAGCAGTAGACTTTTTTGAAGCCATTCTTTCCGCGGAAGAAGAGAATCGAAACACCTACGATATATACGGGCAGCTGACCGATCAGTACAGCGCGCGTAACCTGCTGGCGACGCTCGAGGCTGCCAGTCGTGATCGGCTTGACACGTTGCGGAGATTTTCACGCCGCGACGATGTCACAACTCTTCTTGCTGATGTTTCAGAGGTTGACCTGGGTGGCACTGGTGATTCATACGGCTTCGACGCCGGGATGCAGTATGCGGATTTTCTTCAGCTGATCTGTCGTCGCGAGAGCGCTTTGACGGTGCGGTATCGCGCGATTCATGATGCCTCCGGAAATGACGAGGTGCGACGGTTGTTTGGCCGGATGGCCGAGGACTGCGAGCGTCGCCACCGGCTCGCGCGGACTCGCTACGAGCTGGAAACGCTGGTCTGAGCTGGTTCCGGGGCGTGATTGCCTCGGAGCACAAAGCAGATCTCGGTGGCAAACAGGTTTCGCAGAACCGGGGGCACTCGGTGGGTTCGTCGCAGCGCGATCTCGTGGAGGATCGGTATTCCCATTTCTGCGCACAGGGCAACAAAATCTTTGCGCGTGCAGAAGTGAATGTTTGGAGTATCGTACCACTGATAGGGGATGTCGCGGTTGACCGGCATGCGACCGAAGAACATCAGCTGCATCCGGTTCACGACGTATCCAAAATTGGGAAAGTTCACGATCACTTCACGCCCGACGCGCACCATTTCCTGGAGGAGCATCACCGGCCGGTGAACCATCTGCAGGGTCTGGTTCAAGATGACGTAGTCGTAGCTCCCGCTTCCGTAGTCCTTGAGCCCCTCGTCCAGGTCTCCCTGATAGACCGAGATTCCGCGCGCGATACACTGAACGATCATTGCCTCTTCGCGGTCCACCCCGCGGCCCCGCACCTGCTTCCGGTGAATGAGGCGGTGGAGGAGTTCTCCGTCGCCGCACCCAAGGTCGAGAACACTGCTTCCCGGTCGCACCAGCCGGACAATCTCATCGTAATTGAAGTGCATTCCTTCATGCCTTGGCATACGTGGTCTCCAGGAAGCTCTCGATCATCCTGCCCTGCTGCTCGGTCTCCAACAGAAACGAGTCGTGACCGAATGGACTCGTGAGCTCGGCATACGAGGCGTCTTTGCCTGCCTTCATCATGGCAAACACCATCTCTTTTGATTGGTACGGTGGATAGAGCCAGTCCGAACTGAACGAGATCACCAGATATCGGTCAGCTCCCTGCGCGAATGCGGCCTCAAGGGTGCCGAAGCGCTCGCTGATATCGAAGTAGTCCATCGCCTTTGTAAGATAGATATAGGAGTTGGCGTCAAAGCGGTCGACAAATTTGCCGCCCTGATATTCGAGATAGCTCTCAACCGCAAACTGGTCGGCAAAGTCAAAGCCGTAGGCGGCGCGCTCCTGAAGCTTCCGTCCAAACTTTTCGCCCATGGACTCGTCCGACAGGTAGGTTATGTGGCCGAGCATGCGCGCGATTGCGAGCCCGCGGGCGGGCGATTCACCGTCATAGTAGTTGCCGTGGTTCCACCGCGGGTCCGACGTGATGGCGTTGCGTCCCACTGCATCGAAGGCAATGCCCTGTGCGGTGAGGCGCGAAGTGGACGCAAGGACTATGGCGGACGCGATTGACTCCGGGTAGCTTACCGCCCACTCGAGCGCCTGCATCCCGCCCATGGAGCCGCCGGCAACGGCAAGCAGTCGGTTGATGCCCAGATAGTCGATCAATCGCTTCTGCACCTTCACCATGTCATTTATTGTGATAACGGGGAACGTGAGGGCGTACGGCGCCCCGGTTGCCGGATCGATCGATCCCGGCCCTGTGGTCCCCTGGCATCCACCGAGCACATTGGAACAGATGACGAAGTACCGGTTGGTATCAAACGGCTTTCCGGGGCCGATCATCTCGTTCCACCACCCGGGATACCGATCCTCCACGGTATGATATCCCGCCGCGTGGGCATCGCCCGAGAAAGCGTGTACGATCAATACCGCGTTGGAACCGCTCCAGTCGAGAGTACCGTAGGTTTCGTAGCGCACCGAAATCGGTGCGAAGCGTTTTCCGCTGTCTAATTCGATCCCGTCGTCAAAGACGGCGTCGTTTGGAGTTACGAGTATCATCTGGGCGAGATACTAGACAGGCGACCCCTCTCTGTCAATCTACCGAATCTGCCCCGAAGCTTGGTGAAAAATCAGCGAGACGAAAGCAGGGCGCCACAATGGTGATTTGTAGAGGGTATGAGATCGATTACCCGCTCAATTACCGTCGCAGAGGCGCCGCACACCTTCGTGCCGCCGTTCTGCCTTAACCCGAACTGCCGCTATCACAGCGAACCCGCCGCAGGTCGATCCGCTCCTCCCTGGTTCTACCGCCACGGGCGATACCACACCGCCGCCTTCAGCTTTGTGCCGCGGTTTCGCTGCCGTCACTGTGGTCGCGGCTGCAGTCGCCAGAGCTTTCGCCTCGACTACTACGCGAAGCGCATCCTCGATTACCGGGAACTGCTTCGACAACTCGTCAGCTGCGGCAGCACCCGCGACATGGCACGTGCGACAGCGTCCACCACCTCCACGGTGGCCAACCGGATCGAACGCCTCGCTCGAGGGGCAGCCGCGCTTCACGCTGGGGTGTTGCAGCGCGTCGGCGTCGCCGAACCACTGGTGATCGACGGTTTTCAGAACTTTGCGGTCAGTAAGTACTACCCTAACAACATCAACCTTCTTGTGGGCCAGCACAGCGGGTTGCTCTACGACTGCGATTACCGCACCATTCGCCGAAGCGGGCGCATGAGTGAGCGCCAGAAACGGCGGCGAGAGCAGCTCGAAGAGCACTTCCGCGCTCCGTCAAACGCGTTGGTCGAGGGGTTTCGCACCCTGGTGGACAGTGCAATGCGCGTCCGAAGCCACCTGCATCACTGCCCGGAGGGAGAATCCTCAGTTCGCGGGGCTCCTGCTGATACCTCAGAGGCAATCAAGGCACTGCTGCTGCTCACAGATGAGAAGAATGAGTACAAGAGGGCGCTCTTTGGCGATACACATTACCGCCTTCTGACAGCATCGCGAATGATCCGACACGAGCGCACGCTGAGTACCGAGGCGCGCACCGCAGAGAACCCACTGTTCGTGGTGAACTACTTCGACCGGCAACTGAGGAAGGATCTCAAAGAGTGCGTGAGGCATACTGTGTGCTTCGGACGAAACGTGAGTAACGTGATGCAGCGAATGCTGCTCTACCGGTTGTACCACAACCACTACAAAGCGTACCGGCACCGCCGACCGCATGAGCGCCATGAGATCCGGGCTGGCGTCGATGGGGCGTGGATTGATGTTGAGCTCGAGCGTCTCTACGAGCGTCGGCCGTTTCTCTCGCGAACGCCACCGATCGAGACCGACCGCCTTGTGTGGCTGCGCCAACTTGTCACCCCGCTGGGGCGCGACCGGGAGTACCTGCCGAAGTTCGCTCTGGCATGACTGGGGCTGGATACGAGGGCTCCGATGCATGCGGCCGCGTTTTCACCAAGCTTCGCGGCAGTTAAGTCATCTTGCACCGAGTACACTCGGCGTGGTAGCGTCGAACTGATTATGATGGTATTTTCGCTTGTCGCAATTCCACTTGGCTGTGCCCTTGTGCTGGCGTTCTCCGGTGAACGTGGTTCGGTGTTGTCGCCGATCGTACGAGGCGTAATCTGGTATGTCCCGCTCTTTGTTGCGGTGATGTTCGTGCGCATTCATCTTGTGTTGCGGTACGATCCGCCCGGCATCTTCTGGTTCTTTGCGATCCGGGACGGCTACGTGCCGTACGCGGCGGCGATCTTCGGTTTTGTGGTGTTCTATCGCCGGATCATTGTCGAAGACGATCGGGCGATGGTCTTTCTGTTTACCGTGTTTTCCGCGTCGCTGCTCACGGTCGTTTCCTGGGGGGAAATCGTATTGGGCGATACGTCGTACAATGCCTACCGGCAACTTGTTCTTCCCGCCCAAAGGATGGCCGTGGTCATGCTTCTTCCCGTCTTGGGTGGCGCGATCATACGCGAATCTCGCATCGTGTTACGGTTGCTGTACGCGATTGGGATCATCGTGTATCCGGCTCTGCTTGCGGTGTCACCGCTGCTGTTCACGCTGCAGTTTCGTGCGGGTGGGGTAACAGCCGGCGCACTGATCGCGGTCGTGGGAGCTGCCGGAGGCATACTGCTGCGCAAGATCTATTTCCCCGAACGGGGTTTTGTGGCCATGCCCGAGGACAGCGGTTCGCTTGAGTCGGTGTCTCCGTCCCCGAATGCAACCGCTGCACGACCACGTCCATTTTAGATCGCCGTCGATGAGCGAGCGTTGGTGGCGTTGTGTCCTTTCGCTTCTGCTTGGCGGCGTGGTGCTCGGTATCACCGGTTGTGCTGCCGATGCGGTTGTGGTGTTTGATCCGGTTTTTGCCGCAACGGCCGATGCCGGGGGCGTGATGACGCGTCGCATTCGTGATATCTCCGGCCGCAAGCGAGTTCGGGTCATACACGCAACGGCTCCGGCGGCTGAAGAATTGCTGGTGGCAATTCGATCGGGGGGGCAGGCTGATCGGGTCATCGTTCCCGGTTTACTCTCTGGTGAGATCGAACGGCTTGCGCCGGAACTCCCAGGGGTGCGGTTCTTCCTCGTCGATCACGCACGTGCATCTGAGGTTGCAGCCGGATTGACACCCATTACCTTTGACCGCACGCACGCGTTTTCCGAGGCCGGCCGATTCATTGCCGAATGGGCGGCTCAGCATCAGACCATGTCTCCCGGTGTGCTGCTTCTGTTTTCCGAGGAGAGTGCGATCCGCGTGGCAGAGCGAGACGCCCTGCTGGAAGCCCTCGGCGACCCGCCGGCGGTGGTACGTGTCGAAGGGTTTTCGACACGGCCAAATCGTGATCGCCTTCGTGATGTAGCTCGTTGGCCGGAGCAGAGCGGTCCGTCGATTGTTGGGCTCTTTCTTTCGGGAGCCAATGCGACGGCTCGCGAGGTGGTTACCGCCTCAGCGATCGTTACCGAGGGATCGCACGCGATGACACCCCGCGTCGTTGCGACGGTATCCAACGAGTTTGCCGACGGAGTAGCCGCGGCACTCGGGGCAGACCACGAGACGGACGGGATAACGATCCCGGCACAGTTCCTTCGTTTTTCCGCGACCGGAGCGTCGGGGCCTCAATTCTAAGCACGGCCAGGCCGATAGAGAAACCGAGGGAGTGGAATGACGACCCGGAATTGGCCAACGGTACCGTAGATATTTGACAAAGGGTATCGATAGAAATATACTTGGGTTGCATTGCGTTCTCGCCTGCCAAAGTAGAGGAAGAAGGAGTGTGGAATGAAACAGGGTATTCGCCTGTTCGTCTGTGCCGTGGCGCTGTTGCTTGTAAGCATACCGCCGGTCACCGCGCAGATGCGCCAGACGCGTCAGTTGCGCCGGCCGTTAATCAATTCGGTAGTACTGGACGACTTTGATAGTCCGGACAACCAATGGATTGTACGGGGAAGTCGGTTTATTAATGAGGACTTCCTGGAGTGGGAATGGGTGCGCGCGTGGCCGGAAGCACTCTATCGCCAGGAACCGGAAGGAAGAACGCTGCGTGCGCTCGGCTTACGCGCGGCCTTCAATCGGATCGGATACAACTTCCTGGAGATCATTCCCGCTGAAGAGAATGATGAGGGGGAGCTGGTTCCCCGCGCCATCCCAATCCCTGGCACCGCACAATCAATTGATCTGTGGGTGTGGGGATCCAATCGAAACTACTATATCGATGTTCAGCTGAGAGACCACCGTGGTCTGGTGCACACGCTGCGCCTGGGTGACATCAACTTCCGCGGGTGGAGCAACCTCTTTGTCGATATTCCGACCTGGATACCGCAGGACTCGATTTTTGTTCCGCAGCGTCAGGGCCTGGAGCTCATCAAGCTGGTGTTATGGACACGGCCGCAGGAGCGAGTAAACGAGTTCTTCGTGTATCTCGACGAGCTGCGGGTCGTAACCAACCTTGCCGAAGATTACTGGGACGGTGAACAACTTGCCGACCCCGAGCAGGTTCAAGAGCTCTGGAATGAAGCGAGGGGGATGTAGTCATGGTGGCACACAAAAAATGGGTTATCGCCCTGGTGTTGGTCGTGGTCAGTGGAGCGCTGTTTGCGCAGAATCAGATTGAACCCCAACGGCTGGGACAGGATACCGCTCAGCAGGCGCTGCAGGAAGTGTCCATCTCGCGTTTCGAGGATCCAGGATTCTGGCGTGTGCACATGCCGTCGGATGCGGGAATCGTGATTCATCGCCGCCTCGAGGGCGGTCCCATGGACAAACAACCGATTGCCGCCGAGGCGGACGCCGGTATCGAGGTGCCCGACGAGTTTGTACTCGGTGTCAGGGCTCAGTTCTTCCGCCGCGGAGTCACCAGCATCTTTGTCGAAGCGATTCGTCCGATGCCGGTGCCCGGTATCGCCAAGACTCTCTCGGTATGGGTTGTTGGCCGTAACTTCAACCACGAACTCTACGCGATCATTCGTGACCAGTTTGGCAACACCGGACAACTGTATATGGGGCGGATGAACTTCTCCGGCTGGCGCCAGATGACCACCGCAATTCCGCCAAACATCATGCAGAGGAATGTCCACTATCCGCATCTTGCAGGGATTGAAGTGCTCGGGTTTTTGATCCGTCCGGCGATGCTTGAGACCTTCGGCTCCTACTACGTCTATTTTGACGATCTTCGGGCGTTGAGCGATCTCTTCACCGAAGACAGCCGCGATCCAGACGACATGATCGACGGCTGGTGATGATAGGCAAGCCGCAATCTTGAGAGCCTTCTCTCAGTGATACACGCCCTCCTTGCGGAGGGCGTTTTTGTTTTCTTTCCGCACAACGTTTGAGAGGCCATATGCAGGACTACAGCTCCATTTTGCGCACGGTGTACTTTTTTCGCGGTCTCAGTGATGGGGATATCAGTGCTCTCGCAGCACGGTGTGCCGAGGACCGTTTTTCAGCGGGTGACATTGTCTTTCGGGAAGGGGCCACCGGGGATCGCTTCTACATCGTAACCGGTGGGGAGGTAGAGGTCTGGAAAGACTACGACCGCGAGACACGCGATCTCCTTGCGGTCCACGGTCAGGGTCACCTTTTTGGGGAGATGGCTCTGGTAGACGATCTACCACGAAGCGCGACGGTTCGTGCGCGCAGTGACACGAGCGTGCTCTTTCTATCTCGTGAGGATTTCACTGAGGTAGTTCGTACAGAGGCGTCGGTGGCACTTTCGATCCTGAAATCGCTCTCTGCTATGGTGCGATCGAGCAATGACAGCTTTGTTGCGAGTCTTGCGCGACGCAACGAGCAGCTGCATGCTGCCTACACGGAGCTGCAGGCAACGCAGGAAGAACTGCTTCGGGCGGAACGACTTTCTAACGTCGGGAAGTTTTCGTCGATGATCCTTCATGACATTCGAAATCCGATTTCGGCTGTGAAGGGATACGCGGAGTTGATTCTGGTAAAAGGCGATGACCCAGGGCGGGTGGAGCAATATTGCCACAGCATTCTGCGTGAGGCCGATCGGTTACACGATCTCGCCGGCGAACTGTTAGATTACTCGCGAGGGGAGATTCGGTTGGATGTTCGCCTCGTCGACGTGGAGACGTTTCTGCAGCGGTTTAAACTGTCCGTCGAAGAACGGTTCCGCTCGCGGGGTCTCGAGGTCGTGGTGGACAACGGCTGCACGGAGCCAGCACTTTTTGACGACAAGCGCATGGTTCGGGTGCTGATGAACCTCGCGGAAAACGCCCGCAAGGCAATGAAAAAGGGTGGGCGCCTTTCGGTTGTGGCTGAGCGTGTCGGTGTAGATACTCTTCAGTTGACTGTACGCGACACCGGCGCCGGTATGGCGCCCGAGGTGCTTGAGCGAATGTTTGAACCGTTCTACTCGGTCACTCCGGGCGGGACGGGGCTTGGACTTCTTATCGTGAAAAATGTTGTCGAAGCGCACGATGGCACTCTTGAAGTGGAGAGTGTTCCCGGTCGGGGAACCACGTTTACGATTACCATCCCGTCTCGGTGACCACCGTAGGTCGGGCCAGCCCACGCGGTCATCCCTGACAGTCACGTAGTACCAAGGCGAAATACGGCGCGAGTATTGGTGGCGATTGTTTCGGTCAGTGCTTCGACGGGCGTATCGCGAATTTCGGCAAGGAGCCGGATTGTGTGGGCGATGTAACCTGGGTGGTTGGGTTTTCCCCGCGCCGGGATCGGAGACAGAAACGGAGCGTCGGTCTCCGATAGAATTCGATCGGCGGGAACGATACGAGCGGCATCGCGGAGGCCGGTGGCGCTTTTGTACGTGATGTTTCCAGCAAACGAGATCCAGAATCCCAGGTCGACAAACCGGGCGACCCATTCTGCGGATGCAGAATAGCAGTGCATTACACCACCCGCAGGAGGAGTGATTTTTCGCAGTGTGTGGTAGACATCTGAGGTCGCATCGCGGTTGTGAATCACCACGGGAAGACCAAGTCGACATGCAAGGTGGAGTTGCGCTTCAAATGCGCACACCTGAGCGTCGGCTGTCTCTCTCCCGCGGTACCAGTCGAGCCCGGTTTCTCCAATGGCTACCGCGTCGACAACCCCGGAAGGTGTGGCACTCGAACTCGTGGCGTTTGAGAGCGCCATGATTGATGCGCTGTCGTCCCAGGATGTGGCGTTCATGGGATGGACGCCCGCGGTAAACCGCACGATAGGACAGGCGCCAAAGCGCTCGCGCCGGGCTGGAAGGTCGTCTGACGAGATCCCTATGTCAATGATGTGCTGCAGACCGGAGGCAACACATTCACGAAGAATCTGATCGACGGGCAATCCTTTCTGTTCCATAATGGAGAGGTGGCAATGCGAATCAACCGAACCAGATAGATAGTGAGCGTGCGCAAAACTGTCCATTGAGAGTCAACATAGCGGAAACCTGTCGGCAAAGGCAAGTCAATAAAAATACAAAAATATGATTGACAGAATTACTCTGTAACCATTAACCTCTCAATATGTTAAGCGCCTCCATTCCAGAGAATGAAACCGAACGTCTCGCAAAACTCGCGGAATATGAAATTCTCGACTCCGCGGACGAACAGGATTACGACGATATTGCCCGCCTGGTCACCGAGATCTGTGGAACCAGTCTGTCTACGATTTCTTTTGTGGATCGTGAACGGCAGTGGTTCAAGGCGGGAGTTGGAATTACCGCAAAAGAGACGCACCGCGATGTAGCCTTCTGCGCGCATACCATACTGGGAGATGATCTATTTGTCGTTGAGGATGCGTTCAAGGATCCGCGGTTTGAGGACAATCCCCTGGTTACGATTGATCCCCGACTGCGGTTCTACGCGGGAATGCCGCTGATTACCCCTGATGGATACCGGCTGGGTGCGCTCTGCGCTATCGACCGAATCCCTCGCGTTCTCACGGAACAGCAGAAAGATGCAATGGGTATACTTGCGCGACACGTTGTGCACCTGCTGGAACTGCGGAAATCAAACCGGTTGCTGGAAGCGCAGAACCGGACACTTGCGGAGAGCTCAGAGCTCAAGTCTCGGCTGCTGTCGATAGTGTCGCACGACCTGCGATCGCCGCTCGCGAGCATGGCCTCAACGGTTACGCTGCTTACCGATCACGACCTTGGCTCCGACGAGCAGAGCCAGGTTCTTTCCGAGCTTGGGAAGCTGCTGCTTTCTACGGAGCACCTGATCGATAACGTCATTTCGTGGGCCTCGCAGGAGGTGAACCGCGCGGGTTTCACGGTTCAAGAGATCGATCTGGTCGGATTTTGTGGCGGGCTCAGTGATGCCCTGTCCTGGGATTTCAGACGGAAAGGGAACCAGTTTTCGATTCACTGCCCTGAGGGAGCGATTGCCATAACCGACCCGAATGTTCTCGGCTTTGTGCTGCGTAACCTCCTGGGCAACGCCAATAAGTTCACCCAATCCGGTACGATCGATCTTGAATGCCATGTGGAGGCTGAGGCCGTTCGGTTTGTCGTACGGGACTCGGGAGTAGGTATGAGTCCGGCTCGCGTGAAGTCGCTTTTCGACTGGTCTGCTCGGTCTCGCACCAACGGTACCGACGGCGAACGCGGAGCGGGGCTCGCCCTGGTATTCTGCGCGGATTTTGCAGCAAAACTTGGCGGCACCATCACGGCGAAGAGTGAAAAAGGGCAGGGATCTGAGTTCACGATGGTCCTGCCTACTGCGAAAACTGCGCCGTAGTTCCTCGGATTGATCTGCCATCGTGCGACGGCAACCTGTTGTGCCGCCGTCGCATGGGTAGGTCTCCGGTGTCTACTGCGGCTCTTCCTCTCCCACCACGTGACGCTTGATTTTTTTTGTGGTGGTCATCTCGAGTGGTTCATCGAGCAGCGTCACACGAGTAATCCGTTGGTATGGGGTCAGCTGCTGCTGATTCACCTCCGCAACAATCTGGTTCACCCGTTCCTCAATCTGCCGCTTCCCGTCAGAGGTTTCACCGTCTCCGTCGGCAAAAAAGTCCACGTTGGGATGAATCAACGCCTCAATTAGCTCGATACGAGTCTGGTCATCGGCCTGGTACCCTCGGACGAGAATCTGGTCGATCTCGTCATAGAGCTGAAAACAGTTCTCGATCTCCTCGGGATACACGTTCTTCCCGCCTTCGGTGACGATGAGATTTTTGGCCCGTCCGGTGAGATAGAGGTAGTTTTCGTGGTCGAGACGGCCGATATCACCGGTCTTAAAATAGCCGTCGTGGGTGAACACCTTTGCGGTCTCGTCGGGGAGGTTGTAGTAACCCTGCATCACCATTGGCCCCTTCACCACAATTTCGCCGGCACCGCGTTCGTCACTGTCGATGATTTTCATGTCAGCGTTTGGGATGACCTTTCCCACGCTGGTCTCTTTGTAATGATAAATGGGGTTGAGCGTAAGTATGGGAGACGTCTCGGTGAGCCCGTATCCCTGCACAAAGTCAATTCCGAGCTGGTTGTAGCGACGGAACACCTCGGGCGCGAGTGGTCCACCACCGGAGATACAGATGCGAACCGTGGCCAGCGAGGCCTTGTCGAGCACCGTGTGAAACAGCTTCTTCCCCGGATTACGACCGGTGACCTTTTTGATCAGTCCGCTTACAACCATAAGGCTGCGGATGATTCCGTAAACAAAAAGTCCCTTCTCGCGAACTCCCCGCATGATGCCCGCGAGCACCTTATTAAATAGCATGGGCACGCCAAGAAACATCGTTACGCGGGCCGCTTTAAGATCGTGCAGAATCTGTTTGATCACCATTCGCTTACCAAAGACAATCTCCGCGCCCACCGAGATCCCCTCGATAAACACGGCGAGCATGCAATAGGAATGGTGCAGGGGAAGCAGTGCGTAGAAAATATCTGTGTGATAAATCTCGAGATTTGCCTGCGCCAGAAGGCAGTCGGAAACGAGGTTTGCATGACTGAGCATGACCCCTTTGGGGGTGCCGGTTGTGCCCGACGTGAACAGAATTGCCGCGAGCTCGTGTTCTTTTGCCGGCTCAATGTCAGCCGACGCCGGACTCTCCAGCGAGTAGATGTACGGCGCCTGTTCCCGTGAAAGACTGTATACGTGCTTGCCGACAACTTTACTGGACAGCATCCGGTCAAACCGTTCGTCGTCGACAAACAGTGCTTTTGCACCGGAGACCGAAATCAGCTTCTCGATATCGGCGTCTTTGAGCTGGTAATCAATCGGAACCACGACGGCACCGGCAAACAGCGTTGCCAGATACGCGACCGCCCACTCGGGACTGTTCTTTCCCGTTACAGCAACGCGGTCGCCGTGCCGCACCTTGATTGATCGTAAGAAACCGGCAACACGATGAATCGTTGCCAATGCTTCGGCATAGGTCATGCTGATTCGGTCAGGATCGTACACAGTAAAGCAGGTTCGGTCGGGATATCGCTCGGCGGTGATGGTGAAGAGTTCCGGCAGTGTGGGCCACGTGCCATGGAACACCGTTCCTCGATACGCATCGAGGAAACTCCAGGGAGTTTCGCGTTGGGTGGTTTCCATCCGTTTGCCTCTCGGTTGTTTGGCCGATTGTAACACGGAACGACACAGCTGTCGCGGAGGAAACCACAGAAACCACGGCAAATTGCTGTTCGCATTGCGGAGAAATCAAATACCCGAAACCCGATCAGTACTCGTACTTTGTTCGAATGGATGAAACGACGTCCTGCATACCCAGAAACAGGGCAACGAGCTCGGGATCAAACTGAGAGCCGGCGGACGCTTCCAGATACTCAAGGGCGCGGTCCACTTCCCACGGGTCCTTGTAGGCTCGTTCGGAGACCAGCGCGTCAAACACGTCCACCACCGCCACGATGCGTGCGCTTACCGGGATCTCGGTACCGGTCTTCCCGGGGCCAAACGATATCGGATTGGTGTGTATCGATGGAAGTTTGCCCGGATAGCCGGTGCCGTCCCAGCGCTCGTGATGATTGAGGATCACCTCACGCGACATCTGGTCCCAAGGAGAGTTGGTATAGGTAAAGAGCCTCGCGCCGAGTACGGTGTGCCAACGCAGGCGCTCGCGCTCCTGAGTTGTCAGTTTCCCCCTTTTTTGAAGGATGGTATCGCTGACGGCAACCTTCCCGATGTCATGCAGCATGGCCGCTGTTTTCAACACCCCGCGCTTTCGGCGGATGGTCTTCTCGGGGGTGCCGTGCTGTGTGGCCCAGAGATGATAGAGTTCCGCAGCGTAGGCACCAACGCGCTTGGCGTGGCGGCTTGTCTCAAAGGGATCGCGCAACTCGGCGAGTTCCACCATGCGAAGCACCATCTCTTTGCTGAGCCGCGCCGCCTCAATGGCTCCTGCAGCGTGGCGGGCAAACTGATTCACGTATCGACGATCATGCTCCGAGAATGCCACGACCGTACCATCCTCCGCCTTTGCGTTGATGAGCTGCAAGACACCGACGATTCTCCCCGTCCGGGTTGACAGGGGGACAATCAGCATGGAGCGGGTAAGGTACGACGTTTTCTGATCGAAGGAAGGGTTGAAGGAATAATCGACCTGACTCTGAATATGGTACACATCGTCGATCAGAAGGCTCTCACCGCTTGCGGCAACGTAGCCGGCGAGTGAACTGTTATCGAGCGGAAGGCTCCGGCTTGAGTAGACGTAGCGCGACTCGGCCTGGTTTCGCGCAAACAATGTATCGTTCTGTACGAAGCTGAAATAGAGACGGTTTCGCGATACCAGATAGAGTGTTCCCGCGTCGGCATTAACGAATGCGCGGGCTTCGAGCAGAACGCGCTCAAGAAGCTCGTCGAGCTCCTGGATGTGATGCACCATTTCGATGACGTCGAGAAGCTCGTTAGCGCCTCGTACCGGACCGAGGCGCGCGCTGACTTTTTGTTGAACCACGTTTCCATACTACTTTGTTCCGGCAAATTCTGCAAACAGATGTTTGTGTTCCAAAGTCTGTGCATTTTTCGAGGTCTTCCTGGCTCAGGCGTACCGGTCAACGTGGTTACCGAGATGCGCCGGCAAGGGGTAGCGCCTGCGCCGATCAAGCCGGCGCCGGTACCGACGGCGATCCGCCACATCTGGTGCAAGATCGAGATCAACGCTGTCGAGGTCGTTGGTATCCGGAAGCTCGGCTGCCATGATCGAAACGCGGGGGTGAGGGGCCTTACGCCGCTGAATGGCGCGCGGAGCATCCGGGTCGATAATCATCGCCATGGCTCGCTCCTTACCTGTATAATACCACCATTTCGCCGAAACGGCGACCGCGTGGTTCAGGGGAAGACTGGCACAAGAGACGAAGAATCGGAAATCAGAGCTGAGTCAATGCCACGTCGCTTTCGGCGAGGATTGCGGGCACCAGTTCATCGTTATGGTAGTCAAAATGGTAGACAATCTCGCGCACACCGGCCGCAGCCAGGATCTTTGCGCAATTGATGCAAGGGAAATGGGTCACGTAGATTGTGGCGCCGTCGAGTCCAACACCCCGACGCGCGGCATCGGCGATGGCGTTCTGCTCTGCGTGGACCGTAGCCTGCTCGTGACCGTCCCGTACCCGCGAGACGTGGGCAGCGCCGGGGAGAAAACCGTTGTATCCGGCCGCAACGATGCGGTTGCAGTTTTCGCCGCCGGACACGACCACGCATCCGACGTGGAGGCGCTCACAGCTGGATCGGGAAGCGAGCAGCAGGGCGGTTGCCATGAAATAGGCGCCCCAGGAGGGGCGCTCGGCGAGGTGATCGGTGATGGCTGCGACCTGCTCGACCAGGTCGTGGTCAAGGTTACTCAATGACCGACTTCGCCGTTGGAACGAGCCGCTTTACGACGATTTTTTCCCGGAGAATCAACTCTCCGACCTTGGGCGCGTATTCATTTTTCCATGCGGCGCTCTCGTAAACGGCTTTGTAGAGCCGTTCGCGGTCTTTCTCGTTCTTGAAGCGGCGGATCCAGTAAAAGAGGTTCTCATCCTGCTCGTCGACAAAACTTCCCACTACAACCATCCCGCACGACATCTGGTACGGTGCAACCTTCGTCTCAAAGAACTTGACCCATTCATCGCGTTTGCCCGGTCGGAGCGTATACTGTCGGAACTCAAAAAACATGCGGTTTCCTCCGTACGGCCATCATACTCGAAAGTCCGCACCAGATCGAGTGGCCTGTGGTAAGATTCTTCCATGAACGGGATGATCTGGGTAGCAATACTTGTCTGCATTTCTCAGTCCGCGATGCTCTCGGGACTCAACCTTGCGTTTTTCAGCATGAGTCGACTTTCGCTGGAGGTGGAGGCAAACAAGGGTAATCCGCGGGCACGCACGGTTCTCAAGCTTCGGGAACGAAGCAATCTGCTGCTTGTGACGATTCTCTGGGCAAACGTCGCGGTGAACGTGCTGCTCGCATTGCTGTCTGATTCGGCGCTTGCCGGTGTTGCGGCGTTTGTTTTCTCGACGGTACTGATTACGATAGTCGGCGAGATCATCCCTCAGGCATTCTTCTCCCGCCACGCGCTCGCGGTCTGTACGTTCTTTGCGCCGGTCATCACGGTATACCAGGTGGTGTTCTTCCCGGTTGCGGGGCCTACCGCGTGGCTGCTCGATCGCGTACTGGGGACGGAGGGAATTCGCTTCTTTCGAGAGGCCGATTTACGGGAACTGATCAAGCTTCACGCCGCCGCGCCTGAGAGCGATATCGGAATCGTTGAAGGTACCGGATCGGTAAACTTCCTTACCATCGACGACGCGCCAATCAGCTCCGTGGGAGAACCACTGGATCCCCACAGCGTGCTCGAGGTTGAGTTTTCCGCGGATGGACGACCGCTCTTTCCGATTGGAGAACGAGCACACCGGGATGCTTTCCTCCGTGCAATCGATGCTTCGCAGAAAAAGTGGGTGATTCTTGTGGACCGCGACGGCGAGCCACGCCTCACCGTAAACGCGCACAGCTTTCTTCGCGGGGCCCTGTTGCATCCCCAACAGTTTTCTGCAGTGGAACACTGCCACCGTCCGATTGTAGTGCGCAAGTCGCACACCAAGCTCGGCGCGCTGCTGCCGCGACTGAAGGTGCATCCCAAACGTGCCGACGACGATGTTGTTGATCAGGATATCATCCTTCTCTGGTCCGAAGAGCGCCGCGTGATTACGGGTTCGGATATTCTGGGGCGACTGTTACGCGGAATCGCGCAACGGACCGGGACTGAACATGACGCGATACGCGCGCAGCGATCCTGACCGGCGATTCAGTCAATTTGACCCGCGGTCGGGACGACAGTATGTTGTAAGTACAGAGGAACACCATGAGCGAGAAACGAGATGCATTTGTGCAGAAGATGCAGGCAGGACTCGATGAATTGAACGCCAAGATCGACGTTCTCGAGGCCAAATCCGAGAAAGCGTCCGCCGAGGCGCGGGTAGAGTACCTGAAGCGCGTTGCCGACGCGAAGGCGAAGCGAAACGAGATGAGCGATAAACTTGCCGAGGTCAAACGGTCAAGCGGAGACGCATGGGAGGAGCTGCGGGGTGGCCTGCAGACGTCCTGGGATGCTCTGAGCAGTTCCGTGAAGTCAGCCTGGGAAAAACTCGGAGAGTGAGTTCGCCATGTCGAGAAGGGCTCGCGGCGGCGTCAAGGGTTGACGACACCCTGTGCGAATTCGGTTCGCATGGTGCCGCGTGGGAGCTCGCAACCGTACAAAGGACTGGGGGCGCAGTGCCACCCAGTCCAGAATGAATCGCCCAAGCTCAGGCGGCTCGTCCCTTTTTCCCGACAAACAGCATTCCACCACCCACAGCGATGGCACCAATCCCCGCCCACATCGGAACGTTGACCGTGTTCTTTTCTGCCACCGCGAGTTCAATCAAACCAATGTTCGCTCGACGTGTCCTGCTGGTGTAGGTAAATCCTCCGTACGCCAATCCCAGGACCCCGGCGACTATCAGAATAATCGCTAACACTCGAATTCCGTTCATGTTCTTCCTCCCGCGGATACACGCTCCGCATAGTCACAGAATGTGTTCCCCTCCAGAGAGGGGAACACGAGGTTGCATTTTTACATATATCTTTTACAGCCAGAACAACACATGAGCGCCCAGCAGTCCGGAGCTCGTCTTAATGTTGAAACCGTTGTCGGTGATGTCGAGCGCCATGATGTACGAACCACCCACCGAGACGGGTCCCAACCGAACGTCCGCGCCGACTCTGCTGTTCAACCCTGCCTGCTGTGCGGGGCTGCCGTCAAAGTTGTTGGTGAAATTGGGTCCCGCGCCGGCCGAAACCGTGACGATGCCCACATCGAGCGCTACACCGCCGTCAAGAAAGATATCCAGACTGTTGATGTCACCTACCGAGTAGAGCATCAGACCCTGGACCTGGAACCAACCGAGGCGATACCGCGCGTCTGCACCAAAGCTGAACTGGTTTACATTGACTTCATCAGCGTCAACCGATTGCCCCAATAAAACCGGAGACTTGAAAAATGCTGCCGGGCCCACAGCAAGCTGCGCAAAGGCCAGCGCCGGCAGAATCATCAGAACCGCAAGAATCACGAATACTTTTTTCATAACCTTTTCTCCTCCATACAAGATACATGAAGGGTACGAATAGTCAGAGTTTAACGTCTGTTCGCTGACGCACAGACTGCCGCTCGCAGGGATCCTGGACGAACGGAACCGGCAATCGGGTTGCCTCCTCTGGTCGATACTTCTCGAAAAAGAATTTATCACTTCAATATTCTGAATCAAGCTTGACTTTTCAAAACCCAATTTTTACATTTTCGAAATGGAGGATTAGGTATGTCAAAACTCGATCCAAACCTGGAGTCAACGCCAAATCCGCGTGAAAACCGACTCCTCGCCGTCCTGAAAAAACCCGATTTTGAGCGATTTGCGGAACACCTGGAGCTCGTGCCCTTTGGGCTGGGCGATGTGTTGTACGAGTCGGGCGGTAAACTCGATTGGGTCTACTTTCCCACCGACTCGATCGTGTCATTGCTGTACGTCATGGAGGACGGAGCGTCCGCGGAGATTGCCGTTGTTGGAAAGGAGGGCGTGGTTGGTATTGCCCTGTTCATGGGTGGGCAGACCATGCCAAACAGAGCGGTGGTGCAGAGCGCTGGGCAGGCGTATCGCCTGAAAGGTACGATACTGAACCGGGAGTTTGACCGCTCTGGGGCGGTTCAGCACCTCTTGCTACGGTACACCTTGGCGCTTCTGACTCAGATGGCGCAGACGGCGGTATGCAACCGCCATCACACCGTAGACCAGCAGCTCTGCCGATGGTTGCTCCTCAGCCTCGACCGGTTGCCCACCAACGAGTTGAGCATGACCCAGGAACTGATCGCCAACATGCTTGGTGTGCGGCGCGAGGGCGTGACCGAGGCCGCCGGGAAGCTTCAGAAAGCGGGCCTTATCGACTACCATCGCGGTCGTATCACCGTGCTGGACCGTCCCGGGCTCGAGGCCCGGGTGTGCGAGTGCTACGAGGTTGTCAGAACCGAATTTCAACGGCTGCTTCCGGATACGATCGAACGCTGAACCGCGCGGAACGATCTCAGCGAATCATCTTCACCAGGGTACCGGTTTGTACGTGACTCTCAGGTTCGAGCTGATTGATCAGAGCGATCTGCTCGATGGGTACCGGAGGTGTCAAACCACGGTAATAGGCGGTGTAGATATCACGGAGCGACTGTGATCGCTCGACGCGAATCACGTCCATGCGCATGGGTTCCACATCAATTGCGCGGCGGTCGGTGAGAGCCGCAAAACTGCGCAACGACGCGTTGACCGTCTCACGATGAGCAGGCCAGGTGCTTGTACCCGAATAGCCGATCAGCTGATAGATCCGAGTGTCGTAGTCAATGAAGGCCACCGAACCCTCGATCGGGCCTTGTACGGTCTGGGCGATGAAGGATCCGATACCAGCGGGTAATCCGTTGATCCGTGTCCGGGCCAGGCCGGCACCTGAAACCCGATCGTTGTCGTACAGATTGCGGGCGGCGGCCTCGATCGATGACTCGCTGGAAATGGAGAGCTGGACCGATGCGTCGCGCTGGGGGCTGACCGAGATCACCGCCTGCTTCTGGTTGATCACCGTCCAGTCGTCCGGGAAGTGGAGGCTGAACCGCAGAACGGGGTGGTAGAACACGCCATCGCGGCTGTAGCCTTCGCGAGGATCGGCGCCGTAGACGATTCCATCGATTCTGCGCAAGTATTCTTCCCGACCGTCGGGCCGGAACTCACGCGGTCCCAGATCGCGGATATGTCCGCGGATGCTCTCTTGCCGGTTCTCCGGATGGGGGTGGGTGGTTTGCCATTCAGGCAGCCGTCCGCCTCCGCCTGCTTCGGAAACTCTCCGAAGGGTTTCCATCACTTCAACCAGCGCCTCCGGGTTGTAGCCCATTCTCGCCATGTACCGCACCCCGAGCTCATCGGACTCATTCTCATCGGCGCGGCTGTATGACAGGAACAGCAGTTGCATCCCTGCACCGGCTAACGGGGCGATCTTCTGCAGCTCCGGTTCGAGCATCATGGCAAGTCCCACGCCAAGCTGCGTCATCTGCATCTTGCTCATGCGGGTGGTTGCATGACGTGCGGTGACGTGACCGATCTCGTGGCCAAGAACACCGGCGAGTTGTGCTTCGCTGTTGAAGTGCGCCAGAATTCCGCGGGTCACGTAGATGTGTCCACCGGGAAGCGCAAAGGCATTGACCGTTTCGTCGTCGATCACCCGGAAGGTCCACGGCAGATCGGGCCACTCGCTCGCGGCACCCATGGCAAGGCCGATATCGGAGACGTAGGTTTGCAGTGCCTCGTCGGGGTAGAGCCCCATGGTCTCGCTGATCTGCCCGTCGGCCTCTCGGCCCATCTGAATCTCCTGGTCCATGCTCATCAGATTGAACCGACGCTCCCCGGTGGCAGGATTGGACATGCACGCCGACAGACCCATGAGAACAAGTGCGCTCAGCGTTGCTACTGCAACACGAAAGCCTGTCCGTATCCATTGATTTTTTATTGTTCGCCTCCTTGGTTTGAACAGATCACGCCGTGGAAGATTCACGACACCGATTGGAGAAATCCACTGAGCCTCAACCCGGCCTCTCGGTTCAAATCCTCCGGAATACATGGGTACCCAGATCGGCTCCGGTGCAGATCGCTCAACAGGGAGTAGTACCGGAACAGCGTGTGGGCAAGATCAGAGCGGTTGGTCTGCAGACGGTAGGAGAGCGCCTTGGCCGACTGCTCGTCCGACTCCAGGGTCTCTTCCAACGAGGCCACACTGAAACCTTCCTGACCCGCTGGTACGAACCCAGGCGACACAACGTCAGGGCTGACGGTACGTCCAGAGTCGTCGATCACAACCGTAATCAGTGCGATCTCCGCCCCGAGTGAGGCTCCCACCAGATATGCACCTTCGGGAAACCCCATGCTCAGCACAAGATGGACGAGCAGATGGTTGTCGTTGGAAGGGTGTGATGATGTATTCACCAGGCGACCGTCCACCTCGGCGACGACGTAGCCGGTACTCACCAGGTGTTGCCATGCAAGACGCACCCGGTGTGAGTTCGAGTCCGATTGCGCGCACATTGATCGGTCGGTGAACAGTACGATGAACCGACCGTTCCAGTGCTCCGGCAGTTCGACGTGATGCACCGACCCGTTGGATACAATACCGACAGATGCAGTCGCATCGACAACCGCTCCCATGTCGGACGGTATCGGAACCAGCTCGGCGCGAGCGCAACCCGACAAGCCTAGAAGTATGGGCACACACACAACGAGTGCACCCCGCATTATCGCGCGCCTATCATGTCGGATTTGCATATTCCCCGTCCCCTTACCCCATCGGGCGTCGGTCACGCCCGGTACGTTCGTTCGGCATACTCGCTCAGTGAGACCGGTTTCTTGTCGCATGGGTCGAACAATGCGATCAGGAACCCAACGATCAGAAGGCCAATGATGATCGCTCCAACCATGGTCAGCGCCAGCTTCAATCCCAAGAACAATTCCAACGTTGCATGTTGCATCGCGTATCTCCGGGACAGCGTGTGTGCGAACTGCCGATTACTCCTTCTCGTTGCCTGACTACTGGAGCGTCTTGAAGGCGGTACGGACAAAACAGGTCGAACAGCTCCGTACCGCCGGTTCGAGTGGACCAGCGATCAGACGATCGCCAGAATGACTACCACCAGGAGCACTACAACAAGAACACTGATCAACCAACCCATACCGTTCCTCCCGTTCCGTTTCCGGAAATGTTCACCCGGTATCTCCGGGATAGAGAAAAGATCGCCACAACAGGGTACGAGGGTCTGTGCGCTGTCGCACCAAGGGGGGGAGGAATCAGCCGCGACGAAGTACCGTCTCGCTGCGTACCACCGCCGACGCGATCGTCAGTGCAAGGGTGATATACCCAAGCGCCCACAGGGCAACGATCACGGGGGAGAACGGCACACCGGAAATAGCTCCTTTCAGCGCCAGTCCCACATTGAGTAGCGGCACGTGGGCGTACCAGGAAGGCGGGTTGGAAATCGCGATCGCTCCGTAACCGGACGCAGACGCCAGAATCAACACCGGCAAAAAGTACGCCTGTGCCGCTTTGGGGGAGCGAGCGCTGAGACTGACTGCCAGTTCGATTGCCGAAAACAGCGTGGCGGTCAGCACGAGCAGAATCGCGGTTGCGGAAACCGTTTGCCATTCTACCCAGAACTCCAGCTGAACGGCGTCATGAAGGACGGGCCCGGCCAGATAGGCAAGCCACGCGCCCACGAAGAACGAAACCACCCCAATGATCGCCATTACCGTGACCGCAATGAACTTTCCGACCACTATCGCCCCTCTTCCGGCGCACGTGCCAAACAGTGGCTCTATCGTCCCGCGCTCCTTTTCTCCCGCTCCAAGATCACCGGCTGCGGCCATCGGACCGATGGCTGCGGAGAGCAACGCCAATACCGGCACCAGCAGCGATAACGCCAGAGTTCCCGCTGCACGGGGCCCGTGGTGGAGCGGTCGGCTTTGGAGCACGATTGGCGTCAGAACATCGGTTGCAAGGCCGAGCTCGTCGAGCCTTCGCGCGGACATGGCGGTAGAGTACTGCTGGAGCGCTGTGCGAACGCCGGTGGTGAGATCAGCGGATTGAGACTCAGCGCTGTTGTAGATCAACTCGACAACCGTGCCGAGTTCATGGATCCTGAGAGCCATTCCGTACTCTCCGCTGCCTACACCGGCCTCCGCAGCCTCGGCGTGGCCAACGGAAACGAGTTCATAGCGATCGAGCGATTCCAGGAACGGTACGATGGCCAGCTGATCTTCGCCAACGATGGCAATTGACGGGCGACCGTAGGACGCCTCGCCCCTCACAAACGCCAGCGACGCCAGAAGCGGAAACAGCACCAGGGGTACCGCAACCGAAACGAGGATCGTCCGCCAGTCGCGAAACAGCTCGGTGAGTTCCTTGGCGAGGACCGTTCGGACCTGCGCTACGCGGTTGCGCAGCACCGCGCGACTTGGCTGCACTTCGATCATGCCCCGCTTCCGGTCGCGCGAAGGTAAAACGCGCGCAGCTCACCTGTCGCAATGTCTACGCCGGGCCGCGTCTCGGCGACAATCGCTCCGTCCCGGACAACCACCACGCGACTGCAGACGCGCTCCAGTTCACCGGTGTTGTGGCTCGAAATCAGAACGGTACGCCCTTCGGATCGGCAGCGCAGCACAAACTCCTGCACAACAATCGCAGCGGTGATGTCGAGACCGGTTGTTGGCTCGTCGAGCATGAGAATGTGCGGTTGATGTACCATGGCGCGGGCGAGGGCTGTGCGTTGCTTCATTCCACTGGAGAAGCCGTGGACCAGACGATCCGCGAAGTCTTCCAGACCAAAGAGCGCGACCATCTGGTCGGTCTGTTGTTCGATTTCATTGACCCCGTTGAGTGAGGCGAAATAGCGGATGTTCTCGCGCGCGGTGAGTCGCTCGTAGAGTCCGACTGCGCCCCCAAAGAGAGCCCCCACCGCGGCGTGCACCGCAGTGGAATCGCGCACCGTATCAAATCCTCCCACCGTTGCGGTCCCTTCGGATGGTCGCAGAAGCCCTGAGAGAATTCGCAGCAAGGTGGTCTTACCTGCTCCGTTGCTTCCGAGCAGTCCAAGAACCTCCCCGCGTTCCACGCAGAGCGACAGACCGCAGAGAGCCGCATGCGGCATTCCGGGGAAGCGCTTGGTGACTCCGCGCACCATGACGGAAGGTGACGCTCCGATCACATGAACGGAGTCCTCAGACCGATGAGAAACCATGGATTGATGTATCCCCCGTTTCTCGCGGGCGTCGGTTGGCGGTCATCCGCGGTACGTGCGTTCGGTATACTCGCTGTGAGGGACCGGTTTCTTGTCGCGCTGGTAGAAAAGTGCGACAAGGAGTCCAAGGATGAATCCTCCGGCTGCGGTCAGCACCAGCAGAAGTATCGCGGGCACTTCGGCGGAATACCAGAGAAATCGGCCCCGGACCGGGCTGGTGTTCTGTACCACCAGCAGTACCAGGACCAGACTCAGAGCCAGAATCAGTCCCAATTTGACTTTTCGCATCAGTCACCTCCCGGAACGTGGGTTTACCAGCTGCCAATCCGAAGGCGGGTGGTTGAACCAAGGATTCCAAAGGCGTTCAGTACAAACAGAATCACCACGATCACCACGACCACGTTCAGGATCTTCTTGATGTTTGCCTGCATTGGGATGTAGTTATTGATCGCCCAAAGAATCAACCCAACAACAACCAGAATAATAATCAAGTTCATCAACGGCATTGTGTCCTCCTCCTCGTTACAAGGTACGCTAAACGTACGCCCGCAGACGGTGTTCCGTCTGTGCGGCGCCGCACAGACGCAGGAAAACTCGCTTACGGTTTTACACTCGGTGTAACCGACAGCGGGATACCCATCGTCACCAGGATGTGATGTACCGCGGCAGTCCGCTCCAGTTGGATCACTCCGTGTTCCAGCAGCTGTCCATCCATTTCTATCCGCGCTACGCCGTGCTCGCAATTGTGAGGGTTCGCCACGCGCAGCTCGTAGACCGCCTGGCCGTGACGGTACCGAAGCGTGAAGCCGTCCCACCATGCAGGAATAACCGGCTCCAGCCGCATCTGGTCGCCACGGATCTGCAGGCCCAGCACTTCTTCAACCCACGCCCGGTACATCCACGCCGCTGAACCCGTATACCAGGACCATCCTCCGCGACCAATGCGACCGGGAACGCGATAGACGTCGGCTGCGATCACGTAGGGCTCAACCGCGTACCGCCACACCGCCCCCAGGTTTCGGGTCTTCTCAATGGGGTTCAGGATTCGAAGCAGATCGGCGGCGCGCTCGCCGCCGCCGCCGCGTGCCACGGCCATGGCAAACCAGAGGGCCGCGTGCGTGTATTGTCCACCGTTCTCACGCACGCCCGGGGGATATCCTCTGATGTAGCCGGGAGAGGGCTCGCTTGTATCAAACGGCGGATCAAAGAGCAGCACCAGTCCCTCATCCGGGCGAACCAGCTGTTCCCATGCCGACTCAACGGCTTTCATCGTGCGGTCCTGATTGCCGGCGCCGGTGAGACGGGCCCAGGACTGGGGCAGGGAGTCGATGCGGGCTTCCACGTTCTGTACCGATCCCAGTGGTGTCCCGTTGTCGAAGAATGCACGCAGGTACCACGCCCCGTCCCAGGCGGTGGCCTCTATCCGTTGGATCAATTCGTTTCTCTGTTGTTCAAAGGCCTGCTCGAGTCGAGACTCATTCTGAAGACCACACAGTTCGCGCATTCCGCACAGCACATCCACCAGGAACCAGGCGAGCCACACGCTCTCACCGCGCCCTTCGGCGCCCACAAGGTTCATCCCATCGTTCCAGTCTCCGGTTCCCATAAGCGGGAGCCCGCGCGGACCGGACGTAAGCCCCCGTTGAACCGCACGGAGGCAGTGCTCAAAGACGGAACCGTGTTCGGTGGTGATCCGTGGGGTCGCGAACACCTCATGCTCGTTGTCATTCAGCGGCGGTGCGTCCAGGAAGGAAACCTGCCGAGCCAGAATATCGCGGTCGCCGGTCACACGGACGTACTGCGCAACCACGTACGGAAGCCAGAGCAGATCGTCGGAGATGCGGGAACGGATCCCTGCGCCGCCGGGGGGATGCCACCAGTGCTGCACGTCGCCTTCGACAAACTGCCGACCGGCCGCCAACAGAATCTGCCGGCGTGCGACCTCCGGTCGTGTATACACGAAGGCCATCGCGTCCTGTAACTGATCTCGGAACCCGAAAGCGCCTCCGGACTGGTAGGTTGCGGACCGTGCCCACATACGGCAGCTCAGGCTCTGATAGAGCAACCAGCGGTTGATCAGGAAGTTTGCGGCGTGCTCGGGAGTCTCCACTTCAATGGTCCCCAGCAGGTCATCCCACCACGTCCTGGTTCGCACGAGGGAGGTCTCGAATGCCGCGGCGTTTTCATAGGTACGAACAAGCTCGCGTGCCTCCGACAGCGATTCCGCCTGTCCAACCACCAGCACAACCTCTGCACTTGCACCGGGAGCAACCGAGACCGTTGTCTGAAGCGCGGAGCACGGATCAAGACCCGCGCCCACCCGATGTGCAAGCGTGGTGCGTTCCATTGCCGCCGGTCGCGCGAGTGCGCGGTTTCTGCCCAGGAACATGGTGCGGTCGGCGCTGTACGTTGTTGCGGAGGGCGTCATCGCAGCAAATGCGAGGCGATCGCCGTACTCGGGATGATAGCGATTCCGTGCCAACAGAGCAGAAACAGTGTCGTCCCACGACGTGGTGATGTGCATCGCGGAGGACTCGCGGTTCTCACCCAGGGTCCACTCAAGGTAGTGGGTGACAGACAGAGTGCGCACTCTTGTCGTGGTGTTCTTGAGGCGCAGTCGTTGCAGCTTCACCGGCTCGCCGTCTTCGTCGTTCATTGGGACGAAGACCGTCAGCTCTTGCTCAATGCCGTGACTGTTGTGTTCAAACACAGAGTATCCGGCGCCGTGGCGCGCGCGGTACGCGGTGCGCTCGCGAATGGGAGACGCAGTGGGAGACCAATACGCCCCGGTCTCCTCGTCCCGAACGAAGATCGCCTCGGACGCGGGATCGACAACCGGATCATTGGACCAGGCGGTAAGGCGGTTGCGTTGACTGTTTCCGTACCAGGTGAAGCCCGCACCGGTTTCTCCTACCAGTGTTCCGAAGTGAGGGTTTGCGATGATGTTCACCCACGGTGCAGGGGTATGCGAGTCTTCGCCGAGATAGATCGCGTACTCCCGTCCGTGGTCGGTGAAACCGCCGAGACCGTTGAAGTAGTGCAATTCCATGAAGGGCAACTCTGCCGACACATCCGTTGCGGTTCGCTTCTTCACGGTGAGCAGTGACGACTCGGGGGGGTCCGCAGCGACACCCAGCTGCTGTGGGAGAGCCCCGCGGGCTGCTATCAGTACCACGCGGGCAACCGCGGTCAGCAGAACGACGTCTTCACGCGGAAGTTGATCGGCGTTCACCAGAAACGCGCCGGTACCATGTGCCCGAACCATCCCATCAAGGTGGGTCCGAAGCGGATTATCATACCCGCTGGACTCTTCGTTCAGGATGACGAGGTCGGTCGTAAATCCGTGAAGGCGCCAGTAGGATTGCGCGCGCAACATCTGGCGAACCAGATCGACATCGCGAAGGTCTGCGATGCGCAGGAGAGTAATCGGCGCATCGCCGGAAATTCCATACGCCCAGAGTGCTGACTGTCCTTTCCGATTTTCCGCAAGGCGCTGTGCCGCCGGGCGGAGTCGCGAGTTGGGGAACAGCAGGTGGCTGGCTATCTGCTGAAAGCGGCGTGCCTCGTCCGGCTGAATTCGAAGCGAGCGTAACTCGATTTGTGCCGACGCCCACGCGAAATCCATCGCACGATCGATCGCGTGCGGGTCCTTGTACTTGTCCAGAAGCTCGAGGACCAGCGACTGTGACTCGCCGGCGGCAACGATCAGGGAAAGCTGTCGCTGTTCGCCGGGACCCAACTCGACGCGTGCACGCAGACTGAGAATCGGGTCGAGCACGAACCCTTGAGTTCCGCCCGGTGGAGACACGGCCCCGATCGGATTCGCGAGGCTGCGTCCACGTCCAATAAAGGAAGCTCGGTCGGTCTCGAAACTCAGTCCGGAACTCTTTTCATCAGCAGGGTTGCTCCACGTGACGCGATGGCCGATGCAGACGGGTTGCTCGTCCTCGCGGCGAAGCCGGCGGTAGGCCAGTAACGCCCGGTGCTCTGTGTGAGCCTCGGTCTGAATGAACAACTTG
Source organism: Spirochaetaceae bacterium (assembly GCA_007693485.1). Lineage (GTDB taxonomy): Bacteria > Spirochaetota > Spirochaetia > DSM-27196 > PWMO01 > PWMO01. Next base: position 67,432 of record REDM01000280.1, read on the forward strand.
TTGAACGCCGGGTGTTGCACGTCCGACTGGTGGGGAGCCAGGGAGACTTCGATATAGCTCGTGAGGTCCAGACGACGACTTCGAAGTGAACGGTTAATCAGCGTGATTCGCCGGATCTCAACGTCGTCTTCGGGAGAGATCACGATTTCGGTCTTGAGCTCGATACCGTTATCAACTCGGCGAATTACGGCACGGTCAAGCGCGAAATCTGCATTGTATGAGGTAACGGATCCACACGTTGGGTGGTAGGTATTGGACCAGAGCCGGTCGGCATCGGGTTCGTGGACGTAGCAGAATACACCGCCGGAATCGCGGGTTGCGTCGGCTCTCCACCGCGTCAACTCCACGGCGCGCCATTGGCTGTACCCGCCACCCGCGTTGGTAATCATGGTCGAGTACCGCCCATTGCCAAGCAACTGGGTCTTGGGAGTCGCGGTATTGGGAGAGTCAAATGTGCTGGGCGAGGTCGAGATGTCGCCGGTGGTGGCGACCGGCGGCTGCGCATCGCGCGTGGTGCGCTGCCCCGTTACCCCGACCGGAATGCTCTCATGCAGCAACGGCTCGAACGCGCGCACGCGAGGATTCCGGTGGAAATGATTCCGAACCGCGTCTTCGTGAAGGTAGTTACTCAAGGAAAGGAAACTCATGCCCTGATGATGTGACATATAGGTTCGCACTATGACACCGCGTCCGCCGTCGCGACGAGCCTGGCGGCTGAAGTCTATCGCGTCGTAGTATCCGTACGTGTCGAACAGTCCCAGTGAGATGAGTCGACGAAGGTTTTTTACCGTTGCGGTCGGTGCAATCCCCAATGCCAGCAGACAGGCGTACGGTGCAACGACGAGCTCTTTGTCCAAGCCGCGCTTCAGCGCAAGCGCCGGTATCCCGAACGCCTTGTATTGATACGTCTTATTGCCGTCAAGATCCGAAAACGCTGACTCCGAAATGCCCCACGGTACGCGTTGTGCGCGGCCGTACTCGATCTGTATCGCTACCGCTTCTGCAGCTGCTTTGTTCAGAAGCGAGTGCTGGTAGGAGTGAAGCAGCAACTGAGGCATGAGGTACTCAAACATCGTGCCGGTCCAGCTGAGCAGGACGCGACGCCGACCGATTGCGTTGTGTGGGCGTGCCATGGTGAACCAGTGCTCGACCGGTACATCGCCGCGTGCAACCGCCACGTAGCTTCCAATGCGCGCTTCACTTGCAAGCAGGTCGTAGTAGGCATTGTCGGGACGATGCTCGGTGACGTTGAACCCGATACGAAAGAGTTTGCAGAGTGGGTTATAGAGAAAGCGCATGTTAATTGATGCCGCAAACCGTTGCACATCGGTGAGGAGTACGCGTGCCGTAGCAAGCGCTTCGCCGGCGAGCCATTGCGAGTCATGAAACGCCTGAAGAACCCGGTCGATCCACGGCGCAAGTGGTGACGCAGCAATGTGCGGAAGGTCTCGTCTGGTTGCTATCATACGGATGAAATCGACGGTACCGGCGGCAATCGACTCGAGCGAGGGTGCGTGGGTGAGGTCGAGGCGAACCATCGTGGCAGCGTCATCACCGAGCAGTGCCAGATCCTCCGGCGTCTGTTCGGCGGCAATCTCAATCCAACCAAGATAGCGCGCGCAGACGTTCATCCAGGCGGATGCCTGTTCTCGAAACTGTTGAAGCCAGTACGCCGACTCGGCTGTTGGAGATTCAGTCTCTTGGCGGGAGACCTGGTGTGCCACCTGATCAAGCTGCCGTAGCACTCGGATTTTGTCTGCCGTGTTTTCCCGAGTCTCCTCAAGCACGCCTTTCAGCGTGGTCAGCATGCGGCGCGCGTCGGTATCGCGGGGTCCATGATCGCCCGCGCGTTCGGTGAGAATACTTAGCGTATCGAGTAAGCCGTTGAATGCCGGCGTATCCAGAACCGGATTGCTCACCATGGTGTGGAGAGCGGACTCCAGAGCCCAGAGTGAGGCCAGGAGGTTTCCGCTGTCCACCGTCGATACGTAGCGCGGTTCCAGCGGCGCGAGCGTCTGAATGTCGTACCAGTTGAGCAAGTGTCCTTCAAAACGCTCCAGGCTGCCCACGGTCTTCATCGACTTGGAAAGGATTTCGGTCACCTGATCGGTTGTGAGATACCCAAAGTCCCGGGCTGCCACCGCGCTGAGCATCCAAAGGCCAATGTTGGTCGGGCTGGTACGCATCGCAAGGCGGTTCTGGTGTGCAGTCTGGAAATTGTCGGGCGGAAGCCATGAGGTCTCGCTGGAGACAAACTCCGCGTAGTAACGCCACGTCCGCCGCGCCACGGAGCGAAGAAAGTGCACGTCAACGGCGGGAAGGCTCCGGCTTTGGGGCGGGGCAGGAGGGCGACTCAACAACCACGTGGTAAGCGGGGCGCCGATCCACACCACAAGCCACGGAGCGGCGAACAGCGCATGTGCCGGCATCCAGGTAATCAGGGCCCATCCGGCAACCAGACTGAGAAGGCTCGTCAGTCCCACGGTACCATACATCCTCGCGTACCCCGTGGGTGTGCGGCGAGAACTCGAGCGATTGACGGTCCATTCCAGCAGGTTTTTGTGCGATACAAGACGGCGATACCACACGCGAATGATTGCGTCGGCGGCAAGCACGCTCTGGTGGGGGATCAACGACGCCTCGGCGAGCGTGCGCAGCAGATCGTGGCCAAGCGTCGACAGTGAAAAGGACTTGAACGCGTCGCGAGTCGTTGCCATGGTGAGAGACGGCATGAGCGTATTGAACAGAAGTTGGGCAGCAACGATGATCGAGGCAACCACCGCCATTCTCGGAGTCCCGAGCCAGGCGACCGCAAGCAGACCCATGCTCGCCAGAGGAATCACGCTTCGACGGAGGTTGTCCGCGATCTTCCAACGATTAAACGCAGAGAGTTCATTCGCCGAACGCCGTCCCTCGGAGTCCCGGACACGCGGCAGGATCCAGTCTGCAATCTGCCAGTCTCCCCGGATCCACCGGTGTTGGCGTGTGGAAAAACTGAGATAATCCTGCGGAAACTCGTCGAGCAGGTCGATATCACTGGCAAGTCCAACGCGAACGTGGGCGCCTTCAATCAGATCGTGGCTCAAGAGGTGACTGTCTCGAAACCTCCGTGACAGCACCCGGCTGAAGGCACGCACGTCGTAGATACCTTTCCCGTGGTAGGAGCCTTCCGCGGTAAGGTCCTGGTTCACATCCGAAATCACGCGGGTGTACGGATCGATCCCCACGGCGTTCGAGAAGAGGCGGCTGAACGGGGAGCCGTTGCTGCTCGGCAGGGAAGGACTTACCCGAGGCTGAATGATGGTGTAGGTCCCGGCAACAATGCGGCCTCCGTCGTCTATTTGCGGCTGATTTAGCGGGTGGGCCAGAGTTTCGACCATTCTGCGCGCAGTTCCCGCGGGCAGCTGCGTATCGCTGTCAAGCGTGATGACAAAACGAACCTCTCGCAGGCGATCGGGATCACCGAGGTAGACTATCTGCCCGGCGTCATCCCGGCGACTTCCGTCGATCAATGTATTCAGTTCTTCCAGTTTTCCGCGTTTGCGCTCCCATCCAATGAACGCCTGCTCTGATTCACTCCAGACTCGCTGTCGATGCAGGAGAAAGAATCTTTCGTTTCCGTAGCGCGCATTCAACGCCTCAAGACCGGCGATTGCGCGCTGCAGCAGCGTCTCATCGTTGTCGCGGTGCTGTTCGGTCCAATCCGTGTAGTCCGTGAACAGGCTGAACAGCAGATTCTGGTCGCGGTTGGCCAGATAGCGTATCTCAATTCGTGCAATCTGCTCGTCGATGGTGCGAGTATCCACGAGCATCATCGGAACGACCACGAGTGTCCGAAAGGTATCGGGAATTCCTGCGTCCTTGAAATCCATTTTTGAGAGGGCTCGGGGTGGGAAGAACCGCAACACCAGGTAGTTCACAATTTCTACGGCGAGTTGGCTCAGCGGGAGCAGTGCCATCGCCAGGAACGCAACCTGTGTGATTACCGGCTCCCGATGAACTCCAAAGCGGATAATTGGTGCGGCCAAAAGCGCCGAGAACAACCCTACTGCCGATAGATATACCGCTGAGTGGTGTCGTGTCGCCCAGAATCGCATACGCTCGCCGAGCAGCATGCGAGCACCAACGCGGCGGGAAAGCTCGTTCCTGGCCCCTCCCGCGAGGTAGATTCCGATGTGCGATTGCTCATCACCGGGCGCCGCCGCCTCGCAGGCCAGATCGATGACGGCCTGGGCAACCTGGAGTTCGGTTTGCCCGCAACGACGCGAGTTCTGCTCAATGGCTCGCCGATAACGATCTCGCGTTGCAAAATCCATCCCGGGATAGACTCCTGCGGGATCAAGCCGCAGGAGTCGTTCGACGTGGCTGACCTCCTCGAAGGTGTCCCTCCAGTCCAGTTGTGTGAGCTCTCTCAGACTGGTAAACGCGTTCCCGACGGCAATCTGCTCTTTCGCCTGGCGGTCCTGTTCACCGCTGTTCAGTTCCTCAATCGGCCGGCGAAAGACTCGCTCGAGCCAGCTGCGCACCAGTACCGAACAGGACTCTTCACCGTAGAGGTGATCGAGTAGCTGAAATGCAAAGTGCGGTCCGGGCGTAGCATACCGGTCGGTCAACTCGGCCATCATCGGAAACAGGTGGTTGGGGTCACGGCGGTCGGCGGTGATCAGACGGTTCGCCCAGAAGTCGGCAGTTTCGCGGTCACGCAGCTCGGTCAGGCCACGGGAGGCAAGCGAAACGATGCCCTCGACGAGCGCGAGGCGAAGCATCTGCGGCATTGCCCACAGTTCCGCGGTGGTAAGCGGTTCGACTGATTGATACGCTTCGACGAACGATACAATCGTTTCCCGATCGATTCGCAGGCTGGTATCTCCGGCAAGCTGTCTGGCCAGAACGTATATGCGCGGGAGACCATGACTTCGTTCGTCGTTCAGTATCGGCAGCTCGCGGTAGAAACGGCGGGACAGGTTCTGTTGTACATCCCGGATCGCACCGTCGACCATGTACTGATTGTCGAGGATCCACTCGATGATCGGTGTGGGACGCAGTCCAAGCGCTGCAGCCCCGGACAGGTCCCGGGAGACCGGTCCGATCCATTTTCTCATCTGTTTCAGACGAACAAGTAATACCGTGTCATGCGTCGGCTGGAAACTCACCCGACCGTTGGCGGCAAGGTGGCGTGCGCGCTCCTGGATTTGCAAAAGAGTACACGGTGTGGCAACGGTTCCCAGATCGGGGATCACCGGAGCGTGCGCGGGGTTGAGGATAAAGATGATTGGAGGATTCTCGCCGTTGCGCCGCAACAGTTCTGCCGGATGGAGCAGCGACGCGATGGGCTCTTGCATGACAAGGGCTGACTCTTCAACCGCGAGCCGACGGGAAAGTTCCTTGGCCTGGCCGCGGGTGGAACCACGCCGCCATAGCGGAGCATGAATCGTAATTCGGCCGTTCGCATCTCGATGGACCAGAGCAGCTCGGTGGTAACCCGAACGCTTCAGCGTCCGCAGGGCCGCCTCGGCCTCCTGGCGTCTGATGAAAAATGCGGTCAGTGTTGCTGGTTTCACGGTCTTCCCTTCCGGCGGCATCGGTTGTGGATGCCGTCCGGTGCGTAGCTCGCATTACCAACAACGGTAACAATCAGGCTGCCCAAGGTCTGTGCGCTACCGCACAGACCAGACAAGAGATACCCGCACCCTGCTCAATTGCCCGGGGAGGGATGATTGGCTTGTGGAGACACCCTGAATGGAGAAACCCTGAACTGCCGGAGACGGGACTTGAACCCGTACAGACGCAATGTCCGGGGGATTTTAAGTCCCCTGTGTCTACCAATTTCACCACTCCGGCGTTGCGCTGAGACTACACCGCAGTGCAAAGGCAGTCAACAAAGTTCCAATGCTGTGATACGATGCGAGTCATGATCGTTCCGACAATCGGTCGCCGTGTTTCCGGGTTCTTTCGCCCCGAAGCGGCTCTGATGAGTACCGATCGCGAGAACTATCGGTTTTTCGTGGTCACCCACTACATCTACGTGTTTTCGCTTGTCGGGCACAGCGCCTTCATCGCGCTGTTTGCCACCTTGGGGATTCGCATACTTGCCCTGTACAACGTTGCCAGCGTAGTACTGTTTATTGTTTGCATCGCCGTGAACAGATCAGGCCGGCACCGCGCCGCGTTTCTTGTTGGCGCCCTGGAGGTGGTAGTGCACTCGGCACTGTGCGCCATGGTGATCGGCTGGGACACCGGCTTTCACTACTTCATCGTCGGAGTGGTTCCCTTTACGATGATGATGCCCAACCTTCGATCAGCAGGAAAGATAGTGCTGGCCTTTGTCGTTCTTTGTCTGTATGGCGTGGTCTACTTTGCCTCTGAATTGGTTCCACCGTCGTATTTCTTGAGCCATCGAACTGCGATTATCCTGAATTACGCCAACCTGATGATCACCTTCGGTGCGTTCTCGTTTCTGGTGCACTATCTGGCACAGGCGTCGATCCGTGCGGAAGAGGCGGTGGGCGAGCTGTCTCGAACCGATTTTCTCACCGGGGTGCTGAATCGACGTGGTATGCTGACCCAGCTCGAAACCGAGTACGCGACCTTCCGCCGAACGGGTCGGCCATTTTCGGTCCTGATCATCGATCTTGACCGCTTCAAGCGGGTGAATGACCGCTACGGCCATGCTGCAGGAGATGCCGTGCTGGTCGCAACCGCCCGGCTCTTTGAAGAAACCCTCCGTGCGCGGGACCAGCTCTGTCGATGGGGAGGCGAGGAGTTTCTCGTACTCCTTCCCGAGACCGATCTCGCCGGCACCAGAACCGTGGCTGGGAAACTCCTCGAAGGGATGAGGGGGTTACGCGTACCGTTTGGGTCGATGAACCTCTCGATTACCGTAACCATCGGGGGTGCCTGCTGCGATCGGAGAGCTACGGTCGACCAGATCATTGTCTGCGCCGACCGCGCCCTGTACGCCGGGAAAGACTGCGGGCGCGATCGCGTGGTGTTGTGTCAAGACATCAACCGATGTGACGCGACCTGCGGCTGCTCTGAAACCGATCAAACCCCGAAGTAGGTTGGAGCGTTCCCCGATCGCCACTTGATGTTGCAGCCCATGCTCGGTTTCTGTTGCGCGGGGGGCGGTGAACCTGCTATCAGCGAATCCATGGCGACACGCAGATCCGAGCCGGTAACCGGTTTGTCGTTGCCGGGTCGCGAGTCATCCATCTGCCCACGGTAGTAGAGAGCCCCTTCGCCGTCAAACAGAAAGAAATCCGGCGTACACGCGGCGCGAAACGCCTTCGCAACCTCCTGAGTCTCGTCGTACAGGTAGGGAAAAGTGAATCCGTTGTCGCGTGCAATTGCCGCCATCTTTTCCGGCCCGTCATCCGGATGAGTTGCCACATCGTTCGCACTGACGGCTACCGCTTTGATACCTTTTGCCTGGTATTCGGTCACCATTCGCACCAGTTCTTCGCGAACGTGTATCACGAAGGGGCAGTGGTTGCATATGAACATCACCAGCGTTCCCGGCGCTCCCGTGATGGCGTTGCTCGAGACCGTCTTCCCGGTTGTATCGGGCAGGGTGAAGTCCGGCATCCTGGTGCCGAGGCCTAACATTGTCGAAGGGGTTGCAGCCATGTTCGTTCTCCTTTGGTTTTGCGTGGGGTGTAATCCGCGTTCCTGTACCAAACATACCTCATGAAACCGCTACCGAAAAGCACAGCCTTCGGAACAGTGAGAAAAACCGTCGGAAAACGGCTTGGTTACGAGGATTTTGCGAATCGGGCCCGCATCATCGCGAAATAATCCGCGGCTTCGCTCTGGTCAACCGTGGTGTCCGCTTCGGACACGGTGATCAGTTCGGCAGGTATTTCCTCCAGAAAGGGTGAGGGGCTGCAGTCGATGACCTCTCGCATCACCTTACGCCGACGACACGAGGTAAGAAACAGCTTTCGCTTCGCCCGGGTAATCGCTACGTAAAAGAGCCGGCGCTCCTCTTCGATATTGGCTTCGTCTTCCTCAATCGCGCGGGCGTGGGGGATCACCCCGTCCTCCACGCCGGCCACAAAGACCACCTCGTGCTCGAGTCCTTTGGCGGCGTGAATGGTCATCAGATTGATCTTGCCGCGATCGTCATCGTCTTCGATGTCGTCGCGCAACTGCAGCGTAATCCGATTCAGGAACGCGAAGAGACCCGGGTCGAGGTTGTCCGGATCGCTTTCGTACGCGCGCATGATGTCGATGAAGAGCTCGATGTTGCGAAATTTCCACTTGGCCACCTTGTCGTTTTTCTGGTGCTCAGAGACCAGATGAGACCAGTAGTCGATCTCGGCTACCAGGGCGGTCACCGTTTCTGCCATTCGCTTGCCGGAGAGCAGTTTGGGGCGATAGGTGTCGATCAAAGCGGTGAACTCGGCGAGATCAGCCTGTGCGCGGGCAGCGAGTGGCGAATCGGATGCGGCGCTCAATGCGTGCATCGCGCTGAACAGTGACACACCGGCGGATCGAGCGTACTCCTGGAGCTGCTCGAGCGTCTTGCGGCCGATGCCGCGTCGAGGGGTATTCATGATCCGAAGCAGGCTCACATCGTCGTCCGGGTTTGCACAGAGTCTCAGGTAGCAGATCATGTCCTTGATCTCTTTGCGCTGGAAAAAACTCTCTCCGCCCGACATCCGGTACGGTATGTTCTCGGCAAGAAAGCCTTCTTCCAACGTGCGCGCAAGGTTGTTGGTGCGGATGAGTACACCCACGTCGTGGTACTTCAACTGTTCGCGCATCGCGAGGGTTTTGATCTTCTCGGCGATGAAGGCGGCCTCGGCGCGCTCGTCCTCTGGGTAAGCGAGCTCGATGGGGGAGCCGCCTTGCGTTCCGGTCCAGAGGTTCTTGGACTTGCGATTGGTGTTGTGGGCGATTACCCCGTTTGCGGCGGCGAGAATGGTGTCGCTGGAGCGGTAGTTACGCTCGAGTTTGATCTCGCAGAGTCCAGGAAAGTCGTTTTCAAACTGAACGAGGTTTTTGTAGTCGGCGCCACGCCAGGAGTAGATCGACTGATCGTCGTCGCCCACCACGCAGACGTTCTGGTGCTCGACACCCAGGAGGTGCATGAAATCGTACTGCTGTCGGGAGGTATCCTGGAACTCATCCACCAGCATGTACTGGAAACGGCGCCGGTACTCGTCGAGCACATCGGGGTGTTCGCGAAGGATTCTGATAGGGATCTGAATGAGATCGTCAAAGTCAACCGCGTTGTACAGCTTCATGTGCGACTGATAGTCGTCGTAGAGCGGACGTAATTGCGCGGTGTCTTCGTTCCATTCCGCTGAGCCGCTCTTGATGCGCGAGAACGCGGTGAGGGTTCCGTAGAGATCGAGATTCTCCAGAGGCATCTTCATCTCGCGCGCGGTTTCCTTCAAGAGCGACAGCTGATCGCTGGTGTCGTAAATGCTGAAGTTCTCCCGGTAGCCGAGCCGATGAATATGGCTCCGCAGCACTCGAACTCCAAATGCGTGAAACGTCGAGACGATGAGGTTGGGCAACTTCTTTCCAAGCAGCGCTCGAATCCGCTCGGCCATTTCGCGTGCGGCCTTATTGGTAAAGGTGAGGGCGAGAATCGCGCTCTGGGGGACCCCCGCCCCAAGCATGTGTGCGATGCGGTACGTAATCACGCGGGTCTTGCCCGAGCCCGCCCCGGCGATGATGAGAACCGGACCGTTTATGGCCTCCACCGCCCGAATCTGTTGCGGGTTGAGTTCCTTCTGGTAATGTTGCTTCACGGCAGTCACAACAGCACGCGGGGCAGCCGACTGTCAAGCTTGAGGGGCCGGTATTGAGTGTGCCATGGGGTTATCGAGAGGCAACCTTTTCCAGGAGAGCGACGTAGAGCGGGCCTCGGCCATTGGCGCGGTCCGGAAGGACGTGGATACCGTGGCGGGTCTCCTCGCCCCACGGGAGATCGAGGCGTCGCTGTTCAACCAGACCGGCCCGTCGCGAGAATGCGCGGGCAACGACGTCGTCGTTTTCTCTCGGGGAGAGGGCACAGGTGATGTAGAGCACCGTCCCGCCTTCAACCAGGGTGTCGATGGCCGCAGCCAGCAGGGCAAAGGCTTGAATGCTGAGGCTGCGCGTTCTCGCCGCCGACCATCGCGCAAGATGGGTGCTGTCGGTGATGACGTGGCGTTCACTCGAACACGGGACGTCCAGCAGAATCCGCTGTGCCGATGCCGGGTGTACCACGCCCCACCGGGTTGCGTCGTGACCGGTGACGGTCACTCTGGCTCGCAGCGTTTCGGGCAGGTGGTCATCGAGCACCCGATGCAGCCGTGCGCGTCGGGTTGCAGACCGCTCGTTGCTGATCAGCGTGGCGTCTTCGGGTAGTCGCACCGCGAGTGCCAGGGATTTTCCGCCCGGCGCGGCGCAGAAGTCGATCACACGGTCTCCAGGCGACAGCGGTAGCGCGTCGGCGGCCGCGCGGGATGCGTCGTCGAGGTAGTAGGGCGTCTTCAGCGGATACGGGAGCGCAACCTGATGCGGCGGTGCGATCAAGGCGGTGCGCAAGACCGGCCATCGATCGCCGTACACCTGCTCATAGTGGCGGTCAAACGCATGAGGACCGTGGGTGTCGGATGCGCCGTTTTTTCGGCGCGAGGATCGGGACATGTGCTTGCCTTGACGCAGAGGGGAGGCCCGAGTATCGTAGCCGCATGGCATTTCATGCGGTGCTTTTCGATCTCGACGGCACCCTGCTCGACACCTTAGCAGATATTGCGGTCTCGATGAACCACGCACTGCAGTCGTTGGGATTTCCCGCCCACGAGGTCGACTCCTACCGGCGCCGCGTCGGTTGGGGGGCGCGGGTACTCGCCGAGAAGAGTCTCCCCGAGGACCACCATGATCCGGATACGGTGGCACGCTGTGTACAGCTGTTCGCCGAGTACTATTCGCTCCATCCCAACGACCACACCAGGCCCTTCGAGGGAATCGTGCAGATGCTCGCCGCTTTGCGGACAGCCTCGGTACCTTGCGCGGTGCTCTCCAATAAACCGCACGATCTGACGGTTTCGGTGGTTGCGCAGTCGCTGGAAGGCCATCCATTCGTAGCGGTCTACGGTGACCGGTCCGGCGTTCCACCCAAGCCGCACCCTGGCACCGCACGGGATGCGGCCCGGCAGCTTGGGCACGCCGAAGATGAGGTGCTGTTTGTGGGCGATTCCGATATCGATATGCAGACCGCGGTTGCCGCGGGAATGGAACCGGTTGGGGTCACCTGGGGCTTTCGCACGCGTGAGGTACTTCACGATGCCGGCGCGCGGGTGATCATCGACCAACCGGCACAACTCTTGAACCTACTGGAGAAGACCAATGGACATCAATGAGATTCTGGATCGCGCGAAGAAATACGTTTCTCTGGAGCAGGACGCCGACTTTCGTGGACAGGTCGAGAAGCTGCTGCAAGAGAACAATTCCGAGGAGCTCTCAGACCGCTTCTACACCGACCTCGAGTTTGGGACCGGCGGACTGCGCGGTGTGATCGGGGGCGGATTCAATCGCATGAACCGATTTGTGGTGCAGAGGGCGACGCAGGGGCTGGCAAACTACGCCAATGCGCACGGCGCGCGGAGTCCGGAAGGAAAACTCCGTGCGGTAATCGCGCACGACTCTCGGCGCTACTCGGCGGAGTTCTCGCTGCATGCGGCCCTCGTACTCGCTGCAAACGGGATCGAAACCTGGCTCTTTCCTTCGCTGCGACCTACGCCTCAGCTCTCATTTGCCGTGCGGGAGAAGAACGCGACGATTGGCATTGTGGTGACCGCGAGCCACAATCCGCCGGAGTACAACGGCTACAAAGTCTACTGGGCCGGCGGAGCGCAGGTCATTCCCCCGCACGATACGGGTATCATCGATGAGGTTGGGCGCGTTGGAGACGGTGTCAAACGCATGACGCGGGAGGACGCCGAAGCGCAGGGTCTACTTCATATCTTTGGTCCCGAGATCGACGATCGGTTTGTTGAGGTGGCGAAGAGTGTGATGGTACGCCCGGAGCTTCTCGAAGAGCATGGGGGCGACGTCAAGGTAGTGTATACGCCGCTGCATGGAACCGGCGCACAGTTTGTGGAGCGGGTGCTCGGTGAAGTGGGCGTGACCGTGGTGACCGTACCCGAACAGCGCGAGCCCGACGGTGAGTTCCCCACAGTGAAGTTCCCCAACCCGGAAGAGGCCCCCGCCCTGAAACTGGCGCTTGAGTTGGGGAAACGCGAAGGCGCCAACCTGGTGATGGCCACCGATCCGGACGCGGATCGCATCGGCATAGCGGTTCCCGATGGCGACGGATTCCGGCTCATCACGGGAAACCAGCTCGGAGTGCTGCTGGTTGATTATCTCTTCTCGGCGCTCAAAGAGAAGGGGCGCCTGCCGGTGAGGCCCGCATTTGTCAAAACCATCGTAACAACCGAGCTGCAGCGCGTTGTCGCTGAGCACTACGGCGCGCAGGTTTTTGACACGCTCACTGGATTCAAACACATCGCCGAACTGATCCGCCGGTTTGAGGAGGATCCCGACGGTCCCACCTACGTGATGGGCGACGAAGAGAGCTACGGCTACCTGATCGGGACCCAGGTCCGCGACAAAGACGCGATTTCGGCAGCGCTTCTTACCACGGAAATGACGCTGTACCACGTACGTCAGGGCAAGTCGGTCATCCAGCGTCTGGAAGAGATCTACCGCCAGTTTGGCTATTACGAAGAGGTGACCATCTCCCGGAGTTTTCCGGGGCAGGCGGGTGTGTCGGTCATGAAGGGGCTGATGGAGCGACTGAGAAACGATCCGCCGTTGGAGGTCGGGGGCTTACGCGTCATGCGCGTTCGTGATGTGCAGCGGAGTATCATGATCGACCGCGAGCACGGCACCGAGACGACCGAGGATCTGCCGAAGTCTAACGTGTTGCAGTTTTTTCTCGCCGACAGCACGGTAGTGAGCGTTCGGCCCTCGGGGACGGAACCAAAGATCAAATTCTACGCGTCAACCCCGGTTCCGGTGACCTCTACCCTCGACGCTGCGAGAGTCGCCGCCGCAGAAACCCTTGGTCGCATTGAACGCTTTATCAACGAAATGATCGAGTCCGCGACACAGGGCTGAGGAGCGAACACCAATCATGGATTTCTCACGTTCGGTCCACGAGGTAACATTCACCGCGTTTGACTTCGAAACCACCGGACTCTACCCGGCAACCGACCGGATCGTGGAGTTTGGCGCCGTACAGTTTCAGGACGGTAAACAGACCGACGTCTTTGAAGCCCTTGTCGATCCGGGAATACCCATACCCGATGGTGCTGCGGCTGTCAGTGGGATTACCAACGATATGGTCCGGGGGAAACCTCCGGTACACTCGGTACTGCCACAGTTCATGCAGTTTGTCGGAGACAGTGTACTCGTCGCACACAACGCGCAGTTTGACGTCGGGTTTCTACGGGCAGCCCTCGATGCCACCGGCAGCGGTGCCCTGACCAACCTCATCATTGATACGCAGGTGCTCGCGCAGCGCGCATTCCCCCGCCGCAAGAGCTACGGGCTGCAGGCGCTCGTCGTGGAGCTGTCGCTCCCACAGGGAACCGCACACCGTGGGCTCGACGATGCGGTGATGTGCATGCGGCTTTTTCAGGCGTGCGTCGATGCGTTGAGTTTTATGGGGGAGATGACGCTCCAGCAGTTGCTGGGTTGAGTCGCAGTGGTACGTCGTTTCAGTCTGAGCTGACGCCAAGCGATCGTGCGATGTGCGATCGGGTCTCGGGTGTGACCTCGATGGTCTGTACCAAAGGCCGATCGGCACAACCGTTGAAGAAATGCTTCATGTCGTCCAGAAGAGTAGGCCGGACAACGAGGAAGGTCTGGAGGGGCAGGCGGGCGCACTCCAGGTGGCGCAGGATAGGAAGAAACCCTTTCTGCGCCGACAACTCCAACGGACCGATCTCATCAAGAATCAGCAGGTCTGCTCCACTGTCGAGCGACTCGACGGTGGTCGATACGCAGTGGGTAAACGCGTCGTCGCTGAACGAGTAACATGACCAGGTGGATCCCACCAGAGTTCCGTCGCGTCGGGCCAGCGGGAAGCGATGCCGTGAGGTAAGCTCAATGGCGTCAATACCCACCTTGTGTGCGCGGTCGTCGTAGACTGCAATACTGATCACACCACATGGCGTTCTCTGGTCGACCCGCGCTCGCACCGAGATCGCGTTGCAGAGGGTGGATTTCCCTGCTCCTCGCTCGCCGGTCACGAGGGTCACGCGCGGGCGGTGGGCCGGCACAGCGTGACCGGCGTTGTAATCAACCATTAGTGAAACGGTACGAAAACCATCTCGAAAGGTAAAGACTTTTCGTGTCCGAAGCGCAGCGAGGATCGACTTACCCGTTGATCTTCCCGAGGATCTTGAGCATGTACAGCTCGAGGTAGGTCTTGAGCGCGTCTTTTCGGCGAATTTGATTGAACACATCGCTCTGAGAGAGTTTCTCGGCAAACCCCTGGATTCGCGCTCGATCAGGGGGAATGAGGCGAAACCCGACCTTCATCCGACGAAGAAAATCTCGCACCAGCGAGTTCACATCCTCTACCAGGTTGCTCTTGGCGACGGGATCGAGCAGAGGGTTCCACCGTTCGATCAGTTCTTCGAGCTTTGCATCAACACTACCGCCGTCGCCAACGTACCCTTTTTGCAGCTCTTCGATGCGCCGGCGAAACTCCTGCGCCTGAACCTTTCGCGTTGCTCCACCCGACGTTGGTGTTGAATCCCGTGACGGAGCGGTCCGGCCGCCATCCGCCCCGCGTGCGTCACCCAGTTGCATCACGGTGGAGTCCTGACGGTCCTCAGTGACCGGAGCGGCGGTAGAGGACAAAATCCGAGCGGCTTTTCGAGGGCCTTTCTTCCGGCGGCTGCGCTCGATCTGTCCCGGCGTCCTGGTTCCGAGAAACACCCGCTGCAGAAAGCGTACGAACGCATTCAGCCACGGAAAAGCCTGCCAGAACGGAAGCAGGAGACGCGCATCGTCTGCGAGTTTTTTGCGGTCAAGTTGCAGAATCTGATGCATGGGCCGTATGGCTCGTGCCTCACGATCAAACAGCCGGTTAATCTCTGCCGCCGCCTCGCCCATCAGTTTCTGTTCTCCTGCACAGAGGTAGAGCAGGTCAAAGCGAAGTAACGCGCAGATCATCGGGTATCGCTCGGTCATGCGGGTCTGCACGTCTTGGGAGAAGGTTGCGTCATCGGTCATTTCGGTTGGCCGGCGGTCTTCCTTCATCGCACCGACCCACGTGTCCACGTAGTGATCGGCAAACTCGCGGGAGATGTCGAAGAGGCGCTCGATCAGCACTTTGAGAACAAACTCCTTGCGGATGTAGTAGTCTTTGCCGTCGGGGCCCTTCACGCGGACAACCGGAGCGAGCTCGTTGGCGGAGCCCGGACGGAGGCGTTCCGCGAGATAATCGTGAATGTCCTGCGTGGTGTAGCGCTTGGTGAGCAGCACTCCCTTTGCATCGGTAAAGTTGTAGATGTCGGAAATCGTAAACGCGTACGGTTCCTTGCTCAGTCGGTTGTCGAGCATCTGCACCGCCATTTCGGTTTCGCGGCGTCGCTGGACAATCGCTTTATGGTGTACATTGTAGTAACCGAGCAGGTATGCTGCCTGGGCGTAATCGTGATCTTCCTGAAGCTTGTCTTTCTTGGGCGCAATATCCTTGATCAGAACGCTCGAGAGCGTTGTCCAGAAGTGGAAGCTGAAATCGTCGGGCTCCATGACGGATCGGATCGCGCTGTCCGGCGTGGTGAGGATCCGCTGCAGCATTTCCTTGAGCATGCTTTCCCGGTTGCGAAACGCACCACCGAGCTTGCTGCGAATGTAACTGACGTTTTTTTCACTGCGCAGATAGGCGCGAATCTTCTGTACTGAGAGCTCAGCGAGCGTGCGGGGGAACTGTTGGGAGCCGGCGAGGATGGACTTGACCCCGTCGGGGAACATCAACCGGACCACTACCGGGGGCTCGTCCTGGGATCGGGCGAGCCATGAAACGAAGTCGGTTCGAACATCAACGGGAAACACCGCATCTGCGGGGATGGTAACCCCGATCATGGATTCGTCGGGGAAGGGAAGAAGCGGCCGGTCGTGCATCTTCTGATAGTGCCCGGAAACCAGAGACGGGTAGAACTCCCGGTAGTCGATCGAAACAATCTTACCGCCGGTGGAGTGGACGGCTACACGCCCCGATTTCTCAAGCTCGAGCAGGCGAGCGGCAAGCAGGTTCTCGGTGTTGTCTTCGAGATCACGCAGGTCATCGTTATCGACCTTCTCCAGATACCGCGTGGTAAACGTCAAGAGTTGAGAGAACTCAACCTGCGCAGTTTTGGCTCGCCGGGTGTAGGTCTGGAGGATTCGAAGGACGTCGTCAACGGTAGACATGGAGAAGCGTCCCCCCCGAAGTCAGGATATTTGAAGACTGAGCTCATAGTACCTGCCTTCACGAGCTGGCGCAAGCGCGTGTGCCACTGGATTTGACACGTGCCCTGCGGCGCGATACTATATACAGCAGTATGAAAAGTAACCGCGTCGTTGTCCTGTTGGCAGGGGTACTTGTCGCGTTTCTCTGGTTCTCCTGTGCGGGCACCCCGCAACCGTCGGAGGAAGCCCCCGTCGCCGCCACTCGCCCCGAGACAACGCCGCAACCAGAAACCGAGCCCGCTCCCCCCGCTGTCAATGATATCGAACCGGAACCACCACCGGCCGCCGAACCCGAAGTGGAGGAGACATTCGAGGTTACCGAAGAGCTGTTCGAGCAGACCTTCTCCGAGGTAGAGCGCGTCATTGGCCAGTTGAACACCGTGATTCAGCGCCGGGACTATCGGCGATGGCTGACCTACCTGACGCCGGAGTACGTCGCCCACTATTCGAGCCCGGAAACGCTGCGCGAAATTTCGGATATGCCCATCCTGACGCGAAACGAGATCGTTCTTCGCTCACTGGAGGACTATTTTGAGTGGGTTGTCGCTCCAAGCCGCGCCAATGCACGGTTGGATGATCTCACCTTTCTCAACCCCGATCAGGTCGAAGCGATCATGGTCATTCAGGGCCGTCCGGCCATTCTGTATCGATTGCGGAATGTCGATGGGAGCTGGAAAATCGATGTCTTTTAGTCTATACTGTTCGTAGTCTCAATCAGGAGCATTTGATGAAGCGATCGGTAGCAATCTTTCTGGTGTCGGTAATAATTGTCGGGGGTCTTGCGGCGCAACAGTCGCAAGGCACGGAAGAGCGGCGCCAGTATACGATTGAAGAACTCTATCTCAGTCAGGACATTGAACTGCAGATCATTCGGGGACTTGCAACCGCCGAAAGCCGAGAGATGAAACTCCTGGCCCTGCAGAGCGTTCGATCAATGATTCAGTCGGGTACCCTCACCGACGACAACCCGGCACTCTTCATTGTACTCGAGTCGCTGGCAACCGAAGGTACATCGCGTCAGGTGCGCATGGGCGGTAATCGCATTGCGAACAACTTCCCCGATATTCGCCGTGAGGCCGCGAGCCTGCTGGGTGAGATTGGCGGTGAGCAATCGAAGAACGTGCTGCTGCAAATTCTTCGCGATGATCCCGAGCCGATGGTGCTCGCTGAAGCGGTGTACGCTCTTGGTCTGATCGGATTGAACGAAGAAAATGATGTCACTACCCACGTCGCGCGAGTACTCAGCCGACAGACAATTCAGACCGCACCCGACAATAACCTCGCATTTGCCTCACTGCTGGCAATAGAACGGCTGGCGCAAACGGGTGATGGAATCTGGGACCCTACGGTAATCGACGCGCTTCTGGCCGTTGCGTCAGGGAACTACATCCGCGAGGTTCGCCTTAAAGCCATCGATGTCATCTCCAGGCTGCGGAGTGGACGGTAGCGAGCAGTCTCGGTCCGTCGGTTCGAAAGCCAATAAGCGTCGTCTCATTCTGGCGGTGAAATACGCCGCCATCACGCTCAAATTTTCGATCATCTTTTTTCTTCTGTTGGTGTTTTACGCAGACTCTGCAATTCGAAATCAGACGAATTCGCTGGTGTTCAGCGACGCGAATGATGTTCCTGTGCACCGGGTGGCGCTGCTCCTCGGTACGGCTCCGTACCAGTCGCACGGCGGAAGAAACCCATTTTTTTCGCACCGAATCGACGCTGCGGTCGCGCTCTTTAATGCGGGAAAAGTTGAGTTTATCCTCGCCAGTGGTGATAATCGTCACGTTTCCTACAACGAACCGGTTGCCATGAGAAACGAGCTGATTCGTCGCGGAGTTCCCGCTGAACGGATCGTGCTCGACTATGCCGGATTCCGCACGCTTGACTCGATTATCCGCACGAGAGAAGTGTTTGGTCAGGAACGATTTGTGGTGATCTCGCAACGGTTTCACATCGAGCGAGCGCTCTACATTGCGGAGAACGCCGGGATGCAGGCCGTTGGATTTCGCGCCCGCGATGTAGACGGGCAGGCGATGATGAGGGTGCAGGTGCGTGAATATCTCGCACGGGTGAAGGCCCTCGCGGACGTACATCTCTTTCGCGCTTCTCCAAGGTTTCTCGGGGATCCGATCCCCATCGAGTGAGCGCTCGGTTACCGCGAATCTGTGAGCGGGCTTCCGTTGGCCAGTTGATCCAGTGCCCACCGGGCGTGTGCGGCTACGATCGGCTCCGCCCCCTCCGCACGTCGTTTCAAGAGTGATTGCAGATCAAACCGTCTGGTATTCGCCGCCACCACGCACGCGTTTCGCTGGAGGCCGACACGACCGGCTCGTGCGAGGGGTGAGCCGGCAAACCGCGCGCGGAACTCCTCATCGGTCTCTATGGACAGTATCTCTGCGAGCGAAGGGTGGGGGCCGGCGCGGTCGGTGAGGAAGTCCGGCTCGGTTGTCTCGTGTGCGCGGATGTTCAGGGGGCAGGTTTCCTGGCACAGGTCACAACCAAACAGCCATCCACCGAGACTGGGACGGAGTTCGACGGGAATTGCGCCGCGATGCTCGATGGTGAGGTAGGATATGCATCGCGACGCGTCGATCTGGTGGGGGCCAAGGAGGGCACCGGTGGGACATATGTCTATGCATCGTCTGCACGTGCGTGGACACGATCCGTGCGCGTGCGGTGGCACCACAGACTGCGGATAGTGCCGGGTGGACAGCACTTCAGCAATGAGGAACCAGCTGCCGTACTGACCGCTGATGGTGAGCGTATGACGCCCGGTGAAACCGATACCGGCGCGCGCAGCGTAGTGCCGTTCCGACAGTGGCGTTGCATCGGTAAACGCGCGAAACTGCTCGTCTGGGTATTGTTCCCGCAGCGCACCGACAATCCGTTTAAGCCGTTTGGCCAGTACCCGGTGGTAATCGCGCCCCCAGGCGTACCGTGCAACGCGTGTTGTCGCCTCGGCTGAAGAATCGCCGGGGAGTCTCCGGTAGTAGTTGAGCCCCGCAAGAAGAATGGAACGCGTCCCCGCGAGTATCTGTTCTGGATGGTATTTGGCGTCGCGATGCCGGTGCAGGTAGTCCATGGTCCCGGCGTATCCAAGGGAAAGCCACCGGGTATACTCGCTGAGCGCATCGGGGTCTGCATCGGCATTGCACACTCCCAGCAGCGCCATTCCTTCGGCCGAGAAGAGCGCGGCGATTTCATCGGGTATCGTCGGCTTCCAGGGATGTTGAACCAGCACCGGCTACGCGGCCCCGGTCGTGGGGAACACCATGACTCAAGCGTACCGGACCCGCGGCAGCGGTGTCAACGCGCGCATGCTTGACGTTTACGTCGGGTTTTGATTTCATGTTACCCAGGATGGAATGGAAGGCAGATCATTATCAGACCCTCGGCGTCTCCCGGGATGCGGAGGCGCATGAGATCCGGCGAGCGTTTCGCCGGTCGGCAAAAGAACTGCATCCCGACGGCGGTGGCGAGGACGACCGCGGCTTCTCCCAGATCACCGAAGCGTACCGTGAGCTGCGAGACAGTGTGCGCCGCCGCCGTTACGACCAGGAGCTGCGCGGCAGAGAAGGCGTTGCCGGACCGTCACAATGGGTCCCGCACAGTGACCTCGACGCCTTTGCGGCGGATGCGGGGTGGGGCTTGTCTCACCTGTTTGACCTGTTTGGCGGTGTCGTTGGAGCGCAGCAGTGGTGGCATGAAGGGGTGCGCCGTTCCACCGACGTGCACATGGACCTGGAGCTTTCGCCGCGTGAGGCGGCGTACGGCGTCAGCTTTTCTCTGGACATCACCGAGCAGGATCTGGCAGCCGGTGTGTTCTTTGGAGACTATCCGGTGCGACACTTTACCCTCACGATTCCGGTATCGATTCCCGCTGGGGTGAGGGACTGGACGACGTTCCGTTTCTCGTTCGTTGACGGGGACGCCACCAGCCGAATCCTTCAGCTGACCGTACGGATTGTTGGGTAGCGCTTGACCCCTGTTTGCGGCGTCGCTATAATCCCATTTCGCGTTGAATTTATGTTTCGGGATGTAGCCTAGTGGCTAAGGCGCCTGCTTTGGGAGCAGGAGACCGGAGGTTCGAATCCTCTCATCCCGACTTCGGTCCGCACGAACGGGCCGAAAACAGGCGTGCCGTGATTTCGGCGGCGCCGCTCCTGCAGCGTCGGCTGCAGGACTCTATGCGCCCATAGCTCATCTGGATAGAGCAACAGCCTTCTAAGCTGTAGGTAGCTGGTTCGAGTCCAGCTGGGCGTAGATGGACCATGCTCAGACGACGGTGATCGACGCATTGATTGCGATGGAACCAACGGTCTGGTTGAATCCGTCGCTCCGCCCGGCACACACGGTGCTTCGATCGCTTCCGTACAATCGTTCCGACCTCGATGATGCCGCCCAGCGGTTGGAACGTCTTTCGCCTGTGTTGTCACGACTGTTTGCGGACACTGCAGATGGCATCGTCGAGTCACGTTTGACGCGCGCTCATGGGTATCGCAAGGGTGGCACCCTTCTGCTGAAACACGACAACGACCTCCCGATCGCCGGATCGGTCAAGGCGCGCGGGGGCGTGTACGAGGTTCTCTGCCGTGCCGAAGAAATCGCGAGTGAAGCCGGCGTGCGCGATCTGGACAGCTCAAGCGCTCGGGAGCATTTTTCGCGCCATCATCTGGTTGTGGCTTCTACCGGGAATCTGGGGCTCAGTGTCGGTATCACCGGTCGGGCATTTGGGTTTTCCGTGTCGGTGCACATGTCTCGTGACGCCCGCGCATGGAAAAAAGAGTTGTTGCGCTCTCACGGTGCCACAGTGGTCGAGCACGAGGGAGATTACAGCGCGGCGGTCAGAATTGCACGGAAGAGCTGCGAAAACGATCCGACGGGCTATTTTGTGGATGACGAGACGTCGTCCCGCCTGTTTCTGGGGTACAGCGTTGCGGTGCTTCGGTTGCTGCCGCAGCTCGAGGACCTTCGGGTGCGCCCCACTCAGGAACGACCGCTTCGCGTTTTTCTTCCGTGCGGGGTTGGGGGCGGACCGGGGGGTATCACCTTTGGACTCAAACAACTGCTCGGGGATGCGGTGGAGTGTTTCTTCGTTGAGCCGACGCACGCGCCGTGCTGTACGCTTGGGTTCGCCACCGGTAGAGGTGCCGACGTTTCCGTGGGAGAGTACGGCATCGACGGGCTGACCGCGGCCGACGGACTCGCGGTCGGTCGCGCGTCGCCGCTGGTGATGCCGATTATGGAACAGCTGCTCGACGGCTCGTGCACGGTGCGCGATGATTCGCTCTTTGTGGCAATGGAGCAGCTGTGGCGCGTCGAGGGCGTCAAGGCAGAGCCCTCAGCGTGCGCCGCACTTGCGGCGATCGACCAGGTGCGATTGGCAAGCCCACGGAATCCGTGCGCCGACGTTGCGTGGCTGACCGGCGGGAGCCTGTTACCGGACGAAGAGTTTCGCGGGATGTTGGCGCAGGCGGCGAGTTTCTCATGAATTATCAAGACGGACCGGAACAGTTTCCCCGCGACTTTCTCTGGGGCGTTGCAACGGCGAGTTTCCAGGTGGAAGGTGCCGCGTGCGAAGACGGTCGCGGTGAGAGCATCTGGGACCGATTCTGCCGCACCCCCGGCGCGGTTGCACACGGACACACGGGCGACGTGTCGGTGGATCAGTACCATCGGTTCCCTGAAGACATCGCGATCATGCGTTCGATCGGTGTCCGAAGCTATCGGTTCTCGATCGCATGGCCACGGATTCAGCCCGCGGGGGCCGGTACGTTCAATCGGGCAGGCATCGACTACTACAAACGGCTCTGCGTGAGCCTCCGCGAAGCCGGCGTTGAGGCTACCGCAACGCTCTATCACTGGGACCTTCCGCAGGCGCTCCAGGAAACCGGAGGCTGGCCGCAGAGAGACACGGCGTTCCGGTTTGCCGAGTACGTCGACATATGTGCCCGGGAGCTGGGTCCGTACGTCGACCGCTGGATCACGCTGAACGAACCGTGGTGCAGCGCCATACTGGGATACGTGGAAGGCGCGCACGCGCCGGGGATCCGGGATCAAACGCAGGGATGGGCGGCCGCCCACCACCTCCTGCTTGGGCACGGTCTTGCCGTGGGCGCGCTGCGCGCCGAAACGCCCGCAAAACCGGTCGGGATTTCGCTCAACCTCGATACTCCACGACCGGCGACCAGACGGGAAGAAAACGTTCTGGCCGCGGACCGGTGGATGGACCTGCGAACGCGTATGTTTCTCGATCCCCTGCTTGGACGCCCGTATCCAAGCCGACACTTCGAAGCCTATCCGTCGCACCGGCCGCCGACAATCGCAGCAGACGATGCGGATCTCATTGCGCAGCCAATCGACTTTCTGGGATTGAACTACTACTACGAACCGGTGGTGGGACACGACCCAAATCACCCAGAGGGCTTCACCGAAGTCCCAAGTCACCACTCTACGACGGCGATGGGGTGGCCCGTCGTGCCGCGAGGACTGCATCGCCACCTGCACTGGGTGAGTGGACACTGCGACCGGCGGTTTCCATTGTTCATCACCGAGAACGGCTGCGCGGTGGACGACGTGTTGAGCGAGGAGGGAACGCGGTGCCACGATCCGGCGCGCATCGACTACCTGCGAACGCATCTGCGCGCGGCCGCGGACGCGCTTGCCGACGGCATCGACCTTCGGGGCTACTTCTGCTGGAGCTTGATCGACAACTTCGAGTGGGCCTACGGCTACACAAAACGCTTTGGACTGGTCTACGCCGACTACGTGAACCAGCGCAGGGTGGTAAAGGACAGTGCGTACTTTTTGCGAGAGGTGATATCGGGCGGGGAACCGGTGTGACCAGAGCGTGTCGATGTGCTGCGCCTTGCCCGGCGGGGCAGCCACTGCCGGCGTCACTACAGACGCCACAGTCGGGAGGCGTCGGTGACCGCCGTTGACCGCCACCTGATCTGGTTTCGAAACGATCTTCGCACCCACGACCACCCCGCGCTCGCGGCCGTATCCGGAGCAGAATCACTTCTCTGTGTTGCCATTCTTCCTCCTCGACTGCTTGGAACAACCGAGCACGGTTTTCGAAGAACGGGACCGTTTCGTGCGCGATTCCTGATAGAGACCTTACAGGAGCTCGATCGCGAATTGCGGGCACGCGGAAATCGACTCTTCGTTGTCCGGGGGCAGCCTTCAGACGTGGTGCCCGAATTGTGCTCACGCTACGACCTCACGGACATCTGGTACCCCGACGAGCCGGGCACCGAAGAGGCCACCGAGGTATCCGAACTGACGGACGCTCTGCACCGTCTGTCGGAGTCCACGGGGCGCTCCGTTCGGATGCACGCCCATGTATCGTCAACGCTGCTTCATTCAGATGACCTGCCGTTCCAGTTGGAACAGATGCCGCGGGTATTCACCGATTTTCGAAAAGCCGTGGAGCACGTGTGGACGGTGCGAGAGATGGTGAATACCCCATCCGGACTTCCCCCTCCGCCTGGGGATCCGGATCGAGATAACGGCGTCGGCCCAGTAACAAGGGATTCCGTTGTTGGGGAATCGGTGTCGGTTGTATGGGGTATCCCATCGGTGGAGGCGCTCACCCGCGAATCCGCTCCGGAGCCTGATCCACGAGCTGCGTTTGTATGGCGGGGTGGCGAGGGAGCGGCGAAAAGGCGACTGGAGAAATGGATCTGGGAGCAGGACGCCCTGAGGCGGTACAAGGAGACGCGAAACGGACTGCTCGGGGCGGAGTACTCTTCCAAGCTGTCCGCCTGGCTCTCCGTGGGTTCCATCTCTCCCCGGTTTGTCTATGAAGAGGTGCGCCGCTACGAGCGCGAACGGGTGCGCAACCACTCAACCTACTGGCTGATTTTCGAGCTGCTCTGGCGCGATTACTTCTGGTTTCTGGCGAAGAAGGTCGGGCCGCGACTCTTTGCGCGGTCGGGGCCACGCCGTGTGACCAAACCGTGGCGATACGATCGGGAGGCGTTCGATCGGTGGCGTACGGGCAACACGGGGAACGATTTCATCGATGCGAACATGCGAGAGATCGCGGCAACCGGCTACATGAGCAATCGTGGGCGGCAGAACGTGGCGAGTTTCCTTGCGCGAGACCTTCAGCTTGACTGGCGGTTGGGAGCGGAGTACTTCGAGTCGATGCTGGTGGATTACGACGTCGCGAGCAACTACGGAAATTGGACCTACGCCGTGGGCGTTGGCACCGATCCACGGGAGGATCGCTGGTTCAACCCTGACCGACAGGCAGAGCGGTACGACCCCGACGGCTCCTACCGGCGAACCTGGCTCGCCGAGCTGCGGTGAACGGTAGTATCTTTCACCCATGAAGCAGGTCTTTTCGAAGGCAGCAATGGCCCTGTTGGTTCTTGGACTCCTCTCAGCGACGGGGTGCGCGTCCGTTCAGACCCGGGAAGATCTGCAGCCGGATGATCGCTGGGTCTACACCGTTCGCGAGCTGCCCGGCGGCTCAGAGCGGCTCCGGGGAGAGCTGCGCTTTCGAAACTCCCGACTTCCGGACTACTTCTCTGAGGTGGTCATTGGGGAGCGGCGCTTTGCCATGTCGCTTCGAGCTGCGTCCGGTCCGTATGAGGGATACCGCGAAGACCAGGGCTTCTCGTTCGAACGGACGATCGGGGAGCTGAAGACCCTGCGACCGCAGACAGGCGAGCCGGGGGCGCTACCCGCTTCGGCGCGAAGGCGCGGCTGGTACCTCGGGGGTCTGCACGAACGCCGCCCGGACACCCCGGACGACTGGATCTGGGTGCGTCGGGAAAACCTCGAGGCGTGGGTCAATCCCCGGCGGGTAGAAGCATTCGCGACGAGTTATCAGCTTGGCGCGATGAACGCGCCGACGCAGCCTCGCGTTCAGTTCATGTTCTCCTATGGCGTTCGGCGGTAGAAAAACTGGAGTCTGGTGCGATGAACGTGATATATTTCCTGTCGTGAGCACTGGACGAACCGTTTTCGTACTGCTGATACTCGCACTCCTGTTTCCCCCAATGGCGTTTGCCGACTTGAGCGCGTTTCGTCGCGATGTCGAGCGCGAGGAGTCGCGAAATCGCGAGGCGCCCCGTCCGCAGGAAGAGCGACGTGCGGACAAGCCGAACCACAACGAGAACGACAACTCCTTTGGGAATTTTCTGTTTCAGATCACCGTCTTGGCGTGGGCCGCTCACAACGGTGCGGTTGTGTATACCGGCTATCCCTACGCCCTAAGCAGTCCTGGATACCGCAACTTCATTGGGTACGACTGGAACCGGTGGGAACGCACCGGCGATCCGATGCGCCGGCGTTCAGATGAAACGCGCCGGTACTGGTTTGAGCTTGCCGGTGGGGGAATTGCGTCGGATGATGGCTCCTACGGCGGATTTGCATCGCTGCAGGGACGCTTCTTTCCCTTCCTCGGCCCCGACGCCGACTATCGGATCTATTTTGACGGCGAGACGCAGCTGCAGCTGTTCACCGTTGGACTCGATCTCGCCCTGATTCAGCACGATTACTTCCTCTGGTCGATCTACGGCAAGGGCGCGTTTTTTCGCGGTGAGCTCGAGCGCAACGGAGCGGCGTTTGGAACATCGCTTCGCTCCTACATCGCGCGTCCGGTCTCTCTGGTGCTGCGATTTGGGGGGATTTCGTTTGACGCGATCGACTTTGCGCAGTTCGAAGGGCGGTTGAATCTGCACCAGGATCGGTGGTTTCTTTTTGGCGGGGGTAACCTCCTGCAGTCAAGTTCCACGCGACTGTTCACGGTGGAAACAGGAATCGGGTTGGTCTTTTGAATGGGGCCGCCTGAATGCGAACCCACGGGCTCCGCTTGTGTGGCGGGTTTCATTAAGATACCCTCCAACTACCATGCTGGACCAGGCCCCGCACCCAACCGCCATCACCGCGC
>REDM01000228.1 GCA_007693485.1 Spirochaetaceae bacterium
TCGAGTTTGCCGTGGAGATCGCCCGGATACCCTGGCTTCCCACCATCTCGCTGGATCATCTGCTCTATCTCTCCCTGAACCTCGTTTCCATGAGTGCGGCCATCCAGCTCTTCAAACCGGACGAATCCGGGACGTCGATCATGGACGCGGTGCCCGCCGAACGGCGGCGGATGCTCAACCTCTCTGCGCGCGAGGCCGAAATCGCGGTCCTGATCGCCCGGGGAATGGCGAACAAGCAGATAGCCGCCGAGCTGGGAATATCACCGGCAACGGTGCGAACCCACATCTACAACCTGTACCAGAAGGTGGGCGCGGGAAGCCGCGTCGAGCTGCTGAACAAACTCCGCGGCTGATCCCGCTACGACGAAGATCGTAGGCCGTTTTCCGCAAAACACGACGTTTGTTCGATATGACCTCCACGGCTTTGGTTCTACCCTCAGACCATCACAACACGATGTGTGGAGGAACCAATGAATCGCACAATATCAGGTATACCGGTCGCGCTGCTTGCAGCGTGGCTCTTGGTTGGGACCAGTCCCGCGGCGTCCGCCGACTCAGGGCTTCAGGTCATCCCCCTCGCTCAGTACCAGATGCTCTCGCTTGAGTCGCAGAAAATACACTCACCCGGCGCCGGGGTGATTGTTGTCGGTGAGAGTCTCTTTCTGGCCGGTTTGTACAATCGCCACTCGTTTACCCAGGACCTGGACTTCGACTACCCCGACACCTACCACTCCATCGAGCTGATGGCCGATGGGCGAAGCGCGCGCCATCGTTACATGGGCGCCTTCCAGAGCCGCTCGAATCGGCCGGTGGTTGGCGGTCTGCGCACCTTCCAGGCGGTCGCGGTCTACGGGTACGAGGTGGTTCAGCAGCCGCGCTTCTCTCTGGTGCTCGGAGGCGGCCTTGCGGTGAGCGACTTTGGGATAGAGACCTCAGGCGGGAATCCCTGGCCGATTCTTCCCGTACCAATGATGCGCGCCGCGTGGGAGTCACGGCTGCTGAACGCAAATCTGGACTTCATCACCGGACCCAACCTGGGACTCACCCTGGCGCCACAGAGCCGTTTTCGCGCCACAGCAGACGTGCGCATCGATCAGCTGCGGGACGAACGTGACCTCTTCTTCGAAGGCGCCCTGGTCTACCGGTTCTTCTCACCGGATCACCCGATGGGGGATCTGGCCGGTGTGGCGGTGGGAATCAAGAGCGACGCGTATGAGTTCACCCGCGAAGCCGAGGATGAGTCGCTGGAACTGCACTACTACGCACTGTTTGCCACCGTCGATCTGACCCTGTTGAAACTCTCCGGTGGTTACGCCTTTGATTCACGGTTGCGGTACCGCGAGCGCGTTACGGAGTCCGCGGGCGACGGCTGGTTCATCTCGGTGAGCGCCCTCTACCCGCTGGGAGGATCGCGCGATGATCGCTGATCGGAAAGGTTCTGCACACGCGGAAGGCGGTACAACAATGATGGCGATACTGTTTCGGATTCTCCGGCGGGATGCGACGCGCAACCGGATCGTCAATCTGGTGATTCTTGCGCTGGTGGGGATGTCGGCGTTTCTGCTGGCAAGCGGCGGTGCACTCATCGTTCAGCTCGCAACCTCACTGGACGCGCTGTTTGAGCGCGCGATGGTTCCCCACCTGGTGCAGATGCACGCCGGTGAGCTGGACCGCACCCGAGTAGAGACCTGGGCGGCGGGCCAGCCCCTGGTGGACGAGTACCAGATTGTTGAGATGGTCAGCGTGGACGGATCGCACCTGGTTCTGGGCGAATGGCCCACGACCGAGGACCACGGCGTGATGGATATCAGCTTTGTGGCGCAGAACGAGCGGTTTGACTTTCTGCTTGATGGCGATAACCGGCCGATGCTCCCTGCGCCGGGCGAAATCGGAGTGCCGCTCTACTACCGCGAGGCGCGCAATCTTGCGGTGGGTGACCGGGTGCGCATCGACACCGGCTCCTTTTCCCGTGAGTTCCGGATTGCGGAGTTTGTCCGCGACGCGATGATGAACCCCTCGATCATTCACTCCAAGCGCTTCCTGGTGAACCCGCTGGACTATGCGGCACTGCGAAGCAACCTTCCCGACACGGAGTACCTGATCGAATTCCGCCTGACCGACGCGAGCCGATCCGGCGAGCTGGCAACCGCGTACACCGAGGCCGGGCTTCCGGATCGCGGCCCGTCGGTGGACCATCGCATCTTTCGCGTGTTCAACGCCCTGACCGACGGCATGGTGGCTGCGGTGGTGGTGGTACTGAGCCTGTTGCTCATGCTGATCGCGGTGCTCTGTCTTCGGTTCACCATCGTATCGACCATCGAGGAAGACTACCGTCAGATCGGCGTGATGAAGGCGATCGGCATGGGCCGCCGCACCATCCAGCGCGTCTACCTGATCAAGTACGTCGCCCTCGGCGGGGTCGCCGCGCTTGGTGGCTATCTTGCCTCTCTGGCAGCCGGCCCCGCGCTGACGGCCAACATCACCGCCTTCCTGGGCAGCGCGGAGCCCCCGCTTCTGCTACGGACGGTGCCGATGATCGCGGCCCTGATCGTGTGCGCCATGGTGGTTGGATCGGCGGTGCTGGTTCTGCGGCGGGTTCACCGCATCAGCGCGGTGGAGGCGCTGCGCAGTGGTGCGGTCGACGGGCGGCTGCGGCGCATCGGGGTGCTTCCCCTGCGCACGGGAAGACGGGCCGGGGTAAACCTGGTTCTGGGTGTTCGCGACGTAACCCAACGGCCGCGACTCTACGCGCTGGTGGTGGGAATCTTCGCGCTCTGCGCAGCGATCATCCTTGTTCCGTTTCACTTCCATTCCACCATGAACGATCCGTCGCTGATCGCCTACATGGGGATCGGTCGAAGCGATATTCGCATCGACCTCCGGCAGACCGACCTCGTTGGCAGACGGTTTGACGAGATGGTGGCCACCGTAGCCGGGGACCCCCAGATTGCGCGCTCCTCACCGCTGGTAACCGCGCGGTTCACCCTCGTGGGAGACGACGGAACGCGGGAGAGTATCGCAATCGAAACCGGCGACTTCTCGCTCTTTCCGCTCGAGTTTGTGATGGGCGAGGCCCCACGTGGCGAATACCAGATCGCGCTCTCGGTTCTCAAGGCCAGCGACCTCGACCGCGGGCTCGGTGACTCACTGATGCTGCTGGTTGACGGCGAGGAACGGACAACGACCGTGAGCGGAATCTATCAGGATGTGACCAACGGGGGGCGAACGGCAAAGGCTCCCCTTCCCGTTGACGATGAAAGCGTGCTCTGGTACTCGCTGATCGCGGATGTACAGCCAGGGGTCGACGTTGCCCACAAAACCACCGAGTACTCCCGGCTCTTCCATCCGGCGCGGGTCACCGACCTGAATGGCTACATCGAGGAGACGCTCGGACAGACCATTACGCAGCTGGCCGGCGTGGTTGCGGCGGCAATCGGAATTGGCCTTGTGGTGGCGATTCTGATCACCGCGCTCTTCCTGAAGATGGTGCTGATCAAGGACACCGCGCGCATCGCAATCATGAAGAGTGTCGGGTTCTCGCTGCAGCATATCCGGCTGCAGTACCAGAGCATCGCGTTGGCGCTCCTGTTGATTGGTGTTGTCGCGGGAACCGTGCTGTCCAATACGCTGGGAGAGCGTGCGGTTGGACTGCTCTGGTCATTCATGGGTGCGGCGCAGATCCGGTTTGTGATCCGCCCGCTGCACGCCTACCTGCTGCTCCCGCTCCTGCTTGCGGCAGCCGTGGGAGTCACCACGCTCTTCAGCGTCTCTCGAATCAGAAATACCAGTATTGCTACCACGATTGTGGAATAACCGGAGGAAAGAATGAACACGACTACGACAGTAATTGAGGCACAGCAACTGACCAAGAACTACGTCCTGGGAAAGAACAACGAACTGCCGGTACTCAAGGCGGTGGATCTGAAGATCGAGCGGGGGGAGTTTGTCTCGGTGATGGGGGCGTCCGGCTCGGGGAAGTCGACCCTGCTCTACAATGTCTGCGGCATGGACCGAATGACCTCGGGAAGCGTGCTCTTCAACGGCGTGGACCTGTCGCGCCTCCCCGAACCCGCACTCGCCCGGATTCGACTGACCAACATGGGCTTCATCTTTCAGCAGATCCATCTGCTGAAGAATCTCTCCATCTTTGACAACATCGTGCTCTCGGGATACCTCTGCGGCAACCGGACCCGTCGCGAGGTTGAACGGCGCGCTGCCGAGCTGATGGAACAGACGGGCATCACCGAGATTGCCGGAAACGACATCACCCAGGCGTCGGGCGGACAGCTGCAGCGGGTCGGCATCTGCCGGGCGCTGATCAACACGCCGGACATCATCTTTGGCGACGAACCCACCGGCGCGCTGAACTCCAAAGCGTCCGGCGAAATCATGGATCTGCTCGGCGGCGTCCACCGCGAAGGGACCACGGTGATGCTGGTCACCCACGACGTGAAGGTTGCCTCCCGCACCGAGCGGGTGCTCTTCATGATGGACGGCCGCATCGTCGCCGAGAAGCGCCTCGGTCCGTGGTCCGAGGACGGGAACGGCCCCGCGCACAAGGCGCGGGAGGCGGAACTGGCGCAGTGGCTGATCGAGCTGGGGTTTTGAGGGGAGGAATTTGCTGATGATTTCAAGATCACTGAACAAGAGTTCCTTGACCTGAAATGAACTATCTCCTGGATACCCACAGCGTCATCTGGTCTATAGCCCAGACGGAGTTGATCCCAGAACGAACAATCAAGGAACTACGCAATCCTGATAACAACGTCTTCGTAAGCGCAGTCAATCTCTGGGAGATCTCGATAAAGGCCAGACTCAAAAAGATCGACCTGGGCGGCATCGCAGTCGATGACCTGATCGGGCTGGCAGCGGAAACAGGATTTCAGCTGATTGGACTATCCCCAGAGGAAGCAATCACGTATGGAAAGCTTGAAGAGGACAGCCATTTCAATCCGTTCGACAGGATGCTGATCTGGCAAGCAATACAGCGAAACCTCACAATGGTCAGCAGAGATTCCGAGTTCGAGAAGTTCATCCCTTACGGGTTGAAGCTATTGTTGAAGTAGGAGCAACTCATCTCCGTGATCCTCGCAGCCGGCGTCGGGGTCAGGTGTGGCTCGGCTTCGGAACCAGGAGCGGCAGCGGATCCCACGCGATGAATGGGGTCAGCCGGCGCCTGTACCGTCCCAGGTCGGAGTAGTGCATCACGTCGTAGACACCGCGACTCCGGTCGAAGCCCTGCGCTGCCCGATGGAGCGTCTCCTGGCGGGGAACGATGCCGATGGTGTCCTGGGCCAGTAGGCGCTTGCGGACCCCTTCCGGATCGGCGATGCCAATCGGTAGCCCCGCGGCGTGTATCGCGAGCGCCATCCTGACCGCCTCCGCGAGCCTCCCGGTCGCCGGTGCGATCAGTTCGATGCGGAATGCATCGTTCCGTCCGGGCGGCCGGTAGACGGCCAGGTCGATGTGGGTCGTGTTCCCTCCGCGCTTGATCTCCCACGGATGCCCTCCGACCGACCGCTTCGGGTGCTTTCCGTCGATCCAGTCGCCGAACTCATCGGTTGAGTCCTCATCGATGTCGAGCAACCCTTCGTGCCTGCCGTCGGCGAACCGCCGGTACATCTCGCGGCCGCTCATCGACTCATCGACCTCCTCATCGGGGCTCTTTCCGGCGATATAAGCGAGCTTGCAGTAGCGGAAGTACTCTCCGGCGCTGAGCGCCGGGACCGTGACACTCTCCTCCCGGCGGAAGTACCCCGACTCGACCAGTGCAACAAACGCTGCGCACGCCTCGGTTCCCAGATCCGTGTCGATTCGGTACAGACCGGGAACGGACTCCCGCACCAGCGCATGCGGGAGGATGCCTCGTCTGCGGTCCAGTGGATACCCGGCAACGGCTTCGCGGTTGGCCTTGATCCAGTCACGCTTCACCTTCCGAAGATGGTTCCGCATCGACTCGAGCAGCGGCTCCCATGCATCATCGGGATCGCGACGGGCCGCCACTCTTCCCAGGGCGCCGAACGGATCCATCGGCGCGACCTCGCCGCCGGGTCGCGCCTCCAGACCAGGGGCATCGCCGTCCACGTGGAAGAGGAAGTAGATCTCCATGTAGTGCGTGACCCTGACCCAGTGCCACCCCTCATTGGCGTCGGTGAAGAGCACGTCCCATATCCGATCCAAACCGACCGCGTCGTACCCGAAACCGTCCAGCTCTTCGAGCAGCCGGTACACCGATTCCCGGTTTTGCGGTTTCATACTCGATTACCGACTCCCATGGTCCCACTGTACTGCAGTTCCCGGGCGGTTCACTACCCCCAGTCTTCGTCCGCGTGGTGAAGTTGTAGCTGTGTCGGACCGCATCATCATATTTATGCTAAACCGGTTGTTCAATAGTTCTTTTTATCGTACGATAAAGAATGCGGAGAATCATATGGGAAACGTAGTGACGGCGAACGAACTGAAGACCAAAGGCATCGCTCGCATAGACGAGATTACCTCGAAGGGCGACGAAGCGATCATCTCCGTCCGTGGCAAACAGCGCTACGTCGTGATGACAATCGAGCAGTACAACTACTTGCGCGAGTGCGAGCTTGAGGCGGCAATTGTCGAAACCCATAGGGATCTTGATCGCGGCGACACAATCCAAGAGTCCGTAGAAGCACACATGCAGCGGATCACGCGTGCCTAAGATCCTGTACACTCAGAGCTACATTCGCCGAGCTCAGAAGTTCGCCAAGAGACACCCGGATCTGATGGGCCAGTATGAGAAGACCCTCAGACTACTTGAGGCGAACCCGTCGCATCCATCCTTGCGACTTCACGCATTGGGAGGCAAACTTGAGGGTCTGTACAGCGTCTCGATCAACATGACCTACCGGATCAGCCTGGAGTTCATGATCAAGGATGACACGGTTATTCCGGTAGATATCGGAACACACGATGAAACGTACAGGTGATGACGCACGCCCGTCGCGTCCCGTTTGATTCGGTCAACACCGTCGGCTATCCGTGCCACACCTGCAACTCCGGGGAGCCGGCTCGGGAAACGATCTGTTCCAGGGTGAAGAGTTCGAAGGGGAACACAACGCCGTAGTCCGGTGTGCCGCGGTCCATGAGTTCGCGAGCCATGGCGACCGCGGCCATCGCGGTGCCGGTGTAATCTGACGGCGCGGTCAGGCGCACTGCTGCCACGCGCTCGCGTCCGGCGATGCCCGCTTCCGCCGTGAGCGCCACCGTTTCTTCCACGTGCGCAGGGATGCGCTTCTCGCGGGCGATGAGCGCCCGAAGGATTCCGCCGCCGGGCTTCCCGCCTCGCCCCGGGCGGTTGAGGCGGCGCAGCAGACCGAGCCGGTTGAACACGGAGATCATCCGGTTGAAGCCCTCTTCGTCGAAAGCGGTCCAGTACGACGCGCTCGCCACCCCAAAACGGCGCTGCACGTCGGCGGCCTCCGGGAACGCCACACGCCGCACGGTCCGGTCCCCGAAGGGCTCCGGGAAGGCGACGCTGCGGGTTCGGGAAAAGCCGGGGACAACCTGGTCGCCATCGCGCACCGGCTGCGCGAACAGTCCCAGCATGTCCACGATGCCGGCGGGTCCCGCGGTGCCGTCCTTGCGTTGCAGCAGCGAGACGTGCAGCTGTTGCTGCGGTGCCGGCACCCCGGCGGAGGCGGCCTGCTCGATAACGTGACGAGCCATCAGTCCCGAGAGTCCCGGAATCAACCCCGCCGCCACCAGACCGGACAGCCCGTGCACGGTGGAGTTGATGGCGGGGGTATCGGGCACGATGTCCACGCTGTGGATGCCCCGGGTGGTGCAGACAATCTGCACGTTTGGTTCCGGCTGCCGGACGCATACAATGACGGCACTCACCGGGGCCGCCCCTCCAGTGCCTCTCACGCCGGGAGCCTCGCCTGTCTGGTCCAATGCCCGCTCGATGGTCTCCCGTCGGTGCACATCCACTGCCACGCTGCGCACCCCGGCACCGAGCGACTCCGCGAACGCACCGCCTCGTTCGGGTTTGTGGTCGCCCACCACCAGTGCATCCGGACCGAGGGTACGGATTACCTCACGGCAGACGTGGCGGCCAACCACACCACTGCCACCGACTACCAGAATTGCGGGCCGTTGTTCACTGTTCATTGGCACCCTTCTCGATCATCCCTGCAATTCATACATGGGGATGCCATTTTTGCAAGGATAATTCGACGACCAGTCGAACCACTGCGCCAGTCAGGAGAGTCTCTTGCCCGAGTCGGCGGCACCTCGTATTATCATCGACATGCCACCGTTCTTTCGCTCCATGGCGCGCGCCATTACGGCTGCGATCACGCTGTTCGTGTGGACGTCCGCATGCGTGACGTCGCCCGGCGCCGGATCCGCAGTCGACGACGCAATCGCAGCGCGCGCCCGCTTCTTCAACCCGCAAGCCGTTCCATCTGAACTGGTGGAAGCGTTGCGGCCGCACCGACTCGTCCTGCTCGGCGAGTCGCACTACGTTCAGGAGCACCAGGACTTCGTGGTACTCCTTCTGCGGGAGTTGCACCCGCACGGCCTGCGCTGGTTTGCCGATGAACTGTCGCACGCCTCGGGGTGGGCGGTGGACGACTTCGTGCGCGGACTGCGCGACGATCCACCGCCTTCGGTGGTCCGCATGAACGAAACCTATCTGAACGGCCTGCGGGCGTTCAACGCGACGCTCCCGCCGTCCGAGCGAATCCGCTTTCGCTACATCGATATGAACCATAATCCCACCGCGTTTCAGACATCGCTTCAGATGATGATCCGTGAGACCGATCTCTCGCCGGTGGCGGCCGAGATCGTGGAGGTACTCGCCTCCGACCCGTATGATGAGGACTATCTGGAGGCGCTGCACGCGCTCGAACGCGCCATCGCGCCGGACCGTAGCACCGGCGCGGCCGTTCAGGCGGGCGCCTCGGTTGTGCTGCGCGATCGCGCAGCCGATCTCTGGTTCCACCGGCTGCGGGAGACCCTGGAGGTTGAGATCCGCAGCTTCCCGCTGCGGCTGCAGTGGGACGTCGCGGAGCGCGAGCTGATCATGATCGACCTGGTGAACGCAATCCTGGATGAGTCGGGCAACGACATGGTCGCGGTGAACACCGGCATGTTCCACGCCCAGCGGCAGCGGTTCATGGGAACCCGGCAGGAGTGGTTGGGCGAGTACCTGGTGCGAAACTCTCAACTCACGCAGGGCGCCGAGCCCGGCTCCCAAAGCGGATTCTACGCAATCGCCTTCTTCGGGATGCGCGGCGAGCGGATTCGGCACTCCCGGGACCAGCAACCCCAGCCGATGCGCCCACTGGCGGAGCTGCCACAGCGAAACCTGTCGCGGCGCATCGCGGATGCAGCAGCTTCCGCCGCTGCGGGCGACGAAGCGATCCCGGCGGTTTTTCTCCCGCTCGACCAAAAGGCCTTCGAGCGACGCATGCTGGTTTCGTACGGGTTCTCGCCGGTGCGCGCGATACCCGCCCGGCAGTTTGACGCCTTCGTGGTCTATCCCGAGGTGAGCGTGCTCCGCTCCCTGCAGGCGACGTGGTATACTGCGCCATGACCGCAACCGAGCGCGAGTACCTGCGGCGTATCAACCGCGTGATGGACTTCATCGAGACCAATCTCGAACATCCGCTTCCGCTGGAACGGCTGGCCGAGGTTGCGCTCTTCTCCAAGTACCACTTCCACCGCGTCTTTTTTGCTCAGGTGGG
>REDM01000090.1 GCA_007693485.1 Spirochaetaceae bacterium
CTGCCGATGCCGTTGGTACGATGATGATCGGCGTGCTTGCCCTGCTGGGGCTGCTCTTTGAGCGGGCGATCTTCCTGGATATCGCCCTGGTCTACGCGATGCTGCTTTTTGCCGACACCCTCATCATCGTGAAGTACATCGAGTTCAGGGAGGTTGCATAGTGTCGGGAGTGCTTCTGATTGCCGGCAACGTATTCATCGGGATCGGGCTCTTTTTTTCGTTTGCAATGAGCGTCGGAATGCTGCGGTTCCCCGACGCGTACACTCGGCTCCACGCGGGAACGAAGGGATTGACCGTGGGAGTGGGCATGGTCCTTCTGGGAGTGGCAGCAAGGTCTGGTTCCTGGGAATTCGGGCTGCGGGTTCTGCTGATTGGGGCGTTCCTGCTCATCACCAACCCCATCGCGATTCACGCGGTGGCACGGGCGAACCACCGGGCTGAACGGGCGCGGCGGCGGCTCATTGTCGACGACTACGCGGAGCATCGGGAACGCCGTGACCGCGTATGAGTTTGCCTTTCTGCTCCTGCTGGCGCTGCTCGTTGCGTCGGCACTGGCCGCGGTGCTGGTGCGCGGATATATCACCTCGATCATCGTACTCTCCGTCTTCAGCGTGCTGATGGCGGTGGTGTTCGCCTTCCTGCAGGCGGTTGACGTTGCCATGGCGGAGGCCGTAATTGGTGCCGGGTTCATGACGGCGGTTTTTGTGACGGCGATCGCCAAGACCAGGAGGAACACGTGACCAGGCGCAACGGATTCGCGCTGCTGATCTCGCTGGTAGGAACCGGAGGCCTGCTGGTGGTGCTGATTCTCTACGCGGGAACCGCAGATGCGCTGCCTGTGCTCGCCGCGTCATTTCTCGAACGGTCGATTGCCGATGCGGCCACGGTGAACGTGGTCTCAACGGTTCTGCTGGATTACCGGGCCTTTGACACCCTGGGGGAGGCGACGGTGATCTTTGCCTCGGTCACCGGTGTATCGGCGCTGTTTGTGGGCGCGCACCTTACTCCCAAGTCGCGCGGCGCCGGCATTCTGGTTGAGCGGGCGATTGGATACCTCGCAGCGTTTTTCTGGCTCTTTCCGGTTTACATCGTACTCTTCGGTCATCTCTCGCCCGGTGGTGGGTTTCAGGGAGGGGTAGCGCTCGCGGTGCTCATCATCCTGCTGAATGTGGTCTACGGAACCGAGCGGGGCTCGACGGTGATGACCACCCACCGGCTCCACCTGTTTGAAGACGCCGGTGCACTGGCCTTCCTCCTGATCGGCGCTGTCGGCATCGTTCAGGGAAGCGCCTTTCTGGCCAACCTTGCGGCGGGGTTCCCCGGCGGATCGCCCGGAAGTCTGTTGAGTGCAGGGGCCATTCCACTGCTCAACCTGGCGATCGGAATCAAGGTCGCCTCCGGGCTCGCAACCATCTTCTACGAGTTCCTCTCCACCTGGAGTACCACCGGTTCGGAGTCGACCGAATGATCCAGCTCTTTGCCTTTTGTGCGGCGGCTGCCCTGTTTGGTATCGGCCTCTACTGCGTTATCTCTCACCGCGACATGATCAAGATCTGCATCGGCTTGAGCATCATGGAGTCGGCCCTGGTGCTGGTATTGGTTGCGGTGGCGTTTCGCACCGGCGGTGGTGCGCCAATCCTCACCGGGGAGGTCGCTCACTACGTCGACCCCCTTCCGCACGCGCTGTCGCTGACGGCGATTGTCATCGGTGCGGGGGTGATCTCGCTTGCGCTCGGGCTCACCGTAGTAGTGCAGCGGCGGTTTGGCACCACCGACCTTCGAGCCGTTCTCAGGAAGATCCAATGAACCATCTGCCCGTTCTGCTCGTTGTGATTCCGCTGGGTTTCGCGGTGCTCACCTCCCTGGTGGCCTTGCTGAAAGAGTCGCTGGTCGGGTTGGTTTGGTTCACCGGGGCGGTCATCCATGCGGCTTTGCTGCTCGTCACGGCCGGACTTGTTGTGACGTACGGGGGAATGGTCTACGCGGTGGGTGCGTGGGCGGCACCAATTGGCATCGTGCTGGTGGTTGACGGATTCACGTCACTGTTTCTGGTGATCATCGCCGTGGGCCACGTTGTGTCGGCGGTGTTTGCCATGAACGAGGGCCGGGCGGAGCGCCCGACGTTTGGGGTATTGATGCTGCTGATCGTGACGGCGCTCAGCGGGATCGCGGTAGCGGGAGATCTCTTCAACCTGTTTGTATTTCTTGAGCTCGGTACCGTCTCCACAACGGCGCTCATCGCGCTGAAGCGCCGGGATGATGTGGCGGTTCGCGGTTTTATCTATCTGATTTATGCGTCGCTCTCGGGTATCCTCTACCTGCTCGCAGTCGTGGTGCTCTACGCCCAGACCGGCGTGCTGACCATTGCCGCCATAAGCACGGTTGTTGCCGAGATGCCGCGCGCGGCGGTCGCGGTTGCCGCGGCGTGTTTCATCGGCTCGCTGGGTATCAAGTTTGCGCTGGTGCCGCTTCATCTCTGGCAGGCGCCCGCCTATCAGGCCGCGGGAAGTACCGCGTGCGCCTTTCTGTCGGGCACCGCCATGAAACTCTATCTCTGCGCGCTGCTGCGGATTCTCTTCCACGGACTGCGCGTGCACGAGACCCTTCCCGCTCTCTTCCCGACGCTGCTTGTTCTTGGTTTGGTGAATATCGTGGTTGGCCACCTTGCGGGTCTTGCCGAACCGGAAGCAAAGAGACTGCTGGCCTACTCGGGCGTCGCGCACGTGGGATATATTCTCACCGGCGTTGCGGCAGTATACGGAATCACCGTGGTCGATCAACGGGCGGCGGTTCTTCTGGCGGCGCTCATTCATATTCTCATGCACTCCCTGACCAAGACCACCCTCTTTTTTGCGTTCCGACGCATCACCGCGCGGTTTCGATCGTCGGCGTTACGCGAATGGCGCGGGGCAGCCCGAGCCGAACCGGTAGCGTGCGCCGCGCTCTTTGTTGCCGCGCTTGCCATCGTCGGTATCCCGCCAACCATCGGGTTTTTCAGCAAATGGCTCATCGCGGTCTCGGTCTTTCGCGCCTTCGGCCTGATCCCCGTGCTGGTGATCGGGCTGGGGACCATCATTTCCATGATCTATTACGCGCGGGTTGCGACCTGGGCTCTTGCCTTGGGAGATGCTCCCACCGGCCGGATCAGTGGCCGTCATCGAGGCGATGGAAAAACCGACGGGGTGGAGCCCACGCGCGAGCGAACGCTCCCCGCGCTTCGGTTCATGCCCGCGGTGCTGATGGGTACCGGTGCATCCGTGGCGCTGCTCCTGGGACCGGGACTGCCGTGGGTTCTGCCCCTGCTCGAGCGCGCCGCCCTGGCCATAAGCGACGCCGAGCCGTATATCGCCCTGGTGCTGGGGGGCGGATGAATGTCGCTCCTGTCAATCGCCGAGCTCACTCAGGTTGAACGGTCACTGCTGGTTGTCTTCTGTCTGGTTGGGGCAATTGGTGTGGCATCGGTCTCGCGGGGCCCCGGGCGCAGCGTCACGGTTGCGGCCCTTGCTCACGTCGTCGGTGGGCTGCTTAGTCTCTTTGCCGGGGATCTGATTACGCTGCTCGTTTCATGGGAGATCCTCGCCATCTCCGCTTTTGTCGTGATTCGGGCATTTGTGATTCGGCCACACTCCAACGGCGCCACCGTGGCGGCAGTCGACGACATGGATCGTACATCGCGCGTCGCGTTCCACTACCTCGTGGTTCAGATTGCCGCCGCCGTGCTTTTTTTTGTTGCGATTGTCGTACAGTACTCCTACCAGCGCACAGTGCGGATCACCGCGCTCGTGCCGGCCGCTTCCGGTTGGATCATTGCCGCGGTTGCGATCAAGACGGCCATGATTCCCGCGCATGGATGGTTGATCACGACCTACGGCGCTGTACCGTCCTTCTCGTTGGTTCTGCTCGCTGCGTTCTCGACCAAAGTCGGTGCACTGACGGCCGCTCGGCTTGTCCCTGAAGGGGGGTACACCGGTCTGGTATGGCTGGCGGCGGCAGTCGCAGCGGTTGCCCCGTGGATGGCGGTCAGGCAGTACAGCATGCGAAGGTTGCTCTCGTACGTTCTGATCGCGCAGGTGGCGATGGTTCTGGTTGGGGTGGGGCTGAGTGGCGGCGATGGGCCGGGTGCAGCGCGTGATCTTGCGCTCACGGCGGCGCGGTTTCACACGGTAAACCACATCCTCTACAAAACGTTGCTCTTTGTTGTTGCTGCGATGGTCATGGAACGCGTGGGCCACGATGATCTTCGTTACATGGGTGGCCTCTGGCGATCGATGCCCCTTGCCCTGGGCGCGGGCATCGTGGGAGTTGGAGCAGGGATCGGCGCGCCGTTTCTCAACGGATTCACCAGCAAGGAGCTTCTGAAACACGTTGTCGAGTCCCCGTATATTGGGGTATTGCTCACGGTTTCCACCGTGGGTACGGCGCTCGCCCTGTTCCGTTTTCTCGATGGTGCCTTCTTTGGAAGGGCATCTGCACCAACGGCGGATCGCCCTGCGGGTTCGCTGTGGCTTACCGTCTCCGCACCCCTTCTCGCGCTGATCTGCGTACTGGGAGGGCTGCTGCCAACCGTCGTGTCAGGCGTCTCGGAGCCGAGGGTCTATTCTGCGGCGGCGATTCGCTCTGCGATGATCCTTCTGGCAGCGGTTCTTCTCGGTTGGATTGGGGTTCGTCACTCACTCCTTGCCGCTGCGCCGGGTTCTCAATGGGGCGAGAAAGCGTTCACGGGACTTGGGGCGCGACTCTATGCGGCGGTAACCTGGGGCGCGCTGGGTGTGCGAAGGGCTGATCCCCGCACGCTCGTCGGACTCACGGTGGTACTGGTGGTGGTCGTGGTTCTCGCGCTCGTCGGGGTCTGGTAAGGGTCTCTCCTGGTTCACTGCTACGGTGTTGCGATTGCTGCAATTCCGCGTTGATTGTGGTTGCACTCTGTTGTGCCGGTGGGTAGACTGCAGCCATGACTGGTTTGCACGCGATTCCTGCTTATCACACCGTTCTCCGCTGCGCCGATCGTCGTGATGGGACGGTTCCGGAGTTTCGCTAAGTGATCGCCCTCACGATCGGCATGCCCGTTGGAATCGAACGGGTGCTGCTGCTCGTATTTGGGCTGGCGGGGGTGCTGGGATTCATCAGCGTGGCCCAGGAGAACCATTGGGGGCGTACCGTAGCCGCTGTGGTGCACGCTGCCGGCGGAGTTCTCGCCGTCCTCTCGAGCGACCTCATCATGCTGCTGATCTCCTGGGAAATTCTCACCTTTGCCGCGTTCTTTGTGATTCGTACTGCCCCTTCGCAGGCCCCTCTCCCGGGACGGGTCTACGTGGGCGCAAGCCGTTCCGCGGATGCTGCGTTCTGGTATGTCGGGGCGCAGATTGTTGGTGCGGTGTTCTTTTTCGTGGCGATCGTGATCCAGAGTGCCACGACGGGCTCGATCGCAATCGATTCGCTGGTACCGTTGGCCCAGCCGTGGATCACCGCGGCGGTAATCATCAAGACCGCAATGATCCCGCTGCACGGCTGGCTGGTTTCCTCCTACACCGCCGCGACCCCGGCATCGTCGGTGCTGCTTTCGGCATTCACCACAAAAGTTGGCGTGCTCACTGCCGCCCGGCTCGTGGAATGGACCGCGATTGGCTTCCCCCTGCTCAGCTGGATCGGGGGAATCGTTGCGGTGGTAGCGGTAGCGTGTGCCCTGGTGCAGGCATCCGCGCGACGGCTTCTGTCGTTTCACATTATCAGCCAGGTGGGATACATGCTCGTTGGCGTGGGGCTTGCGGGATTTCACGCGCTGGGAGTGACCGCGGGACTGTTTCATGCGGGCAATCACATTGTCTATAAGGCGCTGCTCTTCGCCGTTGCCGCGCTGGTGATCCATCGCCTGGGGCACGACAAGCTGGGGCAAATGGGCGGACTTGCGCGGCGCATGCCGTTTACCTTCATCTGCTGTATCATTGGTGCGGGTGCCATTGCCGGCGTGCCCTTCCTCAGCGGGTACGGCAGCAAGGAGCTGCTCAAGCTCGCCGCGGGCTACTCGGTTCCCATGCGGTTGTTGAATCTTGCCACCGTGGGAACCGGTCTCTCGTTCATCAAGTTCACGTATCTGATTTTCCTGGCGCCCGCGACGGGTGATGCCGTGGTCTCTCCTGCGCCCGTCACCGATGGCGCGTCGCAGTCCGTCGGTCGGCCAACGGCCCTGCTCGTTGCCACCGCCGTGCTGGCACTCCTCTCCGTAGTGTTTGGCATCTTTCCCGGGTGGGTCTCGGGAGTGCGCGACCACGCCTTCTTCTCACCGTCAGCGATCTGGGCGGGAACGCAACCGCTGCTCCTTTCGGTTTTTCTGTGGGTAATATTTCGAAACCATTTGATCGCCGCGGTGCGACGCCATCGCGGGGAGCGCCGCATGCTCCGAGACACCCTGCTGCGAGCGGCTCCTCCGCTGTTTCGGGTGGTGCTGCGAGCGCACGCGGTTGATGTACAGCTTGCGCTCGGCGCGGTGCTGACGGTGGTGATTCTTCTGTTTGTAATCTGGTAGATCAGCCCACAAACGCGCGCAGCAACGCCTCGGGCGTTTCGGCCTCAAGGACAGAGCGGCGCACTTTCTTGTTCTTGAGCAGACGCCCCACCTCTGCCAGGAAGCGCATATGCGGTCCGGTCTGGCCGGTGGGCGAGAGCGTCATCACAAAGATGAACGATGGCTTGCCGTCGAGGCTGTCAAACTCGATTGGATTCCGGGAAACCGCTACGCAGGCAACCAGCTCGTCCACCGCATTGGTCTTGGCGTGGGGAATCGCAACGCCGTGCTGCATGCCGGTGGCTGTTCGCAGCTCGTTGGCCAGGAGATCCCGCTCAGCGAGGGCTCTATCTTTCACCTTACCGGTTGTGCAGAGAATATCCAGCAGCGCCAGGATCGCTTCCGGCTTGGTGCGGGCGTCAAGATTGGTGGTGACCAGCTGTGGAGTCAGTACGTCGCGCAACATGTGTACTCTGTTGCAGATTACCGCACGAATCCGCTCCGGTCAACCGATTGGGTTCCTTGTCAGCCAAGGGCGCCTGCCACCGCGGCGTCTGCGTGAATGCGCGTGGTGTCAAAGAGCGGTAGCCGGCTGTCGGCAGGACGGATCAGGAGACCGATCTCGGTGCAGCCGAGGATGATCCCTTCGGCTCCCGCCGCACTCATGCGGTCGATCACCGCGACATAGTCCGTCCGTGATTGGGGCCGGATTTCGCCACGGCACAGCTCGGTATAGATGACCGAGTGCACCAGTTCGCGGTCGGACGCTTCCGGCACCACCACGGTGAGGCGGTGCGTGTCTCTGAGCCGTCCGAGGTAGAACTCCTGCTCCATGGTGAAGCGGGTGCCCAGAAGTCCCACCGTGCGGATCCCGGCCGCACGGATCGCGTCGGCCGTCGCGTCTGCGATGTGCAGGAGCGGCACCGAGACCGCCGCGGTGATTGCGTCGGCCACGATGTGCATGGTGTTGGTGC
The DNA here is from genome assembly GCA_007693485.1 of Spirochaetaceae bacterium. Classification (GTDB taxonomy): domain Bacteria; phylum Spirochaetota; class Spirochaetia; order DSM-27196; family PWMO01; genus PWMO01. The sequence goes on from REDM01000090.1 coordinate 7,477, forward strand.
AGAGCACGATGAAGTCGGCGCCGCCGCGTTCGAGCCGTGCGGCGGCATCCGCGAGGATCGTGGCAGCAGTATCCCAGTCACCGGCGGTTTGCAGCTGCTCGATTTCGGCAAAGTCTACCGAGTAGAGAAGGCAGCGCGCGGAGTGAAGCCCGCCGAGACGTTTCGCAACGCCCTGATTGATGAGGCGGTAGTACTCGAGCGTCGACTCCCAGCTCATCCCTCCGATCAGTCCGATGGTACGCATCATGCGGCAGAGCATAGCGCCGAGGGGCTTGGTTGTAAACGAGGCGCAGCGGGTTTACACTGTTGGCATGACGGTACAGGAAGCAATCACAACCAGAAAGAGTGTACGGGCGTTCTCTGATCGACCCGTGGAGCGCGAGAAACTCGATCAGGTGCTGGAGGCGGCGCGCATGGCGCCCTCCGCGCGGAATCTGCAGGAGTGGCGAATTCTTGTCGTGCGCGATGCTGCGGCGCGTGGAGCCTTGGTCAAAGCCGCGGGCGGGCAGGGTTTTGTGGGGCAAGCACCGGTGATACTCGTCTGTTGCGCAGAGACCAATCACCATCTGATGCACTGCGGGCTGAAGAGCTACCCCATAGACGTGGCGATCGCGATTGACCACATGACACTCATCGCAACGGAGCTGGGTCTGGGAACGTGCTGGATCGGCAAGTTTGATCCTGACGCGGTTCGCGCTGTGTGCGGCATTCCTCAAGAGATCGAGATCGTGCAGTTGCTGCCACTCGGGTACCCGGAAGACCCCGCACCGGTGTCGAAGAGTCGTAAAGCTCTGGACGAGATCGTGCGCTGGGAGCACTGGTAGGGCGAATGCCGGTTAACGGTCGGTGAGCGCCCGGTGGGCTGCCACCATGATCGACATGCTGGAGCCGGTTGCACCGCTCACCACGTCTACCAGGGGGCTCTGCGCGGTCACGATTCGGTCGATGGTCTCGGCGGCCTCGTAGCCGGGGCCGCACTCCTGCGAGACAATTCTCGCGGCCACGATGCGGCCGTCCCGAACTTCCAGCTCCACCTCCGCCTTCACGAGGAAGTCGCCAAATGAGCCTGCGTATCGGCCGTCGGTGATGCGTGCCAGGTCAACCGGCGCCACCGTTCTGTGGCCGGCAGCGAGACGGCGACCCATCACCGTCATGCGAATCGCCAGGGCGCCAACCGCAACCAAAACCACCGCAAGGACCACAAAAAAGACCCGTGCTGCTGTTCGCATTGTGTTCCCCGTTCCGAAGTGTGTATTCCCGAATGCTATCACACGCCGTCGGGTGCGTCCATGACCGTTACGCCGGAGCCGACGAAAACAGCTGGTCGATGAGGTCTCGGGGTGCGTCCGGCGGAAGGCAGTAATAGACGGGAGCGTAGAGTCCCCCGTCGTTGAAGCGGGCGGGGTGCGCGGGGTCGGATGAGGCAAGCTGGTATCCGGTAGCGCCAAGAAGGGCGGCGGGCGCGCAGAGATCCCAGTACGAGGTGCGTCGATAGCTGATGAAGCCGTTGGAGTGCCGATAGAGGGCGCTGATCATGTCCACCATGTCGGTGCGGTAGGGTGCCCGGTTGGTGCCGTAGCGATCGGCGAGGTCGTGGCGCATGTCGGCCGGGATTGACTTCATCACGAGCGTGCGGTTCCCGATCCACGGATCGGGCTCGATACGCAGGCGAGCCTCGCCGTTGGAGGTGGTACCGTGCGTTCGCCGACCGGTCCAGCCGGAGAGCATCACGTCCCGTTCGGGCTGGTAGATGAGTCCCAGCGACGGGGCCCCGTTCACACAGAGCCCCACCATCACGTAGTAGTCGTGTCCGCCCTCAATGAACGAACGCGTTCCGTCGATGGGGTCAACAAACCAGATCAGCTCCGCACCGGCGGGGTAGGTTTTGTCCTCGGACTCCTCTCCCACCACCGCCTCTCCGGGAAACTCGCGGTTCAGGAAAGAGATGATCTCACCGTTGGCCTGGATGTCGCAGTTGGTGACCGGGCTGCCGTCCGGTTTACTGATGATCTGGGCGATTCCCTGTGCGCGCTGTTCGCGCACGGTGGCACCAATGCGGCGAACAAGCGGCTCGAGGACTTCTGCTCTGCGGGCAAGTTCGGGTGCGTTCATGGTGATCCGAAGCTACGGTGGAGGACCATCGGCTGTCAAGTCTTGAAATCGATTTTGATTTCGAATATATTCTATTCATGTCATCGAC
>REDM01000167.1 GCA_007693485.1 Spirochaetaceae bacterium
TCGGAGTACAGAGCTACTATCAGCAGATTGTCCGAGGTACGGTCATCCTTCTCGCTGTCCTCGCACGAAGGAAGCACGCATAACAATCGAAGTGAGTGCCGTTACGTCGGCACGGAAAGGAGGTGTTACGAAACGAACGATAGTAAGCGGTAACAGAATACCGCACGATACGTGTCACGTATTTCGGACTGAGAACAGGAGGTTTGGAATGAAACGGCAAATGGTGTTTCTATTGGCGGGGCTTGTGCTCATCGCTTCGGCGCAGGTAAGCGCCGGCGGGCGATCGGAGGCCGCTAGGCCGGGCAGTGTGCAGGATGAGACCGTGATCGGTATGGTCACTCTCCAGATGCGTTCTCCCTACTTCGTCGCCATGGTTCGGGCGGTCGAGGAGGCTGCACGTGAAGTCCCGAACGTCCGGGTGATCGTCGCTGACGGAGACGGAGACGCTGCAAAAGTGGCGTCGGACATCGAAGACTTGATTGCTCAGGGTGTCGATGGGTTCATCATGAATATCAGTCCGCTTGAAGCGCTTCCCGGACCCATGGCGGCAATCAACGACGCCGGGATACCGGTAGTGCTGGTGAACCGCAGACTGATTGGCTCGGAGTACAATCTCTTCATCGGTATCGACAACTTCGAGACCGGAGCCGCGGTAGGGGAAGTGATCAACCAGACCATGGAAGGTCAGGGCGTTCTGCTTATGATGCGAGGTGGCCCCGAGGACAACAGCACCGGGAATGCGCGCCGGGATGGGGTTCTTTCCAAGGTGCAGAATACCGGGGTCCAGATCATCTTCGCCCCTGAGTTCGGCGGATGGACCGAGGACGGTGGTTTTCGCATCATGGAAGACATGCTCGCGCGGCATCCGCGCATCGACGCAGTGTTTGCTGAGAACGACTCCATGGCGCTCGGCGCGATGAGGGCAATTCAGGATTCCGGGAGACAGGGGGTCCGGTTGTTCGGATTCGACGGACAGCGCGACGCGCTTCGCGAGATTCACGCAGGGGGGAGCTACACCGCATCAGGGTTGAACTCACCGACCGCGATCGGCCGCATGGGGTTCGACCGCTTGATGGCCATGATGAGAGAGGGGTACGTTCCTGCTGAGCGCGAAATTTATTTCCCCGTTACCGTCGTGTCATCAGAGAACGTGAACCAGTATTTCGATCCGAATTCGATATTCTGATCACAGAGTGCTTGCATAGTTTTCGTAATACCGATCTCACGAGGAATCGTGAGATCGGTTTTTTTGTGCCAATGTTTCCTGATTTGCGATATGATGTGCGTCACACCGATAGCAACAAGAACCATCGAGGTGACCCCATGACCCAGAACGCTCGGACCATCGTTGAAACTCTGGAAAAAGAGCCGCTTCGTGAGGTCGTGAACTTTTCCTCATCCGATCTGTGCTCCGGCACCCCCCGCACCGAGCGGAGCGGCGGTATCGTCATTTCCACCATACGCGTACCCGGGGATGCTCCCGACGTCCGACGTCTGATTGTGGAGTGGCCGGGCGGGCAGCTCGAGCTGCAACCAACCAAAGGTCTCTCGATCGGCCACTACCACCACGGCGACTGGGATCCGTTCTGGATACCGGTGGTACCGGCGATTATCTCACCCGAGTCGGAACAGCTGGTGGGCGATGTGCTGGTGCACGGAAACCCGGTAGCCGCCCTGCGCTGGGTAGAGAACTTTTCGGGGTGCATCGAGCTGCTCGGGCTCTCGAACTGGGGAATGCCCGCCATCGACGAAGAAACCGGCACCGCATTGCCACTGCACGGCGAGGCGGCACGCATGCCCGTCGATGGCGTTGCAGTCGGGCGGGCGGGTGCCGTCATTGTTGTGACCGGCTCGTTCGCCATCAACTCGCGCTGGTGGAACGAGCCCGACGACGGCTCCGTCTGGTATCGCCGGGGAACGCCCGACTGGAGTATCGAGCGAACGGTTCTGATCGACACCGCTGAGCCGCGCCTGCGTTTCGTGGATACCATCACCAACACCGGTCCCGCGGCCGCGATCCCCGACTGGGGGTATCACGTGCAGCTGCGCGCCGAGCCCGGAGCGGAGCTGGTAATCCCGGCACGCTCCACCGAGCAGCGCTCGGGCGGCACACCGCCGCCGGACTATTGTCAGTGGAAGCCGGCGGCGGATCCGGCGGTTCGCGAGGAACGCGGATACGTCCACAAAGGCGTTCCACGGACGGCGGGCCGCTTCGATACCGATATCGTCACCGGCGCAGCCATCTACCCGCAGGGTCCTGCGACACTCTTTTCCATGCCCGCGTCGGCCTACACACTCTCATGGTTTTCGTGCGGTGGACGGGACAGTCTGGAGTTTGCCCTGCCCGAATCCCCACGGACCAGCCTGCTGCCGGTGGCGTGGGACGGCATGGGGCCCGAGATCGGCGTGAGCCCCCTCGACCACGACGGAAACACCGATCCCGAGATCGTGCACCCCGCGCTTCAGACCGGGCAGGCGACGCGCTTGAGTTTCTCGCTGATGCCGGTATCCGCAGACGAAGCGCAACAGGAGGTACAGCCATGAAGACCGTTCTCTGTTATGGCGATTCAAACACCTGGGGGTGGAATGCCGCAACGCGGGCGCGCTATCCGCGCGAGGAGCGCTGGACGGGTCGTCTGCAGCAGCAGCTTGGAGAGGGGTACTGGGTGGTGGAGGAGGGGCAGAACGGGCGCACGACCGTTCATGACGATCCCGTCGAGGGGTCCAAGAACGGAATGAACTACCTGATCCCCTGTCTGGAGAGCCATCACCCCGTCGATCTGGTGGTGCTGATGCTCGGTACCAACGACCTGAAGCGCCGGTTCTGCAAGAGCGCCATGGAGATCGCGAGGTCTGCCGGCAGGCTGGTCCGCGCAATTCGTACTTCCCCGTTTGGACCTGGTGATCAGCCTCCGCGGGTGCTGCTGGTTGCCCCGCCGCCAATCACCACTCTCACCGACTTCTCCGAGGTGTTTGCCGGCTCTGTGGAGAAGTCACTGCAGTTTGGAACGTGGTATCGGGCCGAGGCGGAGCTACACGGTGTAGCCTTTCTGGACGCCGTACGCGACGTTCTGGCGTAGTCAGCCGCGCACGTACTGCCAGTCGAGACCCGGAACCAGTCCGTAGTCGCGGTCGCCGGAAACCCACGTGCAGCCGGATTCGATTGCAAGGGCGGCAAACCAGAGATCGGGGATGAGGTTCCCATCGGCCTTGAGCTGGGTACAGAGGTCTCGGAAGACCATCCAGTGGCGGTCGCCCGGTTCGATCCAGCGGAAGGTGGGTCTGCCGATCAGATCGGCGCAGAACGCGAGGGCCGGTTCGATCGGGGTCGGTGGGACAAACACCTTCCGGTGAGTCACCACGCGGAGAAACCCCGATACCACCACGCGCGAGAGGGCGAAGGGGGCCGGAGCGTTGACCTCCTGTTCGAGGACCTTTCGGAAAGTCGCATGGTCCGGCGCGTCCGAGCGAAACGCCTGAACCAGAACATTCACGTCAAACAGCTTCACTCTTCGCCGTCCATCTCTTCAAGGAGACTCTTGGTGTCGTTCAGGTCGATGCCGGAGCGGACACCCTCTCCGGAAAAGGTAAGAATGGGGCGGTATACGGGCGGCACCTCGCGTACCTCCTCGGACAGCTTCTCGCGCACGGCATTCTCGATATACTTGGCGAGCGACACCCGCTCCGCGAGTGCACGTTGTTTGGCCTTTTCGAGAATGGCTTCGTCCATCGATACCGTGGTTCTCATGCATCATAGCGTAGCTCAACAGCATCATGATGTCAATGCCGTTGTGCCGATGGCGCTTGCACCTCAATGCTGTTACAATCCGGCCAAGGAGCCTCCGAATGCCCAACCCCGCTCAGGCAACAATTGACCCGATTGTCGTTGGAAACGACGCCTTCTCGCGTCTCGCTTCCTACTGCGTGGAGCGGTATCCGGATCTGCCGATCACGCTGATTGCCGACACCCGCACCGTGTCCGCTGCCGGCAACGAGGTGGCGCGCGTGCTCACTCGCGCGGGGCGTACCGTGCGATCGATCATCCTTCGAGGCGACAATCTCCATGCCGACGAACTCGGCCTCGCGCGGGTACTCACCGCGAGTCCGTACGGACCGTCGCTTTTTGTGGCGGTGGGTTCAGGCACCATCACCGATATCACCCGTTACGTGAGCTTTCGTCTTGGACAACCCTTTGTGTCTGTGCCCACCGCCTCGTCGGTGGACGGGTTTGCCTCCATTGGTTCACCGCTGGTAATCGAAGGCGTGAAGCGCACGCACGCAGGACAGACGCCCCGGGCCATCTTTGCCGATTCGACGGTGATCGCGGCGGCACCGGCCATCCTGACCGCCTCGGGCTTTGGCGACCTGCTGGGAAAGATCACGTCCATCGCGGACTGGCGGCTCGGCCGGCTCATCCGCGACGAGCCGTTTGACGAGGCGATCGCCGCGCGGGCAACCGCGGCCGTTGACCGCTGTGTGGCCCAGGTTGACGCGATCGGCCGCCGCGAACCGCAGGCGGTGGAGACGCTGTTTCATGCGTTGACGGATACCGGACTGTGCATGATCGAGTTCGGTGAATCGCGTCCCGCCTCCGGGGCGGAGCATCACATTTCCCACTTCTGGGAGATGGCCATGCTTCGACTCGGGATGGCAACCGCGCTGCACGGAATGCAGGTTGGTATCGCAACGGCGATCGTGGCCGGGTTCTACCAGCAGCTGCGGGGTCTTACCGCTGCCAATGTCTCGCGGCTCCTCGCTGATCGCATCCCCCTGGGAGAACACCCCCAGGAGGCCGAGATCCGTGCGGCGTACGGACCACTCGCGGACACCATCATCCGTGACCACGCCGAGTATCTGGAGTTCTCCGCCAACGAACAGACCATGATCGCAGAACGGGTCGTGGAACGCTGGGATGAGGTGCTCGAGATTGCCCACACCGTTCCCGGGCCCGAAGAGGTGAAGTCTCTACTGACCAAAGCGGGGGCACCGGTTGATCCGGCGTTGCTGAACTTACCACCGGATCAGCTTGCCGCGGGAATACGCAGAGCGCACTACCTGCGAACCCGCTTCACGTCGGCAAAGCTCTGTCATATGTTGGGATTGCTGGAGACGGTGTAACGAGACGCGGTCTACCAGGAGCCGACGGTTCAGGGCTCTGTTAACCGACACAAAAAAAATGGCGACCCCAGAGGAGTCGCCCATCGATTCGCCGAAATCTTACTTCGCTGCGGCGAAGGCTGCCGCCTCGCGACCCGCGATTCGCCCAAAAACGATCAGGTCAGCGAGGGCGTTGCCACCGAGACGGTTGGCACCGTGGATGCCGCCGGTCACCTCACCGGCAGCGTAGAGGCCGGGAATTGGCGCGCCACTTCCATTCAACACCTGGGTGCTGGGATTGATCCGGATGCCGCCCATCGTGTGATGGACACCGGGGCCAACTTCTACCGCGTAGAAGGCTCCCTCGTTCAGGCTGCGCGGCATGTCGGACCGGCCGAATTCCGCGTCGGTTCCGGCAGCTACCGCCTGGTTATAGGTCGCAACGGTCTGTGCAAGCACCGTGGCGTTGATCCCCGCCTCACCGGCGAGCGCTTCAAGGCTGTCCCCCTGAATCACGATACCCTGGCGGATGTAGTTCTCAATTGCTCGCAGGCTTTCGCGCACGCTGTGGTCGAAGAGCAGGAAGGCGGTGCCCTCCGGCTGAGCGAGCGTCGCGTCGGAAACCACGTCGCGGGTACCAAGCTCGTTGGCAAACCGGCGACCGGTGCGGCTCACAAGGATGGCGCCGTTGCCGCGCACCGCCTCGGTAACCATCGTGCCGTCCGCGGGAACAACCGTGGGGTGGGTCTGGATCTGTTCCATGTGGAGCAGCGCCGCATTCGCTCGCTCGGCGACCAGGCCGATAATCGCACCGTCGGCCCCCGGGTGGTTGGTGGTTCCGAATCCGCGGAGGTCCTCGTCGTAGCGGGCTACCATGTCGTTATTGGCGCCGAATCCGCCGGCTGCGATGATGACGGCGCCCGCACGAATCTGCTCGGTGCTTCCGTCGCGAACCGTAACTTCAACGCCCACAACGCGGCCGTCCTCGATGATGAGGTCGGTCACCTCGTTCCAAAGGCGGATGTCGACGTTCCGCGCGGTGGCGGCTCGCTGCAGGGTAGTGACCACGGTGGCTCCTACAGGCGCTCCGCCGGTCGGTCGATGAGACCGGTTCACGGAGTGGCCACCGAGGCGGCCGACGTCGGAGAGATCCGCTCCGTGCTCGATCAGCCATTCGACGGCACCGGCGCTCTCGTCGGCGAGGATTCGAAGCAGCTCCGGGTCGTTCATCTCCCGACCGCCCCGGAAGGCGTCGTCGTAGAACAGGTCGGGCGTGTCGGTGATGCCATGCCCGGCCTGCACGCTGGTCCCCGCGGCGTTGATGCCGCCGGTCGCACGCATGGTATTGCCCCCAACCATCGGCATCTTCTCAAGCAGAACGACGGTTGCCCCTGCTTCCGCGGCTTCTACCGCCGCGGCCATACCCGCTCCACCGGCACCGATCACGATCACATCAATCGCCGCCGCTTCGGGAGCAGCCGCGGTGCGGCCTCCACAGCCGGCCAGAACGATGACAACTGCGACTCCAATCAGAATCGCTCGAATGAGACTCTTCACGATAATCCTCCTCTCGCACCTGTGTGCCGAGAAATTATGAATGTTATGTATCGATATGAAATTATCGAAAAATGAAGACTTTGTCAACCAGTGCGGTCAGAAATGTTTCGGAATTCTTCCGCGCGCCGGGTGGGCGCGCTCGCACCGCAGACCCCATCGGCGACTGGCGTCAGCGGGCCCCATCAGCTGAACACATCAAGCGTCGATCTCGTCCTCTGCTGCGTCCTCGTCGAGGTGGGCTCCGATGGGGTCGTCGAATGTGGCCCAGAAGTCCGCCCCGCCGGCGATCTCCTCTTCGGTCAGGAGGCAGCGCGTGAGTCCCTCCTCGATCGCCTTCCGGTCCATCTGCATGCCGATGAAGACGAGCTCCTGCCGGCGGTCGCCCCAGGTTTCGTCGAACTGATCGCGGATCTGGTCGCGGACTTCGGCTTCTTCGGGCCACTGATCGCGCCCCACGGCAGCCCACCAGTACCCGGCAAGATCGACGCGCTTTCGGGTTCCTGCCTGCGAAAAGAGGAAGGTGAGCTCCGGGTGGGTGGCGATCCAGAAGAACCCCTTGGATCGAACCACGCCGGGCTGCTCGTCTTCCCAGAAGTCGGTCAGGCGCTGAGGGTGAAAGGGTGCGCGGGCACGGAAGACAAAGTTGGAAATGCCGTACTCCTCGGTCTCCGGTACGTGCTCGGTTTCCAGCTCTTCCTGCCATGCGTCGCTCGATTCTGCTTCCTCAAGGTTGAACCGCCCGGTGTTCAGTACCTTCGCCAGGTCGATGCGACCGTGCTGGGTGCGGACAATCTCCGCGGTTGGGTTGAGGGCGCGAAGGATGGACTCGATCCGGCCTGCGGTTCCATTGTCAACGAGGTCGGTCTTGTTCAGAAGGATCGTGTCGGCAAACTCGATCTGATCGGTCAGCAGGTGAACCACGGTGCGGTCGTCACCGTCTGCCACCTGCTGCCCCCGATCCTCAAGCATGTCTTCGGAACCGAAGTCATCGAAAAAGCGCGACGCATCGACCACGGTGACCATGGTGTCCAGTCGGGTCAGATCGCGCAGACTCCGGTTGTCTTCGTCCTAACGATAGGAGAAGCTATCGTCGCGGTTAAGCCGTCTCGCGGGCGAACGGCCCCCCACGGCGTCTTCCGCGCCCGCGGATCGCAGTCGCGTGGCGTCGCGGACGCGCCGAGACTGAGCGAGATCCACTGTCCCGAGCTGTCCCAAGCCATTTCGTGCTTTTTGTATGCTTGTCCGTCGGGATCGCAGCGCACCTGTCCCATCCTGCGGGTCAGGTCGAAGTCGGAGGCTCTCAGTTCAGCATGGTCGGATCGAATCCGGGGGGTGCACGGCCGGTCTTCACCAGGTGAGTGAGGATGTCGCGTATCTCAACTGGATCCTGAATGACCGCAGTAACCTTCATCTCGCTTCCGCACTTGGGGCACACCAACGGATCGATCTCATACACCTTCGCGAGCAGCCGCGCCCATGCCCGCTTGCGTGCGTCCGCGGTGACCTCCTCGCCGTCATCGAGAGGCTCGAAGCCGGGGTCTTCCGGAGCGGACGCTTCAGGCACATGTGATGCCCGCCAGCCCCCGGGCGCTCGGGTAGCGACGTGGGGCATCTGAGACCAGCGTCCCTTGGTGCGCGACGAGTAGAGTCCGTACCGTCTGATCAGTTGCACCCGTCGGGGAGGTATATGCTGCGTGAGCTCAGCCAAGAACTCCAACGCATCGAACAGGTGAGTGTTCTCACCGAAGTACTCGGAGTACTTGGTGTGGAACAGCACCTTCCCTTTGAACGGCTCGTAGCGGATCTTCTTCAACGACAGCGGAGGCCGGGCAATGTACTCCGCAAGACTCTCCTTGCTCTTGACGTCGGTGAGACGTACGGAGTTGTCGATGCTGAAGCCAGAGTTCTTCCAGGAGAGAAGGTTCCGTGCGAACTCCTCGGCAAGCAGTTCCTTCTCCACCAGCAGCCAGATGAGCCGCCTGCGGAACACTTCGGTCATCTGTCCAAGACCCGAGAGCGGTACGTGCATGAACCGTCCCTCCTCGTCGAAGCCTCCTTCCAACACCAGGCAGTGTTGGTGAGGATTCCACCGCAACTGGTCGCCGAAGGTTTGATGCGCGGCGATCACCCCACTCAACAACGGTTTCCCTGCTGCAGCATCGTAGAACTCCGTGATGATCGTGTAGATCAGGCGTGAGACCTCGGCGAACAGCCGCCGGTCATGACGGAAGAAAGGTCGCAGTGCCTTCGGCATCGTAAACACGAATTGCCGGTGAGGGAGATCCAGGAGAACCTCGTTTGTCAGGTGCTCGGCGAACAGCAGCGTTCGCCTCTGGCTGCATGATGGGCACAGGTAGAAGCCCTTACAGCTGAACGGTCGCAAGTAGTCATGTCCGCAGCTCGGATTCGTGCACCGGATGCGAGCCACTCCGAGCCGGTAGTCCCCACACGTCAGAAACCGCTCGCCGATGTCCCTGATCCGCTCCAGGCGGAACATGCCGTATTTGGCGGCGTACTTCTCATCGTAGACGTCGCAGAACTCCTTCAAATGCCGGTCGAAGATCGTGTGCAGCTGATTGCGACCCCGGGGGATGTAGCGAGCCCGGGTCGTAGTCGTGGGAGCTCGTGTCGCTGTTTCCACGTACTACAAGACGGGCGAAAAGTCCGCCGTGCTTCACTTTGCCGCCTCGGCGCAACATAACATTGCGATTCGAGCAGAATTCTGACTGCACTGTCGGCGCTGACTCGACCCATCCATGCAACGTCATCGTCTGGCTCTCACGAGCACCACGACCGCCCGGCACGAATCTGCTCAATCGCGTCGTTATGCTCCGGAGCGAGATGAGGATGCCTCCGCTGAGTTTCATTGCTTCGTATTAAGCACGAGTTCCCTCGCACAGCTCGATTCGTTCCGTTGATCCTCGCCGCACATCCGCGTTGGCACCGTTGTCGCGTCTCTAGCGCTGGTGTTCGGTGTTCGGTCCCTCGCCATGAAAATTGCGGCTCAGCGGCT
>REDM01000231.1 GCA_007693485.1 Spirochaetaceae bacterium
TTGTCGATTACAGTCGACAAAAACGGGATCGGCCCCCCTCACCCATCCACGCCGTTCTCGCTACGCAATCGTCGTTACCCGATGTTCAGGGGCTCGACGCGTTGTATCTCCGAACCGTTTGCCTGCTCGGTATCCCATAGATCAATCGCGCGCTGCGCGTTGAGCCAGAACGCCGGGGAGTTGCCGAAGAGCCGGGAGAGTCGAAGCGCCATCTCCGGACTAACGGCTCGCCGTTCGCGCACAAGCTCATTCACCGATTGGCGGGATACCCGCAACGCCATGGCGAGCCGCGAGACGCTCAGCCCGAAATCGGGCATGAAATCTTCTCTGAGCATCTCACCGGGATGAATCGGGCGTACCTGTCGCGCTCTGGTATTCGGTATACTCATTTCCTGTTTCCCCACTAGTGGTAGTCGGTGATCTCAACATCAAACGCATCGCCGTTCGCGCCCCTCACTTCGGCGGTGCGTACGTGGACACCACGTGCTCCCACAACAGCTTCAGGGCGTGGTCGCGGGGGCCGGTGATGCCGGTGTCGGTGAGGTAGTCGGAGCGTTCGCGTTTCATCCAGGTGTAGAGGCGGCGGGCTCCGTCGGGGGCGGTGGAGGCGGCGTGGCAGGCGGCGGCGATGGCGCGCATCTCCTGACGGTTGAAGAAGATCTTCTTGCCGTAGGTTCGGATGAAGAAGGCGTTGTCCTGCTTCTGCTCGATACCCACCGCGGGCGGTGGCGGCTCACGGTCGACCGCAACGGAGCGCTGCTGCGACACGGTCTCGAGCGCCTTCGCGGTCTGCTCGCGCGCCTTGCCGAGCTTCTCGGTGGTGACGATGATCTCGGCCTGGCTGTGGATGAACTCCAGCCCCGCCTCGTCCATCTGCTCGAGCAGCGCAACGATGCGCGCGATCGCCGTCTGGTTTGCCCCAGGCGCCGCTTGTTTCGGAGGCGCTTTCTTTGCGGAGCTCTTTGTGGAGCCCTTTTTCGCAGTTGCCTTTTTCGCCGGAGCCTTCTTCGCCTCGGGGGGCTTGGCTGCGGTCGTCTTGGATGCGGATTTCTTCGCCATGGTCAACCTTCCTTTTCTGCTCGCTTACTCTCCATCATAGCGCAGGAATGAGTATACTTCAGCTATGGAACTGAAGGGAAAACGGGCGTTGAGCCTGCTGCACGACGAAGTAGAAGATCTGGAGTTCTGGTATCCCACGCTCCGGCTTCAGGAAGAAGGGATGATCGTGGACATCGCCGGCGAGAAGGCGACCGGGTACGTGGGCAAGTACGGCGTGCCGGCCACCGCGGGGATGAGCTGGGACGATGCGAACCCCACCGACTACGAGGTGCTCCTGGTACCCGGAGGATGGGCGCCGGACAAGATCCGTCGCTTCCCGGCGGTGCTGGACATCGTGCGCGCGATGCACGCCGACGGCAAGATCATCGGGCAGATCTGCCACGCCGGCTGGGTGCTGATCTCGGCGGGCATCCTGAAGGGCAAGCGCGTCACGAGCACCCCCGGCATCAAGGACGACATGACCAACGCCGGCGCCATCTGGGTGGACGAACCGGTGGTGGTTGACGGCAACATCGTCTCCAGCCGCAGACCGCCCGACCTCCCCGCCTACCTCGCCGCTCTCATCGACGCACTGCGCGCCCGCTGACGCGGCCGCGCTGGTGACGGGGCTCAGTCGCGGGCCCCGGCTGCCGCGGCCTCATTCCGCGCAATTCGGGCTTGACAATTCTTTCGGCTCATTATATAACATTTGTAATCTAACAAATGTAATTTCTGATTCGGCCGGAAACAGTCGACGCCGGAGCGACGCCGGCATCGCCTCGCCGAACAGGAAGGAAGGAGCGCCCGTGCCGCCAAAAACACAGTTTACTCAGGAACAGATCGTCGAGGCCGCGTTTGCACTGGCGGTTGAAGGGGGGCTCGGCGCGGTGACCGCGCGGGCCGTGGCCGCGAAGCTCGGCTGCTCGGTGGCACCGATCTACGTCAACTTTGCGACCATCGAGGAGCTGCAGCAGGCGGTTGTGCATCGCATCCAGCAGATGGCTGCTTCCTACGTGGAGCGGCAGAGCGGTGGCGGGGCGTTCGAGCGGATTGGCAGGGCGAGCCTGGCATTTGCGCGCGACTATCCGGCGCTGATTCGCGAACGGGTTCTCTCGCCGAAACGGTTTGCGGGAGCAGATCCGGCGCAGGACCGCGCGCTGATTGCAATGATGGCCGGCGATCCGGAGCTTTCCGGCTGGAGCGAAGCCGAACGCGGACGGCTGCTTCTGCAGATGCGCGCGTTTCAGCTGGGGCTCACGCTGCTGGTGGCCAACGATCAGATACCGGGGTGGTGGGGAGACGGCAGCCTGGACGAGTTGCTGCTGCAGACGGGAGAAGAGCTGGTGCGGGGGCACCGGCGAGAGGGCGAAAAAGGAGGACATCGGTGAAGGGCAGAAACAGTCGGGTAGAGCAGATCGTGATCATTGGCGGAGGCATTGCGGGCCTGAGTGCGGGGATCTACGCGCAGCGCAACGGGTTTCAGAGCATCATCCTGGAGAAGCACCGCATTCCCGGCGGGCAGTGTACCGGCTGGGAGCGCGGCGGCTACCACATCGACGGCTGCATTCACTGGCTCACCGGCACCAAAGAGAACAGCCCGCTGAACCGGCTCTGGAATGAGGTGGGGGCGCTCGACGGGGTAGAGATTGTGCACCCGGAGAGCTTCCTCTGCTTTGAGCAGGACGAACAGCGCGCCTGCATCCTGCGCGACCTCGACGAACTGCAGCGCCACTGGACGGAGCTGTCGCCCGCGGATGCGGATGTCATCCGGGAGTTCTGCGAGGACGTACGGCTGCTGCAGAGCTTCTCGTTTCCGGTGGAAAAGCCGCAGGACCTGATGGGGCCGGTGGAGACAGTGCGCACCCTGCTCTCCATGCGCGACGCCGGGCGCATCCTGAAGAAGTACGGACGCATGACGATCCGGGAGTTTGCCCAGCGCTTCGGCTGCCCGGCGATCCGGGAGGGCTTTGGTGCGATGGCGCCCGACGGCTACAACGCCGCGATGATCTTCTTCGCGGTGGCTGCCTTCACCGCCGATGAGGCGTCCATTCCCACCGGAGGCTCACGGGCGCTGGCCGAGCGAATGACCGAGACCTACCTGCGCCTGGGCGGCAGAATCGAGACCGGGTGCGAGGTCTCCGAGCTGGAGATTGCAGACGGAACGGTGCGCAGCGTGAAGAGCGCCGACGGCCGCAGCTTCCCGGCCGACTACTTCATCGCCGCCTGCGACGCGCACCACCTCTACCACACGCTGCTGGGCAACCGCCACCCCGACCGCGCCTTCGAGTCGCGTTTTGCCAACCCCACCGACTACCCGCTTGCCTCTGAGGTGCTGGTTGCGATTGGCTTCCGGGCAACGGTGGACGCGCTGGGCGAGCCGATGCCGTGGAGCGTGAGCTTCCCCATCGAGCCGATCACCATCAACGGACGGGCGATCCCCCGGTTGACGGTGAAGCACTTCAGCCACGAGCCCGGCTTTGCCCCGGAGGGTGAGACGCTCCTGATCTGCGACATCAACCAGTACGCCGAGGACTACGACGCGTGGAAGCGCCTCGGCCCCGAGGCGTACCGGCGCGAGAAGGAGCGCATTGGTAACGAGGTGATCGAAGCGCTCTCGGCGCGCTTCCCGGCCATGCGGGGGCGGCTGGTTCTGCTCGACGTTGCAACCCCCACCACCTACGAGCGCTACTGCAACGCGTACCGCGGAGCCTTCATGGGCTTCTTCCCCACGGTGAAGGGGAAGATGATGTCCCACACCGGCAGAATCAGAGGCCTGCACAACCTGGTGCTCTGCAGTCAGTGGCTGCAGCCCCCCGGTGGCCTTCCGACCGCGCTGATGGCGGGGCGCAACGCCATCATGCGGCTCTGCCGCACGACCCGTCGCAGCTTCGCGTAGGCCCGCTGCCGCTGGGGCACTGCCCGCTACTGTTCGTAGCGGGCGATGAGGTCGGCGGTGATCTTGCCGGAGAGCACCACCAGGGGCATGCCGCCGCCGGGGTGGGTGCTGCCTCCGCAGAAGTAGAGGCCGCGGTAGCGCTTTGACCGGTTGGGGTGGCGCGAGAAGGCGGCGGTACGGCTGTTGGACGAGATGCCGTAGAGGGCGCCGCCGTGGCTCGCGGTCTTTTCCTGGATATCACGGGGTGTCATGACCGACTCCGTTGCGATGGCCGACTCCAGATCGATCCGAAAGAGCGTCGAGATGCGCTTGATGATCCGCGCACGGATCCGCGCGGTCTCCGCCTGCCAGTCCTGGCCCTCGTCGCACGGGGCGTTGATCAGCACAAACCAGTTCTCGCATCCTTTGGGCGCATCCGCCGCGGTGACCTTGCTGGTGATATTGACGTAGATGGTGGGGTCTTCGGGGCAGGTCTTGCGATCGAAGATGGCGGCAAACTCGTCGGGATAGTTGCGCGAGAAGAAAATATTGTGCAGCTCCAGCTCGGGGAAACCGCGCTTCATGCCCCAGTAAAACACCAGACCCGACGATGACGGCTCGAGCTTGGAGTAGCGCACGATGTCGCGGGCGGTCTCGTCGGAGAGGAGGTCGCGGTAGACCGGTCGGACGTCGGCGCCGGCGATGACGGCGTCGCAGAGCAGCTCCTGGCCGCCCGCGACAATGCCGCGCACGCGGAAGCGATCCGACTTGCCCGCCGGCTCCGAGAGGATGTGCTCGACGGGGGTGTTGTAGTGCATGGTCACGCCGAGTTCGCGGGCGAGGCGGTCGAGCGCCAGCGGAATGGCGTAGATGCCGCCGGCCACCGCGTAACCGCCGCCATCGTACTCTACGTGAGGAATGATCGAGAGGGTGGCCGGGGTGCGGTAGGGGCTCGAGCCGTTGTAGGTTGCGTACCGATTGAAGAGCTGTCGCACCCGGGGGCTGAGGAAGCTCTCCTCGTGCGCCTGCGCCATGGTTCGAAACGCGTCGATGCCGCCGACCCGAAGCAGCGAGCGGAAGAACTGCCGCGAAAATATGGTTGAGGGTTCTTTGGGGTTGTGCTCCAGGAAGAGATCGCCGGCGATGTCGTAGATCTTTCGGCAGCGGTCGAAGTAGGCCTGCAGCCGGTCCTCGCGCTCGCCGGTGGTGCGCCGGATCTCGTCGAAGAGCTTCTTGCGGTTGGCCCAGGTTCGCAGGACCATCCCGTCGTCCCAGAAATACTTGCAGATGATCTCAAGCGGGATGAACTCGAGGTAGTCTTCCCGCTTGCGGCCCGCCGCCTCGAAGAGGGCGTCGAAGACCCACGGCATGGTGAGCAGCGATGGTCCGGTGTCAAACCGGTACCCGTCGATGGATTCGCTGTTGGCCTTACCGCCGGGACCCGGCAGCCGTTCAAAGAGATCTACTTCCCAGCCTGCGGCGGCAAGACGAATTGCCGCAGAGAGCGAGCCAAGGCCCGCACCAATGACTACCACGTGTTTGGACATACTGTTGTGCTTGTGTTCCTTCCGATCTGTTCGTACGCCCTGCGGTCAGCGAGCGCCGGTCTCTTGTTGTCGAAGGTCATTATGCCGACGAACGATCTCTTCCACAACCGCCTGGTGAGCCGCAATGCCAAGAACCTGCGCCGGCGGCTCCGCGGGAAACCGGAGGTCGATGATGCCATCGGCACCAATCGCCCGCGCTGCCGATTCGGACGGCAGGAGCAGACCGAGATTGTACTTGGTTTCCAGAATGCGCCGCACCGACTGGTCGAGTCGCTGTGCGCCGACGGCGCCCGAATGCACGGCCTCAACCAGCGCCCGGTACGCCTCGAGCGGCCGCTCGGGGTGGAGCAGGATGTCCACTCCCGCCGCGAAGGCGCGAACTACCACCTGGTTGCGATCGTAGTACCGGGTGAGCGCGTGCATATTGAGCGAGTCCGAGATGACCAGGCCTTCGAAGCGCAGGGATTCGCGCAGCAGCGTCTGCAGCAGGAAGGGCGACAGGGTTGCCGGATCACCGGTGCCGGTGACTTCGGGCGCTCCGATGTGGGCGGTCATGACACCAATAACCCCTGCCTCGATGCCACGGCGAAAGGGTACCAGCTCGACGCCGTCGAGGCGCTCGGCGGTGTGGCGCACAACGGCCGCCTCGTAGTGCGTATCTTCGTAGGTGTCTCCGTGGCCGGGGAAGTGCTTGAGCACCGCTGCCACCCCGTGCGACTGCATGCCCCGAACCAGGGCCGCGACCAGCTCGCCAACCCGTTCGGGGTCGTTTCCCAACGAGCGGTCACCAATCACGGTGTTGGCGGGGTTGGTCAGCAGATCAGCCACCGGGGCGAAGTTCACCGTGACGCCGAGGCTGCGAAGCTCGCGCCCCATCACCTTCCCAAGCCGATACGCGAGCTCCGGGTCTCCGGCAGCGCCCACGACCCGGGCGGCGGGTATCCGCGTGGCGGGCACGCCGCCACCGGCGGTGATTCGACTGATGGAGCCGCCCTCGTGGTCTACGGCGATCAGGAGGGGAAGCGCGGCGGTCTGTTGAAAGGCCGTGATGAGATTCTGCAGCTGTGCGGTGGTGTGAACGTTCTGTCCAAAGAGCAGCACACCTCCCGGCTGAATGGTGCGCATGACCTCATCGGCGCGCCGCGAGAGCTCCCGCAACGGCCGACCCGCGGCGTCGACCGGAAATCCAATCATGAAGAGCTGTCCGACCCGCTGTTCGATGGACATCGCTGCCAGGAGGGCGTCAATCGTTTCTGCGCGCAGCTGGTCAGCCGAGGTCTGGCGCGCTGCGAAGTGCGGAGAGCGAATCGGTGCGTCCGCCCGGGTGCGCGGGGGGTCTTCGATGTGGTCTTCGATCTGGTCATCTGGCCGGGTGGCGGCCGGTCCGTCACGCGGTGAGTCGGGCATCGACCGCGTATCGGGTTCGGTGGAGGGTTCGGTTGAGGGCTCCATGGAGGGGGCGGTGGAAACGGCGGCCGCCGACGCGGCCGGCGACACGGAGGGAGGCGTGGCGCACGCGGCCAACAGCGCCGCGGCGAGGATCACGCCGACCGCCGGTGCGAGCCGCCGCAGAACAAAACCGACCTGCACGGTAAGACTAAAAAGTCTATTCTGGACAATTGGAACAGGAATCGTAGTCATACGAGAAAATGGTTGTGCAGAAATTCATACGTTTGTGCAAAAACCGCGGCCGCTGGAATCCGGTAACTCTTTAATGTTTTATCAGAGAATGATTTATTATTTACCGCGAATCCCTTCATGATTGGCACCGTTCTTGCATCTACCATTGTGGGACGGTACCGGCCAACGGGCCAACCGCACCAGAGACAGAGTAGCGCAGCAGGATGAGTTTTGCAATGGAACAGACAGCAATGATTGGGCAGCGAATGGGTGTGGGCACCGCCTCGGGCCTTTCGCATGAGATAGAAACCGAACTGGTACGAAAATCCCTTCACATGTTGATCGCGCTGGTGCCGTCGATTGCGGCGGTGTTTGGCGTTGGGGTGACCCTCGCCTTACTGGCATCGGGAACCCTGTTCTTCGCATACTGCGAGACCATGCGCCTGTCCGGTCACCGCGTAGCGGTGGTCTCCGCGGTGACGTCGATGGCGTCACGACAGCGCGATATTGGCCGCTTTGCGCTGGGTCCGGTTACGTTGGGCCTGGGGGCCATGGCAGCGCTGCTACTCTACCCCAATCCTGCCGCATCGCTGGCAATTTACGCGCTTGCCTTTGGCGACGGGTTCGCCAGCCTCTTTGGGAAGGTGTTTGGGCGCACAACAATTCCCGGTTCGCGCGGAAAAACCGTGGAAGGAACCATCGCCTGCTTTTCGGCGATCTACCTGGCAGGATTTCTGCTGACCGGCCGCCCGATTGAGTCGGCCGCGATTGCCGCTGCGGGAGCGATGATTGAGCTCGCTCCAATCGATGACCTCGACAACCTGTTTCTCCCGGTGGGTACGGGCCTTCTTACGACCGTTCTGTTCCTGTAACCGATCGCGCTGCTGTTTGCACAGCAGCTACTTCCACAAGTAGACCCGATAGAGTCGGGTACTGACCACCGCAGCGCCTGCCGCGAGCAGGGCAAATCCGGCGACTGCTCCCCAGAGTGACGGCAGAAAGAACACCATCTCGCGCCCCACGATCGCGGCAGGCACCGCCAGGATCAGCGGAATGTACTCGTCGCGTTTCTGGTAGGCAACCGCGTACACCACGTTGGCGATCGCCAGCAGCTGCAGAACAACCATCACCACCTGCAGCATGAATTCATCACCCAGACGATGGGTGAGGTTGGGCAGCAGAGTCAGATGATCGACCGGCATGGTGTAGACCACCGTCAGCGCGATGAGGGCGGCGATGTTGAGAACAACCCCGGTCTGCTGGTACTCGATCCCGGTGAGATAGAGCGTCGAGACAAAGATGCAGATCATGCCGAAGAAACGACCGAAGTGGATAATCCGCGAGACGGTTGCACTCACGTGGGGCGCAAAAGACTCAAAGTACAGAATCACGTGACCGAGCTTCCAGATGTCCAATCCGAGGGCCAGAATGAACATCGCGAAGAAGAGCATCTCCGGCGCGGTGGTCTTTCGAAAGGCGCGAATGATCCACCACGACCCGGTCACGGAAAAACCGGTCAACACGAAGAGCCCAACGATCATCCACGCGATGGAGTTTGCACTGACGCTCCACCGCATCATCAGCCAGCGCTGTGCCACGTGCATCCCGAGCTCATCCGCACCGGGAAGCTCGGGCAGGTGAGGAGCCAGCAGACCGATCGCTGCGGCGGTCATGAACACCACCATCCACAGAGATGTGCGCCAGATGGTGTTTCGCAGGGTGATCGTCATGTCAGAGATTATACCAAAACAGTGAGAAGAAAAAACTACAGGAGTGGCGGAATTGTTCGATATTCAATGGTAGGGAGGAATGGCATGACCAAACGACGCCTACTCACTGTCGCATTGTTTCTACTTCTCGGCGGAGTGCTGTTCGCAGGGGACATCGCCACATTCGTGAACCTCGGTTTTTCGCCGGATTCGCGCATCCTTGCCTTTGCGCAATACGGAATCGAGCGCGGGACCTCCCGACCGTTCGCAGAAATCTACATTGTTGACGTGCATCAGAATCGCTTTGTATCCGACGGCGTCCGGAGGATGACCTTTGACGTGCCGGTTCGCGCCGGGCAGGACGGAAGCGGAGCGCTCTATCGTCTGCTGCTGGAAAACGCGGAGCTTCTGCGGCGCCACAATATCAACCCGTTGAGCCACGGCCGCCTGGTCTACCTGCTGATCAACGGTGAGACCCCCCGGTCCGAAATCAGCTTCCGAGATTTCTCAAACTCCACCCGATACACCGTGGGAATCACCCAGCGACAGCGCCGAGTGGGCACCCGAACCGACGCCGCATTTCACCTTGCCGTCTCCAAGACTCCTGCGACCGGCACTCCGCAGCAGTTTACCGTGGGACTCCCGGACTTCTTTCGGGAAGGGGTGACGTCGTACCAGATCGGTCAGGCCTACGTCTCCCCCGACGAGCAGTCGCTGGTGTTTGTGGTTGAGCGGATCACCGATGCGCCTTCGGGGCGGACGGTGCGCTACATGGTGGAGACCGTTCGTGTGGTGCAGTAACTGCCCCGAAGCTTGGTGAAACCGCCGCGTACTCTATAA
>REDM01000233.1 GCA_007693485.1 Spirochaetaceae bacterium
CCGCTTGCCGATCGCCTCCACGATCTGGGGGCGCGGATGGTGGGGATCAAGTGTGGCAAGCTGGGTTTCTTTCTGTCGACCGGTTCCGCCGATCAGATGGCGTCGCTGGGAGCCGGAGCGCCGGCAGATCCCGACGCGTGGGCAAAGCGGTGCTTCTTCTGCGAGACCTTCGTTCCCGATCAGATTCTCTCGACCACCGGCTCCGGCGACTCGAGTATCGCCGGCTTCCTCGCGGGACTGCTCACCGGCCGCAGCCCCGAGCAGACGCTGAAACTGGCGTGCGCCGCCGGCGCCAACACCGCGCGCGTTTACGACACCACCAGCGGTGTGGAAACGGTCGCACAGATGGAAGCGAAGATTGCCGGTGGCTGGAATCGCAACCGGCTTGATTACCGCGGATCGATCTGGCGCTTCGACGCCAACCGCGTGATCTGGTCTTCTCAGGCGCCGAGCAGCAGCTCCATGATGGAGAGTTCCAGCGCCTCGTAGTCACGTGCTGCGATCAGGGCGTCGCATTTTGTGCGGTCCATGGCGGCCACCTTGGCCTCCATCAGTTCCACAACGCGGATGCTGTTGGCGAGATGGCGGTAGCACTGTTCGGCCGACTGCGTGCGCATTGCCTTCACGTCGAGCCCCACGTACTCACCGTTCTTTCCAAAGCCGTGGTCCACGAGGACACGGATCTGGTTGAACGCCTGTCGCAGGTTCTCTGCGCCGAAGGCCTTGTCCTGATCGTACTTCATCCCGTTCTGGTCGTTAAGGTGGACACCGAAGAGCTTGCCAATTGCAAGGGCAAAGGCCATCTCGCCGGCGGGGTCGAGGCCGGCCAGCACCGCGTGGGCGCTCTCCACCAGGCCGCCAACGCGCGCGGGGTCGTTGCTCGCCGTCGCGAGCGCCATCGCGTGGCCCATGGTGGGAGCGAAGCTTCGGTCGATGGGTTCGTTGGGCTTGGGTTCAATGAAGATTCGAATTGCCGCGTCGTAGTCCAGCACCCGGTTGATGCCTTCGAGCAACCGCTGTACCCCGGTGACCGGGTCCTTGCTTTCGAAGCAGAGCGTCCCCTCGCGCGCGTACCAGAAACCGAGCAGATCGCAGCCTATCTCACGGCAGAGATCAACCGAGCGCAGGGTGCGGGTCATGGCGTACTCGCGGTGGGCGGCGTTGTTGGAGGTGAACGCGCCGTCGATGGTTTCCGGTGCCTCCCACAGGCGCGGCGCCACAAACTCAGCCTTGAGTCCATGGTCATCGAGCAGTTTCTTCATCGCCCGCGCTTCGGCCATGATCTGCGACGCGCTCTTGGTATCAATTTCCGGCACGACGTCGTCGTCGTGAAACTGAATCGCCGAGAACCCGATCTTCTTGAACTGCTCGAGCTTCTGCGCAAACGCGACGGTGGGACGCACCGGACCCCCAAAGACGTCTGCTCCTTCGTGAATGTTCCAGGGCCCTACCGAAAACTTGAATTGTGACATACCTGCTCCTCCTGCCGTCATTGAATTGTTTCCCATTCTATCGTCAAACCGTGGGGTGCTCCTACAGCGCCTCGAGCTGCATCTCGCCGGTGAACTCCGACAGACGCACGTCAGCGAGCGCTTCCTCGCTGATACCGAATTTCTGGTTCATTACCCCTTCAACCGCGCGCACCAGGCTGATTGCATCAAGACCGTACTCCTTCACGAGGTACTCCTTGGAGGCGCCGTGGGCGTAGGTGTCGGGGATACCCAGGCGCGTCAGCCGGGTGGAGACGCCGGTCTCGGCCATCATCTCAGCAACCTCGCTTCCCAGTCCGCCGACGGTGGTGTGGTTTTCCATGGTGATGACGCCAAAGCGGGCGGCGGCGAGTCGCTCGGCGACCGCCGGATCGTTGAAGGGCTTATGGGTGGTCACGTGAATGTGGCTGATCGAGACCCCCTGCTTTTCGAGCAGGGCCGTTGCGCGCATCGCCTCTTCGGTGCAGATGCCGGCGGTAACCAGGGCGATGTCGGTACCGCGGCTGAGGATGCGCGCCTTGCCCAACTGCATCCGCTCTGAGGCGGGGAAGAGTCGTGGGATGTCTTTGCGCACCATGCGAATGTAGACGGGGCCGTCTACCGCCTGGGCCACATCCAGTACCGACTCGACGTCGGTTGCGTCACCGGTCTCCAGCACCGTCATGTTGGGAAGGGTGCGTAGCACCCCCACGTCGTTGATCGCCTGATGGCTCACCCCACCGGGTGTCATGATGCCGGGCAGAAACCCGAACATGCGTACGCGCTGGTTGGGATAGGCGATCGACATCTCAATCTGGTCGAGGGCGCGGCGATACATGAAGACCGCGAAGGTGTGCACAAAGGGGGTGAAGCCGTCGCGCGCCATGCCACCGGCAAAACTCATCATGTTCTGCTCGGCCATGCCCAGACTGAAAAAGCGGTCGGGGTAGGTCTTCTTGAAGAGGGTGATTTCGGTGGATCCGGTGAGGTCTCCTGAGAAGACCACAACCTCCGGTTTATCCTTTGCCCACGCAACGAGGTTCTTCTCGTGCACTTGCGTCAATATTTCCATGGTGATTACTCCTTGTTGAGTGCTGCACCGCACGGTGTGCGGTCGGCCGATTCACATGCCGGCGAGAAACTCGCGGTACCGCGCGATCTCTTCGTCGTTCTTGAACCGCACGTAGTGCAGGTTGGGTTTGCGATCTTCCAGCAGGGGAATGCCGCGTGCGGTGTCGGTGTAGCAGAGAATCACCAGTGGCTTGCCGGTGTGCTCGGTGCGCGCGGCGGCTTCGAGCGCCTCGAGATCGTGTCCGTCTACCGTCACCACCTCGGCGCCAAACGCGGCAAACCGGTCGGCAAGCGGCTCGATGTTCATCACATCCTTGGTCAGGCCGTCCACCTGCTGGCCGTTTACATCGATATAGACGTGCACATTGTCGAGCCGGTGGTGCGCCAGCGCCTGGACCGCCTCGTAGGTCTGCCCCTCTTCGCACTCGCCGTCGGACATGAAGACCCACACCTTGCCGGTCTCTCCCTTGAGCCGCCGCGCGAGCGCGATGCCGGCCGCCTGACTGAGGGCCTGCCCAAAGGAGCCCGTGGTGAGTTCCATCCCGGGGGAGTGCTCGGCGCCGATCATCTCCACCGAGCTGCCGTCCTGGTTGAACTCGAAGAGGGCCTCCGGCGCCATGCGCCCGGTCTCCACCAGGGCGGCGTAAATGGCCACCGCGTAGTGTGCGGCCGAGAGCAGGAGGCGGTCGGAGCCCGGTTCGCGCGGACCGTTGTAGTCGGCCCCCAGCGGATGGTGGCCGGGCCGCGGAACGCCCGGGAACGGCGGCGGTGTCAGGGGCGCGGCGCTGGGGCCAATATTGAGCACACGCGTATAGAGCACGGCGAGAATATCCGCCGAGGAGAGCGCCTGGCTGAGGTAACAGCCGTTCTGTTCGATTGTGAGTTCGAGCGCACGCCGGCGAATCCCCGCGGCAACGCGTCGCGCTTCGTCGACCCAGGTGGTGGTTTGAGTGTCGAGAGCCATCGGTCCTTCCTTATTCGGTTCGAGTCAGACGCCGGGATCAGCGAGGAGATCGCCGGTCATCGTGTTTCGGCAGTCTATCGCGGCTGCAAGCAGTTGTCAACGTAAAATCGGCAAAGAAACGCATAAAACTGCATAAAACAGCAAAAAACCTTGACAAACGGCACGAACTTCGGCTACCCTCCATCCGTGTTTGTGGAAGAACGGCTTGAACAGTTTCTGAACCTCCTCGGAGCGCACGGCAGCATGACCGTGGAGCATGCGGTTGAGCTGACCGGAGTATCCGCGGATACCGTCCGCCGCGACTTCAACCGGCTCGCCGAGCGCGGGCTGGTGGTGCGCACCCACGGCGGCATCGTGCACCGCGACACCGTCGCCCCCGATTCACCCATCCGCGAACGGCGGGTGCAGAACGCAGGACAGAAGGCGCTCATTGCGCGAGCGGCGGCATCGATGGTGGTGGACCACGAAACCATCGCCCTCGACGCGGGCACTACCACCGTCGGGATGATCGAACACCTGGCGCAGCTGCAGAACCTTACGGTGATCACCTATTCGCTCGACCTCGCCGGCGAAGTTGCCCGCAGGGCAAACATGACCGCGGTGATTCTGGGCGGGATGATCCGCGAGAGCACCCTGAGCGTGGTGGGGCCAGAGGCCGTCGCCATGGTGAAGAGCTTCCACGCCAATACCCTCTTCCTTGCCGCAAACGGGCTGAGCGAGGAGCACGGGCTTCTTACCCCCAACCGGATGGAGGCCGAGGTCAAGCGGGCGCTGATTGATATCGCCGACCGCGTGGTGCTGCTGCTCGATTCATCCAAGATCGGCCGGCGCGCACTGGTCTCCTTTGCGCCCATTGAGGCGGTTTCCACCCTGGTGACCGACGCCGGTGCGGATAAGGAGTTCTGCGAGAGAATTCGCGCCCGGGGCATTGACGTTGTAATCGCAGACTAATCACGAGGGGAGGCACGGGAATGCAGGCAGAGCAACAGGGGCGCACGGCGGTACAGTTTGGCGCAGGAAACATCGGGCGCGGATTCATGGGGCAGCTCTTCTTCGAAGCGGGCTACCAGATTGTATTCGTAGACGCGGTCGCCGAGCTTG
Source organism: Spirochaetaceae bacterium (assembly GCA_007693485.1). GTDB lineage: Bacteria > Spirochaetota > Spirochaetia > DSM-27196 > PWMO01 > PWMO01. Next base: position 4,606 of record REDM01000233.1, read on the forward strand.
TCGACGCACTCAACGCCGCCGGGGAGTATCCGCTTCGGGTGCTCGATGCCGAGCGGGGAGCCGAGCAGAACCTGGTGATCAGCGGGATTCGAGCGAACCACGTTTCCGATCACCAGGTGGTTCATGAGGCGGTCGCCGAGGCGGAGGTGATCGCCACGGCGGTGGGGGTGAAATACCTCAGCGACATCGCGGCGACGATTGCCTCGGGCCTGCGCCTGCGCGCACAGCGTTCGGGTGCGCCGGTCGACGTCTACCTGTGCGAGAACCTTCTCGGCGCCGCCGAACAACTTCGGTCGGCGGTAGCAGAGTGCCTGCCCGAGCCCACGGTACGCCAATGGGTCGATGAGCACGTCGGTTTTGTGGGTACGTCGGTTGCACGCATGGTACCGGTTCTTCCTCCGGAGGTGCGTGCCGAACAGCCGCTGCTGGTCGTGGCCGACGGGTATCACAAACTGCCGTACGATGGGCCGGCCCGCCGCGCGCCTCAGCCTCCGATCGAGGGTATGTATCCGGTCTCCGATTTTGCTGCGGAGGGAGAGCGAAAACTCTTCGTGTACAACATGGCGCACGCGGCGCTTGCCTATCTGGGCGCACCTCTGGGGTATACCTGGGTGCACGAAACGTTTGGCGACGAGCGGGCGATGGCAGTGTTCAACGGCGCGCTCGATGAGGCGTGCGCCGGACTGCTGCGGGCCCGGCCGGAGGCGTTTACCGAGGCTGACCTCGAAGAAACCAAGGCGGATATCCGCCTGCGGTTTGCCAACGGAATGCTCAAAGATACCATCGATCGGGTGGGGCGTGACCCCATTCGCAAGCTGGGTCGCAACGACCGTCTCATCGGCTGCGCTCTGATGTGCCGTGAGGCGGGCATTGAGCCCGATAACATCATCGAGATCTGCGCGGCAGCCCTCGGGTATCGTCGGGCCGGAGATCCGGACGCTCAGCGGCTTGGTCGACTGATGGATGAACGGGGGGCCGCCGGGGCGCTATCGGAGGTTACCGGGCTCAAGGCCGATCATCCGCTGGTAGAAACGGTGGCGCGCCGCTGCCGGTAACGCAAACTTGTGGTATAGTACCGGTATGGCTACCCGTCAGAATCAGGATGAGCAGGTAAAGGCGTTCTGGGACAAGACCGAAGAAGAGCTCGGTGAAGAGGTCATCATCTACACCATGGGCCGCTGCATTTCGGGGTGCGCTCAACAGCGTGACTCGAAGGCTCAGATGTGGGGTCTGTTTTTCCTTACCGAGCGAGCCCTCTACTTCCGGCACTTTCCCCAGCAGAACTGGCTGAGCTCCTTCATGTCCAGCGGCGCTGGGATCTCGGCCGGTGAGGAGATCTATTTCTCCGTTCCCATGGCACGCATGCAGAGTGTCTCGGTCGATCAGCACCGCACCTTCTGGCAGCGACTCTTTTCCGGTGAGCCTCCCACCTTCTCCATCGACTACTTCGAGGCCGACGGCTCGGTGCAGACACTTCGCTTCTTTCTCGAGGGGAAGACCGACGCCTTTCTCAAAGTGATCCAGAGCTGCCGGGAGTAGAACCGGTATTTGTGTCATTATGACGCACCCCTGAGGGCTTCGCCGCCACCCTTCGGGCAAATCCGAAACAGACATCTCCACACGCAGGGTTCTCGCATGGGACAAGAAGGGTTCGGTTCGAGATTCAGGCCCGGTGTGTTTCGATTTAATTCGTTCCATTGAAAATACTTATTGAATATCTATCCGCTCTGAGCATATCTTGGCACGAAAACTGCTCCATAGTAGTCGAATACGATAAACGGGTGTCGGGAGCGCGAAGCCACCGTGGCAACGGATTCCCGAACCTGAGGCAAGGAGGAAGCATATGAACCTGATTCGGTGGAGAACACAGGGCATCGACCCGGCGCGCGAAATGGAACGCCTGCAGAGCGAGATCAACCGGCTGTTTGATCTGGATTACACCGATCGCAGCACCGGGATCTTCGACCGGGCATCATCTCCGGCCATCGATGTCATCGAGGAGAGCGACGGATTCTCCGTGCTCTGCGACCTTCCCGGCGTGGAACAGAAGGATGTCGATGTTTCCATCGGGAACAACGTACTGACCATCAAGGGCGAGAAGAAGATGTCCACCAATAGCGAGAAGGCAAAGTACTTCCGCAAGGACGAGTGGTTTGGCTCGTTTCAGCGCACGCTGGCACTGCCGACTACCGTGGACCCCGAGAAGATCAGTGCCGACCTGAATGACGGCGTGCTGCGCGTCCATCTGGGCAAGCGCGATGAGGTCAAGCCGCGCCAGATCACCGTCAGCGTATCCTGACACGGAGAGGAGGAAACAGACTATGGCAACGACAACCAAGGAACTGGAAACCCGGCGCACGATTCGTCCGGTCTGCAATATCTGGGAAGAGAGCGGTACGGTAACGCTGCGGCTGGAGATGCCGGGCGTCCCGAAGGAGAACATCGATCTGCGGGTAGAGAGCGATCATCTCATCGTGCGGGGAAATCGACCGCAGCCCGAAGAAAACGGCAACTACGTGGTCCGTGAACGACAGTGGGGCGACTTCGCACAGAGTTACACCCTCGACGAGACCATCGACCGCGAACGGATCGAAGCAAAGATGGAGCACGGGGTGCTCACGGTAACCCTGCACGTGAAAGAGGCCGTGAAGCCCCGAAAGATCGAGGTGAGGGCGCGCTGAAAGGACCTTCACGCAACGATCGGCACAGTAACGGAGGCGCAACGGGGACTGAATGGTCCCCGTTGTCGTAAGAAAAGGAGCAGCATATGGCAAAAAAAATAATTGGAATTGACTTGGGCACCACCAACTCGGTTGTAGCCGTGATGGAGGGTGGTGATCCGATCGTGATACAGAACTCAGAGGGGCAGCGAACAACCCCCTCGGTTGTGGCGTTTACCGCCAAGGGTGAGCGCCTCGTTGGCCAGCCCGCCCGCAATCAGATGGTGACCAACCCGGAAAACACCGTCTACTCCGTCAAGCGGTTCATGGGGCGGCGTTACGACGAGGTGAACCAGGAAAAGGAAATGGTTCCTTACCGCGTGGCAAAGGGGAGCAACGGCGATGTGCGCGTGAGCGCCGGGGGGAAGGAGTACACCCCTCCCGAGATTTCGGCGTCCATTCTTCAGAAGATGAAAAAAACCGCCGAGGACTACCTGGGCGAACCGGTTACCGAAGCGGTAATCACCGTACCGGCCTATTTTAACGATGCACAGCGGCAGGCTACCAAGGATGCCGGCCGGATCGCGGGGCTTGAGGTCAAACGGATCGTGAACGAGCCCACCGCGGCGGCGCTCGCGTACGGCTTTGGCAAGAAGAACAAGGAAGAGAAGATCGCCGTCTACGACCTCGGTGGCGGTACGTTTGATATTTCGATTCTCGAGCTTGGTGACAACGTTTTTGAGGTGCGCTCCACCAACGGTGATACCCACCTCGGTGGCGATAACTTTGATCAGCGCATCATCGAGTGGCTGATCCAGAGCTTCAAGAACGACCACGCGATCGATCTTTCCAAAGACCGGATGGCGTTGCAGCGGCTGAAGGAGGCGGCGGAAACCGCAAAGAAGGAGCTCTCGAGTACTCAGAGCACCGAGATCAACCTTCCGTTCATTACCGCGGATGCACAGGGGCCCAAGCACCTGCACTACAGTCTTTCGCGGGCCAAGTTTGAGCAGCTGGTCAGTGACCTGGTGCAGCGGACCAAGGAACCGTGTCTGGCCGCCCTGAAGGATGCCGGCCTCACCGCGAAGGACATCGACGAGGTGGTGCTGGTGGGAGGATCCACGCGCATCCCGATGGTGCAGCAGCTGGTGAAGGAGCTCTTCGGGCGCGAACCGCACAAGGGGGTGAACCCCGACGAGGTGGTCGCCGCAGGTGCGGCGATTCAGGCCGGCGTTCTCGGTGGAGATGTGAACGACGTGCTGCTGCTGGACGTGACTCCGCTCTCCCTGGGCATTGAGACCCTGGGCGGGGTATTTACCCGCCTCATCGAGCGCAACACCACCATCCCGACGCGCAAGAGCCAGATTTTCTCGACGGCCGAAGAAAACCAGACCGCGGTGACGGTCCACGTGCTGCAGGGCGAGCGCGAGATGGCCTCGCAGAATCGGACTCTCGGGCGCTTTGAGCTGATGGGAATCCCGGCCGCACCGCGCGGAGTCCCGCAGATCGAGGTGAGTTTCGACATCGACGCCAACGGCATTGTGAACGTTTCTGCCAAGGACCTCGGTACCGGCAAGGAGCAGAAGATCCGCATTGAGTCGTCCTCAGGGCTTTCCGAACAGGAGATTCAGCGCATGGTCACCGATGCCGAGCAGCACGCGGCCGAAGACAAGCGCGAGCGGGAGCGCATCGAGCTGCGTAATCAGGCCGACAGCCTGATCTATTCCACGGAGAAGTCGCTCTCAGAGCTGGGCGAGAAGATCTCCGCCGGTGATCGGGAACGGGTGCAGTCCGCGATATCCGACCTGCGCGCGGTGATGGATGGAAGCGACACCGATGCGATCCGGGCCCGGATTGAATCGCTGACCAACGCGGCACAGGCGATCGCTCAGGCGGCGTATCAGCAGCAGGCTGGTTCCGGCGGCGGTGCGGACGGCTCCGGCGAACCGGGCACGACCGGGGCAAACGGCTCCGTGAACTCCACCAGGAGCGAAGGCGCCTATGAAGACGCTGAGTACGAGGTGGTTCGCGACGAGTAGAAGTGATAATAGATGGTGAGCCGAACGCCGGTACACCGAACATGGGCCATTGCGCGGGTACGTGCAGTGGCCCTTTTTTTGCTGGCGCCTGTTTGATTATGCGAAATTGATTATGCGAAAAAGAACCGGTGAATGGTGGTGCGCCGGTAGGTCTGGCCCGGTTCCAGAATGGCGGCCGGGAAGGACG
>REDM01000069.1 GCA_007693485.1 Spirochaetaceae bacterium
CAACGCACGCACGGTACCAGGAGTACTTCGCCCTCTACCGGGACCTCTACGCCCATGTGAAGGACGATTTCAAGACCCTCGCGAAGCTGCGCGGCGCGACGTAAAAGCGAACCGCGGACGCGACAACAGACGAAGGAGTAATAGAAATGAGTAAGGCCATGCAGGCGATGGTCCTGCAGGATGTGATGCAATGCGTTGTAGAAGAAAGACCGGTTCCCCAGACGCCGGCGGGCGGTATGCTCGTCAAGGTGCACGCCTGTGGTCTGTGCGGATCGGACCTGCGAACCATTCGCAGCGGTCACAAGAACGTGAAGCTGCCGTGGGTGCTGGGCCACGAGATCTGCGGTGAAGTTGCAGAGCTTGGAGCCGGGTACGCCGGACCGTGGAAGCGGGGTGACCGCCTCTCCATCGGACCCAACGTCTACGATCCCGGCGATCCCTTCTGCATCGAAGGGCGCCACGAGCTCAGCGCCAACGTTCGCGAGATCGCGCAGCAGTGGCCCGGCGGGCTCGCGGAGTACATCGCCATTCCGCCGGAGAGCGTGCAGGCGGGAAACATCCTGCCGGCGCCCGCGAAGCTCGACTCAATCTACGCCGCCATCGTGGAGCCCGGTTCGTCGGTGATACACGCCCACGAGAAAACCGGTACCACCATCGGCGACACGGTTCTGGTCATGGGAGCGGGACCCATCGGCTGTCTGCACGTGGCGGTTGCCCGCGCCTGCGGCGCCGCGAAGGTCTTTGTCTCCGACGTGGTGGACGAGCGGCTGAAGCTGGTGCAGGCCTTCGAGCCCGACGCCGTCATTAACTCTGCGACCGAAGACCTGCCCTCGCGCATCCGCGAGCTGACCGGCGGCCTCGGGCCATCGGTGGTGATCACCGCCAATCCCGCGGCGTCCTCGCAGGTCCAGGCGGTGGAGGTGGCGGCCAAGGGCGGGCGAATCGCGCTCTTCGGCGGGCTGCCCCACAGCGACAGCAAGCCCGGCTTGGACATGAACGTGGTACACTACCAGAACCTGACGCTCTACGGAATCTCGCGGTTTGCGCCGCGCCACTTTCGACTCTCACTGCAGATGCTCGAGTCGGGGCAGATCCCGGGCGAGAAACTGGTGACCAACGTGATGCCGCTGTCCCAGTTCAACGACGGGCTCCAGCTCGCGCTCGACGGCAAGGCGCTGAAAGTGGTCTTTCAGCCGGGGGCGTGAAAAGCGAGCAGTCTTGAGGAGCAGAGAGAATGACCAACCCACCAAGAAAGTCCCTTCCCTTTCTGAACAACGGCATCGCGCAGATTGCCTTTGTGGTTGAGGACCTCGACCGGACGGTGCGGAACTACCACGCCGGCTTTGGGACCGGGCCATGGCACTTCTACACGTACGGCAAACCGCTGGTGAAGCGGATGACCTATCGCGGCCAACCGGCTGACTACGAGATGCGCGTCGCGCTCTCCTACTTCGGGCCCATGCGGGTGGAGCTCATCCAACCAACCCGCGGACCGTCGGTCTATCATGAGTTCATCGAGAAACACGGCTACGGGGTGCAGCACTTCGGCGTTCTGGTAGAAGACATGACGTCGGCCCTCGCCGAGGCGGAAGCGGCCGGCTACGCGATGATCATGGACGGCGCGGGCTTCGGTAAGGACGGTGACGGCCACTACGCCTACCTCGACACCGAGGCAGACTACGGCGTGGTCTACGAGCTGATCCAGCGGCCGGCGGGGCGCATGCCGCCGGAGAAGATCTACCCCGCAGAGGAGTGAAGCGTCATGGGAACGATGAAGTACAGCTACTTTCAACTCACCTTCGGTCAGGACGAGGCGTATCGCAAACCCGAGCGCACCTACGAGCGACTGAAGCGCTGTGGCTACGATGCGATCGAGATCTGCCCACCCAAGGGCCGCTACGGTCTCGGAGTCTCGATGGAGGCGTACGCGGCAACCCACAAGAAGCTGCGGGCCGACTACGGGCTTGAGGTGTCGTGCATCAACGAGTGCTGGGGTGAGATGTGGGACCCTTACTCGCCGACGTACAAAACACTGACCGAGCCCAAAACCGCCGATCTCGGCGTGGCGGAGACCAGGACCAGCATCGACTTTGCCGCGGAAGTGGGTGCGCCGTCGGTCACCATCGCGGTGGCGATCCACGAGGCGATCACGGCCGACACGGTGAGCGAGGCTGCCGCGGTTGCGGTGGATGCGCTGCGGCGCATGAGCGATTACGCGCGGGAGAAGGGCGTGAAGCTGGTGTTTGAGGCAACCAACCATCTGGAGATGGGGAAGTTCGTCAACACGGCGGCAAACCACAAGCGCATGATCGAACTGACCGGCTGCGACAACATCGGCATCCAGCTCGACTGGTTCCACGTCAACATGGAAGAGCTCGACCCGTTTGAAGCGGTGATGGACGCCCATCCCCGGCTGTGGCATCTGCATTTCCGTGACTCCAACTCGCTGACGCCGGGCTACGGCAAGACCGACTTCCGCGCCGTGATGCGCGCCCTCAAGAAGACCGGGTACTCCGGCTACTGCACCATCGAGAGCGCTCCCATGGTTCCCGATGCCGATACCGCCGCCCGCGACGGTATCGATTACCTGAAGTTCATGGAGCGGATCGCCGACTACCAGCTGAGCCCCGAGTTCCCCAACGGATTCGCACTGAGTGGGGAGAGCGCCCCGCTTCGTTACAACTGACTGGACTCCGCGGCGTTGCCCGCGCGCACAACGAGAGAGGAGGAAGAGTATGGCAGAACAATCATTTACCCGATTGGTAGACAAGAAGATGGTCTTTGGGCTGGTCGTGGGGACCCGAGGGTTCTTCAACCCGGCTCACGCGGCGAGTGCCCGGGAGGAGCTTCTGTTGAAGCTCGACGGTCTGGGATACCAGTACCGGATCATGCCCAAGGACGCCACGCCCAACGGTGCGGTAGAGACCCTGAAAGACGCGCAGAAGTACGCGAAGTTCTTTCGCGACCATAAGGATGAGATTGACGGAATCATCGTGGTGCTGCCCAACTTCGGTGACGAGCAGGGTATCGCAGAAACCCTTTCGCGCGCCAAACTGAACGTTCCGGTGCTGATTCAGGCGTGCAGCGATGAGAACGACAAGGTAAGCGTCTCGCAACGCCGCGACGCGTATTGCGGGAAGATCTCGGTGACCAATAACCTCTACCAGTACGGAATCCCCTGGACGGACACCGCCCAGCACGTCTGTGAGATTGAGGGCGCGGTGTTCACCCGAGATCTGGACAACTTTGCCCGGGTCTGCCGCGTGGTGAAGGGACTGACCGGCGCGCGCATCGGGTCCATTGGTGCCCGCCCGGCGCCGTTCAACACGGTACGCTACAGCGAGAAACTGCTGCAGGCCACCGGCATCAGCGTGACCACAGTGGACCTCTCCGAGATGATCGCGGCCGCGGAAAAGATCGATGCGCAGTCTGCGGCGGTGAAAAAGAAGCTGGAAGAGGTGAAGGCGTACGGCAGGATTCCCAACGCCATCGTCGAAGCCAACATCATGAAGCAGGTGAAACTTTCGGTTGCCATCGACCACTGGATGGACGAGAACGAGTGCGACGCGAGCGCGATCCAGTGCTGGAGTTCGATCCAGAGTAACTACGGCTGCGCCACCTGCCTCTCCATGAGCATGATGGGCGAGCGCCTGATGCCCAGCGCCTGCGAGGTGGACGTCACCGGCGTGGTCTCCATGTACGGGCTCGCGCTCGCCAGCGGCAACGCTCCGGGTTTCCTGGACTGGAACAACAACTTTGGCGACGACGAAGACATGGTGGTGGGTACCCACTGCAGCAACTACCCGAAGAGTTTCATCGGCACCGAGGTCGAAATCTCCAACCTGGACGTTCTGGGGGCGACCCTGGGGGCCGAGCGCTGCTTTGGTGCCATCAAGGGAAAGGTTGCTCCCGGCCCGTTCACCTTCTTCCGGATGTCGACCGACGACCGCCTTGGAATGATCCGCTCGTACACCGGCGAGGGCGAGTTCACCGATGATCCGTACCCGATGGACGGTGGCGTTGCGACGTGCCGAGTTCCGGGTATGCGAAAACTGCTGCGCTACATCACCAAGGAAGGGTTCGAGCATCATATTGCGATGGCGCGGGGAAACTACGCCCACGTGCTGCAGGAAGCGATCGAGACCTACCTGGACTGGGATCTGTACGTGCATAACGGGTGACCCAGGCATCACCGCGATTCTTTTTGTTCCCCTGCTCGAATTGATCTTGAGACGGGCAGGGGAATAGACTCCCCAAAAGTACTCGGATAGAGCCCGCTGGTTGCCGGAATTCGGCATCACTCCAAGAGAAACACGGAGTGGATGGTGCTCCGTGTCGAGAGGCACCGGGCGTGGTTGGGTACCACCGATACTCGTGTCCTGCACGCAACTGTTTCCGTCCACTCGCATACGTATCCAAGATCGGTACCGCAACCGTTATCAACTATCAACAGGTCGGGGCGCACACCAATGTCCCGGCTTACCAGGCACGCGTTGCAGGAGTTTGCAGTGTTCCAGGCGAAATATGTTGGTGAGCTGGACCGTATAGCGGAGCAATAAAAAGCAATCCAAAACAATCACCAATATGAATGATGATTTTCTCTTCGAGAACTTATGGACCGGCCAAAGATTTTCCTTTACAACTTTCGTTTTCAATGGTATACGTAAAGTATCATAAGGAGAAAACGAAATGAAACAAAGATTTCGTGCATTGATGGTAGTCGTGATGGTCCTGGCCGCTGCAACTGCGTTCGCAGGCGGACAACAACAATCAGCCACTGATGGACCGAAGACCATCGGTGTCATCGTTCCCGCCGTAGAGAACCCGTTCTTTGGTGCGATGCAGGAAATCGCGGGGGACAAGGCTGAGGAGCTGGGGTATCGGACGATCCGTCTCGTGCACAACGATGACGCTACCACCCAGATGCAGCAGTTCGAATCGCTGATTTCTCAGGGCGTCGCGGCGATCATTCTGGACAACGCCGGTGCAGATGCCACCGTCGCTGCGGTTCGGCGTGCCCGTGACGCGGGCGTTGGGGTATTCCTGGTTGATCGCGAAATCACTCAGGAGGGAATCGCGCAGGCGCAGATTGTTTCCAACAACTACCAGGGGGCAACTATTCTCGCCGAGTATTTTGTGCAACTGATGGGCGAGCGCGGAAACTATGTTGAGCTTACCGGACGCGACACCGACACCAACGCGCATGTGCGCTCCCGCGGGTACCACGATGTCATCGATCAGTTTGCGCAGATGCGGATGGTTGCGCAACAAACCGCAAATTGGAGCCAGACCGAGGCCTTTCGCGTGATGGAGACCATCCTTCAGCAGCATCCCGACATTCAGGGTGTGATCGCGGGTAACGACACCATGGCCCTGGGTGCCCAGGCAGCCCTGCTTGCGGCCGGCCGACGTGACGTGATCGTGGTCGGTTTCGACGGGAGCGATGACGCGATTCAGTCGATCCTCCGTGGCGAACTCAAGGCGACCGCACTGCAACCCGTCGCCGAGATGGCGATTCAGGCAGCGATGCAGGCCGACCGATGGATTCGAACCGGAAGCACGGATATGCCCGAGAAACAGTCGATCGACATGGTGCTGATTACTCCGGCGAACGCGGATCAGTTCGAACGATTCGCACCCAAGCGCTGATTTCCGCTTGCGGATATCGATCCTCCGTGCGGGCAGGACAACGTCGTCCTGTCCGCACTGCTCTTGACAGACGGTAGTCTTGCGGTCGCGTTCTCCGCGACCAATCACGAGATTGACCTTGAGGAGTTTGCTCATGGCACGTGCCGGGCGCATGAAAAAACGAGTGCTTGGAACTTCGGTCCTGGTACTGATAATCGCGCTCTCTGCGCGGTTCGGGTTCACCGTGGTCCCAATTGAGCAGGTGACCGAACAGCGCCTCGCGGAAGCCTTTGACGCCGCAACCTTCGTCGACGAGATGTGGGAGAGCCGGATCCTTCCCGCGATCGACGAAGCCGCCGTTGACCTCTCACTTGTTCTGAACGAGTGGGCCGTTGGTTCCGACGGATTCGCGGTCACTGACGACCTGATAGAAACCGCCCAGCGCTACGGTGTAATTACTACCGGTCAGGCGCATATCTACCTGGTGACCGCCACTGGCACGGTCACCGCAGTGAACACCGAGACAAGTCTGGGAACAATTACCGTCGATATCGACGGCTACCAGGGCCCGGTATCGGTCGTGCTTTTCGCTGGTCCTCGTATACCCAGCGACGACAGCTCCATCCGCGACGGCGTACAGTTCATCCAGTTTGGGGACTTTCGGGATCAAACCGAGTATGGAAGGGTTGCCGGAGAGATAAATCGCCGTGTTGTGCGAGACGTACTGGAGCCGATTTCGGCCCCCGATTTGCTCGGACAACGAATACGCTTCACCGGGTCATTCACCGTGCGAACCTTCAACCTGGTCAGAATCGACCTCAACCAGATCAGAGTCATCGCTACGCGACTCAGCGTCGAATCGGACGGCTGATATGTCGCGCGTGAACGAACTGCCCAACCGCGAACGGGAATCCTCCGCAATGCCAGATGCTTTTCAGTCGCCTGTTATTCTGCGCGCTGAGGGAATCACCAAGGCGTATCCCGGGACGCTCGCGCTGAACAATGTGAGCTTTTCGGTTCATCGTGGCAAGGTCAACGCGCTGGTCGGTGAGAACGGAGCGGGAAAGTCAACGCTGATGAAGATTCTCGCCGGCGTCGAGCAACCCGGCGAGGGTACGATCCGGATGAACGATCAAGAAATCTCGTTGAGCTCACCGGTTGACGCAATCAGAAACGGCATCGGAATCATCTATCAGGAACTCGATCTCTGTCCGAACATGAGCGTGGTTGACAATATCTTTCTGGCGCGCGAGCTAACCAGGAGCGGAACCATCAATTCCGCTGAGCAGCGAAGCAGAACCGTAGAGCTACTGGCTCGACTTGAACACGACATTGACCCCGATGACATCGTTGGCGACCTTCGGGTGGGTGAGCAACAAATTGTTGCAATCGCGAAGGCGCTCGCGCAGGACGTGCGTATTCTGATCATGGATGAACCAACGTCCAGCCTGAGTGGATCCGAGGTTGAGGTCCTTTTTCGCGTAATGGACGATCTGCGTCGCCATGACATTTCAATAGTCTACATTTCCCATCGTCTCGATGAGATACTCGCCATCGGTGATCACATTTCCGTGTTGCGCGATGGAAGAAACGTCGCCGACGAACAGGTTGCGAACATCGACCTCACGTGGATCGTCGAAACAATGATCGGGAAAGAGCAGGCAAATCTGTTCGTTCGATCGCATCAGCACACCATCGGGAAGCCGCTTTTGCGTGTGCGCGACATCTGCCTTCCGCGGGTGGGTGGCGGGTATCTGGTTGATCATGTATCGTTCGAGGTGCACGAAGGCGAAATCCTGGGGCTGTTTGGCCTTACGGGAGCGGGACGCTCGGAGCTTCTGGAGTGCCTCAGTGGTGCCTGTCCACATGCGACCGGGACCGTTGACCTGAGCGGGGTCGTTCTTGACTCGAACCAAATCAGCGATCGCATCGACGCGGGGATATTCCTCGTGCCCGAAGACCGCCAGCGCGACGGGCTGGTCGCAGCGCTTTCCGTGAAGAACAATATGGTCCTTTCCAGCCTCAGATCCTATCTCGATCGCCTAGGAATATCACTCATTCCCCGCAAGGAGCGCTCCGCAACCGAAGCCATGATCAAAAAGCTGTCGGTCAAGGTTTCCGACTCTCGACAGCTCATCTCCTCACTCAGCGGGGGGAACCAACAGAAGGCGATTATTGCCAAGGGCCTTCTGACCAATCCGAAGGTTCTGCTCCTCGATGAACCAACGCGGGGAATTGATGTCGGAGCCAAGTCCGAAATCTTCAACATCACCGAACAGCTCGCCGCACAGGGATACGGCGTCATTCTAGTGTCGTCGGAATTGAAAGAGGTTCTCGGAATGGCCGATCGTATTCTGGTGATGGCTAAAGGGAAGATCACCAATGAGTTCACCCGGCACGAGGCGTCCGAGGAAGCGCTCATGACAGCCACGGGAACCCAACGGATATGACACACTTCTCAACGCGTAATTCGAAATCAATGGGAGGCCACTGAAATGCGATTCGGCAAACTGACCGGAGTGCCACGGACCGGTTCGATAACCAAGAACGACGTGCTGCAATTTCTGATGAAAGGACGCGCGTTCGTTGCGCTTATCCTGGTGTTTGCGGTTTTTACGCTGTTGGCTCCCGGGTTTCTGAGCGTCGCGAACCTTATCATCATCTCCAAGCATGTTGCGATCATCGCGATTCTCGCGATTGGTATGACCTTTGTTATCCTTTCCGGTGGAATCGACCTTTCGGTTGGCTCGATCGTGGGTCTTTCGGCCATGATAGCCGGAGGGCTGATCAACGAAGGGATCGAGTTCTCGCGATTGGGAGTGATTGTCTACCCATCGATATGGATGGTCATCGCAATCACACTTCTTGCCGGTACGGTGATGGGCCTGATCAACGGATTGACGATAACCCGATTCAATGTCTATCCCTTCATTGCGACCCTCGGCATGCTCTACGTGGCACGCGGACTTGCTGGATTGAGAAACAATGGACGCACCTTCGCTAATCTGGTCGGGCGTCCCGAGCTCAACAATACCGGTTTCGAACAGTTGGGAGCGGGAACACTGCTCGGTATTCCATACTCTATCTGGATCATGGCCCTTTTTGCGATTGTGGCATACTTCGTTACGATGCGTCTTCCATTCGGACGCCATGTCTACGCGCTCGGGGGCAACCGCCGTGCATCGCAGCTGTCCGGCGTTCGCGTTGCACGAACGGAGACACTCGTCTATATGGTAAGCGGGTTCTGTTCAGCGATGGTTGGCCTCATCATCGCCAGTCAGCTCGTTGCCGCCCACCCCGCCACCGGCGTCACCGACGAGCTTACCGCCATTGCTGCCGTAGTTCTCGGGGGAACCTCACTGATGGGCGGGCGAGGAGGGGTCGCGGGTACCATCATTGGAGCCTTCGTGATCGGAACGCTGGTAGATGGTCTGGTGGTGATGGGTTTCTCTTCGTTCTTGCAGAACATCATCAAGGGGCTTGTGATTGTCGCAGCGGTAATCATCGACCAGGCTCAGATCCGAATGCAGGAACGGATTGCATTGCAGAGCCAGGAAGCGCGGGCAGCGCGAGCATAACCGACGGCCGCCGCGATCCGATAAGACAGCGGCGGCCGCTCTTGTATCAGCCTCTATGGACGTACAGCTCCCACAGTCCAGGAAACCCGGGGAGTCGCCTGGCGAGTCTACGAGTGGCTCGCCATGGTCAACGTTCGGGTTACTGCGGCGTGCCAGCCGTCGATCAGGGCGCTGCGCTTGTCTGCGGGCATGGAGGGCGAGAAGGTGGCGGCCGGTCGGACGAGCGCAGCGAGCGAAGCGAGCG
>REDM01000075.1 GCA_007693485.1 Spirochaetaceae bacterium
CAGGATCCGAGGGGGACTTCGGGGCGCCCGTCCCTGGAGGTGCTGAAGGGCAGCGGAATCACCAATGTCCTGCTGACGACGGTGCGATACTTCGGTGGCGTCAAACTGGGGACGGGCGGACTGGTGAGGGTGTACGCCGATGCGGTGAAGGCCGTCGCGCTGGTGGCGCACACCGAGCCGCTGGTGGAGTTGAGCGAGCTGCGGCTTGAACTGAGCTACGAGGTGTGCGAGGCGGCGGAGGTTGATCGGGTGTTGGCGGCTGCGACCGATGCGTCGCGGGGAGCGGTTACTTGGGAAGCGTCGCCGCGAAGTCGCTTTTCTTGACCACTGCGGCAATCTCGTTCCAGATTTCGTTCTGGCGCTTCTTGGGCAGGAAGGTGGCGTAGACGCCGTTTTTGAGGATCGTCAGCAGTTCGTCCACGGTGAAGATGCCGGATTCCAGAAGGCGTGCGTACTCGTCGTTCAGGTCGACGCCGAAGAGAGTCGGGTCGTCGGTGTTGATGGTGACGTACATGCCGTGGTCGAAGAAGGCGCGGATCGGGTGTTCCGCCAGGGTTTTGGCGTACTTCTGGGTGAAGAGGTTGCTGGTCGGACAGATCTCCAGCGGGATGCGGCGGGACGTCAACTCGGTCATGAGCTTTTCGTCCTGGATGGCACTGATGCCGTGGCCGATGCGCTGCGCCCCAAGGATATCGATGGTGTCCCAGATGGAAGCCGGCCCTACGTCTTCGCCGGCGTGGGCAACTACTTTGAGGCCCGCGGCGCGCGCCTTCTCAAACACCGCCTCGTAGTCTTTTGCGGGGCCGGTCTGCTCGGCGCCACCGAGTCCGAGTCCGATGACGTTGGGCGTCGGGTGGGCGAGGATCAGGTCGAGATTGCGCATGGCGTTCTCCAGACCAAAGCCCCGCGAGACATCCACAATGTATCGAACGTCGATGCCCTCGCTGCGCAACTGGTTGGCACCTTCGTCGAGACGGTCCACCATTCGGTCGAAGTCGAGGCCGTTCTTGATCAGCTTGGTGGGAGCGAAAAAGATCTCGGCGTATCGAATGTTATTTCGGCTCAGGTAGTGGCGGGTGTCGTCAACCAGATAGGTAAGGTCGTCTTCGGTCAGGAAGCACGCCTGAATAATATTGATGAACAGATCGATGAACTCGGTCAGGCTCGTAACGTGGAAGCGTTTCTTCAACTCTTCTTTGGAACCGATTCCCAGATCGAGGCGATGCTTCTTGATGAGGGACCAGATCGAGTCAACACTGACCAACCCCTCAATATGCAGGTGGATCTCGGTTTTGGGGAGACTGGCGATGAAGGCGCGTGCCGGGGCGGTTGTCTCGGCAGCAGCTGAAGCCTTTCTTTGCATTTACCCGGCCCTACGACGTTTGATGAAATACCTCAATGATCCCGGCCCACATACATAATCTAACAGATTATGGATAAAATTCAACTCTTCCTTCGATATTGTAATTGTTCCGTCGCCGGATACGCTTCCTATCCTTGGCGCGGTCTTCTACCTGGTGCTAGTGTCGTCGCATTCCCGGTGGTACTGAAGCTTTTTTTCGACATGACAGCGACATGACAGCGGGGCGGTTTTGCTCTATACTGCTGCCGAACACCATGGGAACGACGGTCGTATTTGCCAATCAGAAGGGTGGGGTGGGAAAAACCACCACCGCAGCAAACCTCGGGGCTTACCTCGCCGAGGCCGGACAGCGGGTTCTGCTGGTGGATTTCGATCCGCAGGGAAACCTCTCGAGTGCGGTGGGGGTGAAGACCGACGGCATTGGTTCCTACGAGGTACTCACCGGGGGCGCCAACGCGCGCGATGTGGTTCGCGCGACCAGTGTGGAAAACCTGTTTGTAATTCCCTCCAGCATCAACCTGACCGGCGCCACGGTGGAGCTGGTTCACGAGGAAAAGCGTGAACAGTACCTCAAGCGCGCCCTCGCCGGGGTCAAACCGGACTACGACTATCTCTTCATTGACTGTCCGCCGTCGCTGGGCATTTTGACGCTGAACGGCCTGGTAGCTGCCGATCAGGTGCTGATTCCCCTGCAGTGTGAGTACTTCGCCATGGAAGGGCTGACCCAGCTCCTGCAGAGCATCAAGAAGGTGCAGGCGGGGTACAACCCGGAGCTCGCAATTCTGGGAATCTTGTTTACGATGTATGATTCGCGCACACGGCTTGCACAGGACGTGGTTCAGGAGGTGGTGGGCTACTTTGGAAAGAAGGTGTTTCGCACCATCATCCCGCGCAACGTGCGACTCTCCGAGGCGCCGTCACACGGGGTCCCGGTCAACCAGTACGATGCGGATTGTATCGGCGCGCAGAGTTATCGAAAGCTCGCCGAGGAGGTAATGAGCCGTGGCTAATCGTCGGCTGGGGAAGGGGCTCGGCGCCCTGATCGAGGGAGACACGAACGACGCGGTTGTTCACTCCGTTCCCATTGAAAACGTACGTCCCAACCCGGACCAGCCGCGAAAGACCTTTCCGCCTGAGGCGATGGAAGAGCTTACCGCATCGGTGCGGCAGCGTGGCATCATCCAGCCGATCATCGGCGAGCGACAGGCCGACGGCACGGTGATGATCATCGCCGGCGAACGGCGCTATCGCGCGGCGCAGATCGCGCAGCTGAAGACGGTGCCGGTCATTCTGGGCAGCTACAGCAGTCGCGAGAAACTCGAGATTGCGCTGATCGAAAACGTGCAGCGCCTCGACCTCAACCCCATTGAAGAGGCGCAGGCCTACCACGAGTTGATGCGACAGACCGGCTACTCCCAGGAGGAAGTGGCAACGCTGCTGAACCGGAGTCGCTCCGTGATCGCCAATGCGCTGCGGATGCTCAAGCTTCCTGAGGCGATGCAGGCCGAAGTGGCCGCCGGCACCATCAGCGGAAGTCACGCGCGAACCCTTGCGGGCATTGAAGACGAGGGGCATCGCCAGCGGCTGTTCGAACTCATCAAGAGTAATACCCTTTCGGTGCGCGACACCGAGCAGATCGCGAAGGGCCTCTCGGCCAAGCTCGGCGATGCGGCGTTCGACGTGGTGCTGAAGTCCACGCTCGCCGCTCGTGCGGCCGCCGGCGCCGACGGGGACGGTGCGGCCACCGGCACGGCGCCCACCACGTCGCGGAAGACCGCAGCCCCAACCGACGAGCGGTCGCCCGAGCTTCGGGCCGTGGAGCAGCAGTTGATCGACCGGTTTGGCGGCAAGGTAGTCATTCAGGGTACGGACAAACGGGGGCGTATTCTGATCGATTACTATTCCGGCGTTGATCTCGAAGAGCTAATCACTGTTCTGCTGCGAAAAGTGCCGTAGCCCCGGCCCGAGTCAGCGCGGACCCACGCGCTTTATAGATGGAAGGCGCCGTTTCAGGTAGAGTACGCGCATGATTCTCTATGACGAACACCTTCGACCTCCGTTTCGCGACTACGGGGTGCTGCTCCCCATTTCTGCTGACAAGAACCGTAAGATCGTCTCAGCCCTGCGCGAGGACCCCGAGGTTGGTCGGCTTTTTGATCGCTCCGTGATCGGTCCCGACTACGTGCCCATTGGCCCCGACGAGATTGCGCTGGCGCACAATCGCGACTACGTAGAGCGGCTCTACGGTGACGGCCTCGAGCGCGCGCTGATGTCAGCGTTTGAGCTGATTGACGAAAACGGTGCCTACCATCGCTATGACCCCACCATTGCCACCCGGCCCCTGAGCGAACTGCGCGAGGTGACGCTTCGCTACGTGGCGGGGGTGCACCAGACGTGTCGCGTCGCGCTCGAGGGTGGCGTCTGTTTCTTCCTGGGTGGAGGAACGCACCACGCCCGGGCCGAGACCGGCACCGGTTTCTGCGTGGTGAACGACGCGGTGATCGCACTTCGGATGCTGCAACGGGCTCAGGCGATCAAGACCGCGTGGATCATCGACGTGGACTGCCATAAGGGTGACGGCACCGCCTGTTTGACCGCCGGCGATCCGAGCATCACCACGCTGAGCATCCACATGGCGCACGGCTGGCCGCTCGACGGTCCTGAGCGTCTGGCCGATGGTTCGCTCAATCCTCACTTTACCCCCAGCGATATCGATATCCCGGTGGAGACGGACCAGGCGCGCGACTACAACCGGCTTCTGCGTGGGGGGCTTGACCGGCTTGCCGCCGAGGCGCCGCGGCCTGACATCGTGGTGGTGCTCTCCGGTGTTGACCCGTGGGAGCACGATGAGCTGCCGTCAACGGCGGTGCTCAAGCTCACCGCCGACGAGCTGTACGAGCGCGATCTGATGCTCTACGGATTTCTTGAGGAGCTCGGGATGCCGCGCGCCTATCTCGCCGCCGGCGGATACGGCAGCGGCGCGTGGGAGCGCTACGTTCCGTTTCTGAAGTGGCTGCTCTTGCGGTGGGATGGGAAGCGCAGGGACTGAGACGCGTGGGCGGAAGTGTGCGACCGGAAGCGTACGCCAACGGTGAAGTTCGGAGCAAAACCGGACGAAAAGTACTATAATAGGGGCGAACACGATGGCAGCAGAAGATATTCGAATTGGCAAGCGCAACATCCTCATTATCACAGCGATCCTGGCGGTTTTCAATCTCGCCTGTTTGCTGGTGCTGATTGCGTTTCCATCCTTTCTGCCTTCGGTTGCCGGGTGGCTTCCACGACGCGGTGCACAGCCTGATCTGCCCGCGGTGGTAGTGACTCCGGCCCCAGCTCCGCAGCCTGCTCCGGCGCCCGCCCCCCCGCCTCCACCGCCTCCACCGCCCCCGGCGGCGGATCCCGGCGTTCCCCAGCGAAATCGCATTGCCGGTCACATCGTGCAGCAGGGGGATACGTTCTACGAGCTTGCCGGTGAGTACTGGGGGTTCTCCAAGCTCTGGCCCGATCTCTACGTGCTGAACATGGCGGAGTTTCCCGACCCTGATTTCATCTCCCCGGGAGAGACCATCGCCATCTATAATCCGTTGGGTGATCCCCTGCAGCTCAGCCCCGCGCAGACGCAGGCGCTGCTGCAGGCTCACGTTGACACCTATCACGTGTACCGTCGACTGGGAGACCAGTCGGTGGAGCGCGGTCTTCGCACCGGCAATCAGTGGTTGATCCAGCGTGGTCGTGTTCGCATCAACAAAGCGCACTGGCTGCTCTACTCCGGTGTCCGCTTTGACCGCTTCTTTCTGGACGAGTTTGCCGACCAGATCCAGGAGCGAGACCTGCGGGTTGTCCGCGAATACCTGAGCCGCTTTGGGTATCCCGCCCTCAACGACGACCTCCTCCCGAAATAGGCCTCCGCAGTCGGGCGTCCGTGTTGGCACGCGCGCACCCGCACCCGCCTCCCACCCGAGTCTGCGACGGGCCGGCCCCCCACCGGCGACCGGCCAGCAGGGTCATTTGCATCGGTTAACTGTATAGGAGAACTAGACAGTTAACCGATAGCAACGCTCATTTTTTTTGTGATCACCCACAGAGTGAACACAGAATGCATACAGAGTGCCCACCGCCGACCCGTCAGCTCGCTTCTGGCCCGGCGGCCGGTCGAGACGTTGGTCGGGGTGTCGCCCGGGACCGCGCCCGGGCGGGCCAAATCCGCGACCCGCAATTGACATTTTCGCAAGCGGTGGCTATAGTGGAAGACCCAAGCGCTGCTGGGAGAGGTGTCCGAGTGGTTTAAGGAGGCGGTCTTGAAAACCGTTGAACCGCAAGGTTCCGTGGGTTCGAATCCCACTCTCTCCGCGAAAGCGCGACTTGGAGAGGTGCGAGAGTGGCCGAATCGGGCTCCCTGCTAAGGAGTTGTACCCTACCCGGGTACCGAGGGTTCGAATCCCTCCCTCTCCGTTGGAACGATTCGGCGATTGAACGCAGAATCGACCAGATATGTGCCCATAGCTCAGTTGGATAGAGCGTTAGATTGCGGATCTAAAGGCCGGTGGTTCGAGTCCACTTGGGCACAACTGACAAACCCCGTCACTTCGACGGGGTTTTTTCTGCGACTGCCAGCGCGAGCGCGATCGACAGTCAGGCCGCGATCGCCAGTGCGACCGCGACCGCGACTGCGCCCGCCGACGCCGCAAGCGCGGCCACGACCGCGGGCACCGCTCCTGATCGGCGCTTGCCCTCTCCGGCTCCTTCCCCTATGATGGAGAAGTATGCCTGATTCAACCCCTCGTCATGGCGACGTCCGGGTCGTCATCGACACCGTCCGTCCGAATGTTGACTGCGGCGCCTTTCCCATCAAGCGCGCAGTCGGCGAGACCGTCCTCGTTCACGCCCACGTTTTCACCGACGGCCACGATCACATCCGCGTGCAGCTGCTCTACCGGGCCCCCGCGGACGCCGACTGGCAGATCCTCGCAATGGAAGACCGTGCCAATGATGAGTGGGAAGCGCGCTTCCCGGTAACCGAACTCGGTGATTACCGCTACACCGTTC
This sequence comes from Spirochaetaceae bacterium, assembly GCA_007693485.1. GTDB lineage: Bacteria > Spirochaetota > Spirochaetia > DSM-27196 > PWMO01 > PWMO01. Next base: position 6,410 of record REDM01000075.1, read on the forward strand.
GCGCGTGGGTCGACCACTTTGACACCTGGCAGGCCGATCTCGTGAAGAAGTACCAGGCCGGCCAGAACGTGGGTGTCCAGCTGCTGATTGGCGCGCGGATGCTCGAAGAGGCAGCCGCTCGGGCAAAAAACGCCGCAGCCACCGGCCCCACGAGCACGAGCTCGAGCGCGCGGGGTTCGGCCGAAGGAGTCGAAGCGGCGGCACGCATCGAGAAATGGGCCGCACAACTGACCGCGGCCGGTGCCGCCGCGAGCAAAAGCCCCGGGACCCCCGGGAGCGAAGGCGCGGGTCTCCACCCCGAGGTGCAAGTCGCGCAGGCGGTCGAGCTCGCGGTCAGCGAGGAGCTGACGGCTGCGGTTCAGATGTGGCCGGACCGGTCGCGGGCGGCGCTCTTTCAGCCTGAGCTGCGCGTGGCGGTGGATCGCGGCCGCGCGCTGTTCAGCTCATGGTACGAGTTTTTCCCGCGGTCGGCCGCGGGAGACGGGAGCCACGGTACCTTCGCCGACTGCCGGCGCTGGTTGCCGGAGATAGCCGAGATGGGCTTTGACATCGTCTACTTTCCGCCCATCCACCCCATTGGCGTCGCGCACCGCAAGGGACGCAACAACGCCACCACCGCTCTGGCGGACGACCCCGGCAGTCCGTGGGCAATCGGCGCCGCCGAGGGCGGCCACACCGACATCCACCCCGAGCTCGGCACGCTGAAGGAGTTCCGCGCCCTCATCAAGGAAGCGCATGACCTGGGGATGGAAATCGCCATGGACATGGCGTTTCAGTGCGCGCCCGATCATCCCTACGTGAAGGAGCATCCGGCCTGGTTCAACTGGCGGCCGGACGGAACGGTCCAGTACGCGGAGAATCCGCCCAAGAAGTATCAGGACATCCTTCCGCTCAACTTCGAATCCGACGACTGGAAGGGTCTCTGGAACGAGCTGAAGCGCGTGGTGCTCTACTGGGCCAAGCAGGGCATCCGCACCTTCCGGGTGGACAACCCGCACACCAAACCCTTCGCCTTCTGGCAGTGGCTGATCGCCGAGACGCGCAGCAAATTCCCTGACCTGATCTTCCTCGCGGAGGCGTTTACCCGCCCCAAGGTCATGGCGCGGCTGGCGAAGGTGGGGTTCAACCAGAGTTACACCTACTTCACCTGGCGTACCAGCCGTTCCGAGCTGGAGCAGTACATCACCGAGCTCACCCGCTCCGAGCACGCCGAGTACTTCCGCCCCAACTTCTGGCCCAACACGCCCGACATTCTGCCGGAACAGCTGCAGTACGGTGGTCGGGCGGCCTTTGTCATCCGGCTCGTGCTCGCTGCGACCCTCTCCTCCAACTACGGGGTGTACGGCCCCGCCTACGAGCTGTGCGAGGCGCAGGCGGTCAACGGGAAGGAGGAGTACTTCAACTCGGAGAAGTACGAGATCAAGCAGTGGGATCTCTCCGGCGATTCGCTTCGGCCGCTGATGAAGACGGTGAACCGCATTCGGCGGCAGAACCGCTCGCTGCAGAACACGCGCAACATCGAGCTGTGTGCCAGCGACAACGAGGCGATCATCGCCTACGCCAAGCGCAGCGACGACGGCGACAACCACACCGTCACGGTGGTCTCGCTGGACACCCACCATCGACAGTCCGGATGGGTCACCCTGCCGGTCGGTTTTCTGCAGCTGGACCACGACGAGCAGTACCTGGTGGAAGACGGTCTCACCGGAGAGCGCTACATCTGGCGCGGCGCCACCAACTACGTCGAGCTCGACCCGCACACCATGCCTGCCCATATCTTTACGGTGCGGCGGAAGCTGCGGCGCGAGAACGACTTCGACTATTTTCTGTAGCCCGCATCGGGACCGGGAGAACGAATGGCGAAAAAGCAAGCACGCACCGTTTCGGTGATGGCGGAAGACCCGCTGTGGTACAAAGACGCAGTCATCTACGAACTGCACATCAAATCGTTTTTTGACAGCAATAACGACGGCATCGGGGACATTCCCGGAGTAATCCAGAAGCTGGACTACCTGCAGGAGCTCGGGGTTTCGGCCATCTGGCTGCTTCCCTTCTACCCCTCACCGCTGCTCGACGACGGCTACGACATCGCCGACTACTACAACATCAACGCGCACTACGGCACCCTTTCCGACTTCCGCAGGCTGCTGCGCGAAGCGCACCGCCGCGGGATCCGCATCATCACCGAGCTGGTCATCAACCACACCTCCGACCAGCACAAATGGTTCCAGCGCGCCCGCCGCGCCAAACCCGGCTCGGTGCACCGCGACTACTACGTCTGGACCGACAAGCCGGAGAAGTACGAAGACGCCCGTATTATCTTCACCGACTCCGAGGCGTCCAACTGGTCGTGGGACCCGGTGGCCGGTCAGTACTACTGGCACCGCTTCTACCACCATCAGCCCGACCTCAACTTCGACAACCCGCGGGTGTGCGAAGAGATCTTCACCGTGCTCGACTTCTGGTTTGAGATGGGGGTCGACGGCATGCGGCTTGACGCGGTGCCCTACCTCTTCGAGCGCGAGGATACGAACTGCGAGAACCTGCCCGAGACCCACGCGTTCCTGAAGGCGCTTCGCTCGCGCATGGACGAGAAGTTCCCCGGCCGCATGCTGCTCGCCGAGGCCAACCAGTGGCCCGAGGACGCCGCGGCCTACTTTGGTGACGGCGACGAGTGTCATATGTGCTTTCACTTCCCCATCATGCCCCGGCTCTTCATGGCGCTTCGCACCGAAGACCGGTTCCCGGTGATCGACATGCTCGAGCAGAGCATGAACATCCCCGAGAACTGCCAGTGGGGCATGTTCCTGCGGAACCATGACGAGCTCACACTTGAGATGGTGACCGACCAGGAGCGCGACTACATGTACCGCGCCTACGCGCAGGATCCCCGCGCGCGCATCAACGTCGGCATCCGCCGCCGCCTCGCCCCGCTGCTCGACAACAACCGCC
>REDM01000226.1 GCA_007693485.1 Spirochaetaceae bacterium
GCCAACCGGTATCAGAGCCTGCATACCACGGTACTCGGTTTCGACGGGAAGCTGCTCGAAGTACAGATCCGCACCGAGGACATGCACCAAACCGCCGAGTACGGTGTTGCGGCGCACTGGCTCTACAAGGAAGGGCGGCACAGCGACCCCGGGGCGCGGCACGATCTGGATATCATTCATCGTGTACGGGACTTGAACGGGCTTCGCTTCAGTTCGAGCGAGTTTCTCGAGGAAATCAAGCGCGAGATTCTGAAGGACTCGATCTACGTCTTCACCCCGAAGGGGGACGCGGTGCAGCTGCCGCGGGGAGCCACCGCGATCGACTTTGCCTACCACATCCACACCGAAGTCGGAAACCACACGGTCGGGGCCAAGGCGGACGGAAACATCATTCCCCTGCGCCAGGAATTGAAGAATACGCAGGTCATCGAGATCCAGACCTCGCCCAACGCCCACCCACACGTGAACTGGCTGCGCTACGTGCGAACAAGCCGTGCGCGGTCCAAGGTCCGCAACTGGCTGAACAAACACGATGAAAACCTGATCATCGATCGGAACATTGTCGCCCGCACGAAGGTCCAACCCGAGCCAAAGCCCCTCCAGGAGGCCCCCATTGAGGTGGAGCCCGGGGCAACCCGGATACTCGACCCTAAAAAGGTGGGCGTTCGCATCGATGACGAACGAAACATGATGATTCGCTTTGCCGGCTGCTGCAACCCGACGATTGGCGACGCTATCGTTGGATACATCTCGCGCGGACGGGGAATCATCGTTCATCGCAAGGACTGCTCGAACGTCAGACATATTGACGATTTTGACCAGCGCACCGTTGACGTGCAGTGGGAGACCGTCAGCCCCCGGGCGACGCGGCGCTTCCGTGTCGTTGCACACCGGACCTCCGACCTTTTCTCCGAAATCGAGGGCGCGGTACGGAAGTATCACGGCCACCTGATCGAAGGACGAGTCGAGGAAAACGAGGCGGGTAATCTGGAAGCCTACTTCACCATGGAGATCGATCGTCCGGACGACTTCAAGAAGGTGATGAAAAGCATCAGAACGGTCCCCGCAGTCATGAGCATCACCGAAGCATCGCGGTAAAGAGTACTTGCCCTGAGCCCAGTCCGGTAGTACTTTTGCCAGACGGAGGAAAAACTATGGCACAAGTAACTCTGAAGGGTAACCCCATCAATACAGTTGGAGAGCTCCCGGCAAAGGGCAGCGCTGCACCAGATTTCACGCTTACCAAAGCTGACCTCAGCGATGTACATCTCGCAGATTTCGCGGGAAAGAAGAAGATTCTCAACATCGTCCCGAGTCTCGATACCAGCACCTGCGCGACGTCCGCCAAAAAGTTCAACGATGCCGCGAAGAAGATGCCCGATACGGTGTTCCTCACCATCAGCGCCGACCTGCCCTTTGCTCAGAGCCGATTCTGCGGAGCAGAAGGCATCGAGCAGATTGTGACCCTGTCGCAGATGCGAAGCCGCGAGTTCGGCAAGGCTTACGGCGTGGAAATCACCGACGGGCCGATCGCAGGGCTTCTGTCCCGGGCGGTTGTGGTACTCGATGAATCAAACACCGTCGTCTATACTGAACAGGTGCCTGAGATCGCGCAGGAGCCAAACTACGACGCCGCACTTGCGGCCGCGAAGTAGCCGATCGCGATAACTCCGTCGCGGCGGTACTTCGATCGCCGCGACGACGGGCATCAGGGAGACGGCATGAAACGCATTTCGGTACTCGGGTTTGGTTCCATGGGAGAAGCTCTGGCACGGGGATTGTCGGAGCGTCACCCCGATATCGAAATTGCGGTACTTGAGAAACGCGCCGAGCGGCGGTCGCTCTGCGACACGCTCGGCTACCGATCATTCCCTCAAACGGAGCTCGCGGCCTTTCTGGGCTACTGCGACACCGTCGTGCTGTCGATCAAGCCACAGGACCTCGCCGCCCTCACCGGGTCAGCCACTAACGATACCGAAGCCACGACGATCGCCCGGTTCGCCGAGGTAGATGTACTCTCGATCCTTGCAGGAACTCCCATGGCTACCCTGCAGGCGGTACTCCGCCCCCGCGGAGTGGCGCGGCTCATGCCAAGTCTGGCGGCGCAGGTCGGCAGGGCCGCGGTGGGCGTAGCTCTGCCCGAGTCCGCCTCTGACGCGTTGCGCGCCAAGGCCTTGCTCGTTGCCGAGGCGATGGGAACCGCGTACGAACTGCCGGAGCGACTTATGTCTGCCATCACCGGACTCTCCGGCTCGGGCCTCGCCTATGTCTTTGCCTTCATCCACGCCCTCGCCCTCGGTGGAACGCGCGCTGGCATACCCTATTCGCAGTCGCTGGCAATTGCCCGCGAAGTTACGGCGGGTGCCGCCGAGCTGCTCTCACAGACGGGTGACCACCCCATCGAGGCACTCTCCCGCGTGATCTCACCGGCCGGCACCACCATCGAAGGGGTTTCGGTTCTGGAGGAGCGCGGCTTTTCCGCAGCCGTGATCGACGCGGTGATCGCCGCGGCCGACCGTGCCGCCGAACTCGAGGGCTGAGCACCGCGACCTTCCGCGTTTGCGCACCCAATCTTGCATCGAATCCGGTGCACGGATATAGTGTGCCCATCATGCTCGACTTGAAGTTTATCCGCGACAACGCCGAGGCCGTTGAGGCCAATCTTCGCAACCGCAATATGCAGGCCGATGTATCGGCCGTGGTAACGCTGTACGATCAGCGCAGCAGTGCGATTCAGGATCTGGAGGGACTGCGCGCCCGCCGGAACGAGAACGCTGGGAAGATGAAGGGCAAACTCGATCCCGCCGAGCGAGAGACCCTCATCCAGGAGGGCAAGGATCTCAAAGCACAGATCCCCGCCCTCGAGGAGCGACTTGCCGAGATCGAGACGTCGCTCATGCGCGAGGCCGAGCGCATCCCCAACATGATGCACCCCGACGCACCCGTCGGCGCAGGCGAAGACGCCAACCGGGAGGTGAAGCAGGTGGGAACCGTACCCCATTTCGACTTCCCACCCAAAGACCATGTGCAGATTGGCGCCGACCTCGACCTGATGGACTTTGAAACGGCAACCCGCGTCTCGGGAACCAAGTTCTACTACCTGAAAAACGAAGCCGTCTATCTTGAGCTTGCGCTCAGCCGCTTTGCGCTCGACATTCTGCGGCGCCACGGCTTCACCCCCATGATTACCCCCGACATCGCACGAGAAGAGGTTGTCGCCGGTATCGGATACAACCCGCGCGGACCCGAGACCAACATCTACTCGCTGACCGACGATGACGGCTGCCTGGTGGGGACCGCGGAGATCACCCTCGGGGGCTATCACGCCGGCCAGATCCTGGAAGCCGAAGCCCTGCCGATCAAACTCGCCGGTATCTCTCACTGTTTCCGCAAAGAGGCGGGCGCCGCCGGACAGTTCTCCAAAGGACTTTACCGCGTCCACCAGTTCACCAAGGTGGAGATGTTTGTCTACTGTCTGCCGGAACAGTCCGACGAACTGCTCGAGCAGCTTCGCGGCATCGAAGAAGAGATCTTCTCCACGCTCGAAATTCCCTTCCGGGTGGTGGATACCTGCAGCGGTGACCTCGGCGCACCGGCCTATCGAAAGTACGACCTCGAGGCGTGGATGCCAGGCCGCGGCGAGTCCGGCGACTGGGGTGAAATCACCAGCACCTCCAACTGCACCGACTATCAGGCGCGCCGCCTTGGCGTACGCTACCGCGACGGCAACAACCGTCGGTTTGTTCACATGCTCAACGGCACCGCCGTTGCCGTCTCTCGCGCGCTCATCGCCCTGCTGGAGAACCATCAGCAGGCCGACGGCTCCGTCCGCATCCCTGCGGCCCTGGTTCCCTATGCCGGGTTTGACCGGATCGGGCCGCGAGCGACCGCCGAGTAGGACGGAGCGTGTGGCATCGCCGGGTTCGGATACCGCCAACGATCCTCACGCGCCGCTGATTATCGCGGAGATCGGAACCGCCCACAGAGGGGACCTCGGGCGTGCACGCGAATTGATTTCCGCGGCAGCCGAAGCCGGCGCCGACTGCGCCAAGTTCCAGTGGGTCATTACCGATGAGATCCTCCACCCGGCCACTGGCTCCGTACGCCTGCCGGGCGGCGACATCGATCTCTACAGCCGCTTCCGCTCGCTGGAACAGCCTCCGGCGTTTTTCGCACAGCTCAAGCAACTCTGCGCCGACGCGCGGATATCGTTTCTCTGTACTCCCTTCGGCCCTGGCAGCGCCGCCGGACTCGCAGACCTGGGTGTCGAACGCTACAAGATCGCCTCGCCCGAGTTGAACCATCTGCCCCTGTTGCGACAGGTGGCCGCGTATGGCAAACCGATGATCCTCTCCACCGGTGTTTCGACCCTCGCCGACATCGAGCGTGCGTGCTCAGTCTGCGCCACGGTTGAGGTGACGCTGCTGCACTGCATCACCGCCTACCCGGCGCGCGAGGAAGAGTATAACCTGGCGGTTATCCCGCACATGGCGGCGCTTTTTGGGGTTCCCGTTGGGGTATCGGACCACTCGCTGGACCCAATCCTGGTTCCGGCTCTGGCCACGGCGCTCGGAGCCGCGGCCATCGAGAAGCACATCACCCTCTCCCGAAGCGATCCCGGACTCGACGATCCCATCGCCCTCGTCCCGGACGACTTTGCAGAGATGGTCCGTGCGGTTCGCAGGGGGGCAGCGGATCACGCGTCACGCCTGCCGGGTAGTGAGTGCCCCCCGGGTACCGCGTGCCCTCCGGGTACTGAGTGGCTCATTGAGCGATACGGAGAGAGCCGGGTGACGACCGTGATGGGAAGCGGAAAGAAGACGCTCGCGCCGGGGGAAGCAGCCAACCACGGTCGAAGCAATCGGTCGATTCGCGCCGTTCGCGACATTGCGGCCGGTGCCCAAGTCACGGCGGCGGACGTGGCTCTGCTGCGAAGCGAGCACAACCTGGAGCCCGGCCTGCCGCCATGGGCCCTCGACACGGTGGTGGGAAGCCAAACGACCCGCGCCGTTGCAGACGGCACGGGTCTCAGCTGGAGTGACCTTATCCGGCGAGCATGAACTTGCGAAGCACCGTGTGCAGAATACCTCCGTTGCGGTAGTATTCAACCTCCACCGAGCTGTCGATCCGACAGCGGGTGTCAAACGAGACCTCGGTACCGTCTTCGTTCTTTGCCACAACTCGTACCGTCTGACCCGGCTTGAGCTGGTCGTCTATGGCGATCGTGAACACTTCGCTACCGGTCAGCCCCAACGTCTTCGCGCTGTCTCCCGGCTGATACTCCAGCGGCAGCACACCCATTCCCACCAGATTGCTCCGGTGAATTCGCTCGAAGGACTCGGCGATCACCACCCGGATCCCGAGAAGGAAGGCTCCCTTCGCCGCCCAGTCGCGGCTGGAACCCATGCCGTAATCTTTTCCTGCCAGCACGACAGTGGGGGTACCCGACTTCTTGTACCGCAGCGACGCTTCGAAGATATCGATGATCTCGCCGGTGGGATGATGGCACGTCCAGCTGCCCTCAGTGCCGGGAGCGAGCTGGTTCCGGAATCGGATATTCGCGAAGGTGCCGCGCGTCATAACGCGATCGTTGCCACGGCGGCTGCCGTAGGAGTTGAAGTCGGTGATCGAGACCCCCTGCTCGATCAGATAGCGCCCTGCGGGGCTTTGGGGATCGATTGCCCCTGCCGGGCTGATGTGGTCGGTGGTGATGCTGTCGCCAGCCATCACCAGACAGCGGGCTCCACTGATCGCACGAATCGGTTCCACCTCGGGTTTCATGTCGGCGAAGAAGTCGGGCTCCTGGATGTAGGTGCTGCTCGCGTCCCATTGGTAGATCTCGGACCCGGCGAGCTCGATGCGGTTCCACTCAGGGTTTGAATCTTCGAGGTTGGAGTAGCTCTCGATGAAGGCGTCACGGTCGAGCGCCTTCTTCACATACTCGGCGAGTTCCTCGTCGGTGGGCCAGATGTCGCGCAGGTAGACCTGTTTACCCTGCTGATCGACGCCGAGCGAGTCGGTCTCGAGGTTGATGTCCATGTTTCCCGCGAGGGCGTAGGCCACTACCAGCGGCGGCGAGGCGAGAAAGTTGGCCTTGGTATGAGGGTTGATCCGCCCCTCGAAGTTGCGGTTTCCCGAGAGAACGCCCGCGACCACCAGCTTGGCTTCTTCGACCGCCTGCTGAATTGGCTCGGGCAGGGGGCCGGAGTTTCCGATGCAGGTGGTGCAGCCGTAGCCCACCAGGTAAAACCCAAGTTTTTCAAGATAGGGCATGAGGCCCGCGCGCTGGAGGTATTCGGTCACCACCACCGATCCGGGGGCAAAACTGGTCTTGACGAAGGGCGGGGTGGAAAGCCCCTTCTCAACCGCCCGTTTTGCCAGGAGCCCGGCGGCCAGCAGCACCGACGGGTTGCTGGTGTTGGTGCAGCTGGTGATTGCGGCAATCACCACGTCTCCGTGGGTCAGCTCGCCCTGGTCTCCGTTCATCTTCACCGGAGCCTTGGCGCCAAGCTGGGCCGCATCGAGGGCAAACCCGCGCTCGTCGAGCGACGCGGTGAGGCTCTTCTTCCAGACCTCTTTTACTTTGTTGACCGGAACGCGGTCCTGCGGTCGCTTGGGACCCGCGATACTCGCCTCCACGCTCGCGAGGTCGAGGTCGAGAACGGTTTCAAACACGGGATCCGGCGTTGCATCGGTGCGGAAAACTCCCTGCGCCTCGGCGTAGTCGCGCACCAGGTCGATGAGCTCCTGCGGACGTCCCGTTGAGTAGAGGTAGTCGAGTGTCCGCTGATCGATGGGAAAGTAGCCAACCGTTGCACCGTACTCGGGCGCCATGTTGGAGATGGTCGCGCGATCGGGAACCGTCATCGCAGAGAGTCCCGAGCCGAAGAACTCGACAAACTTGCCCACAACTCCGTGCTTGCGCAGCATCTGGGTGATGGTGAGCACCAGGTCGGTTGCGGTAATCCCGGAGCGCATGCGCCCGGAGAGCCGCACGCCCACCACCGGCGGTGCGAGCATGAAGAGCGGTTGCCCGAGCATGGCCGCCTCGGCCTCGATGCCACCCACGCCCCAGCCGGCCACGCCAAGTCCGTTGATCATTGGCGTGTGTGAGTCGGTGCCCACAAGCGAGTCAAAGAAAACGACGTTCTTGCCGTCGATCTGCTGCGTCTGGACGACCTTTCCCAGGTACTCGAGATTCACCTGGTGACAGATTCCGCTCGCCGGCGGAACAACGAAGAAGTTCTTCAACGCCGCCTGTCCCCATCGGAGAAACTCGTAGCGCTCGCGATTTCGCTGAAACTCCAGCTCGGCGTTCTGCCGCAACGCCTGCGAGCTGTTGAAGAAATCCACCTGCACCGAATGATCGATCACAAGGTTAACCATCAACTCGGGGTTGATACGGTTGGGATCACCCCCGAGGCGCGCCATGGCGCTTCGCATGGCGGCCAGGTCGACCACGCACGGAACTCCGGTAAAGTCCTGCAGCAGCACCCGGGCCGGCTTGAAGGGAACTTCGATATTGGGGGGCGAGGCGGGATCGTAAGTCAAAAAACTGTCGACGTGCTCGCGCAGCACCTCCACGCCGTTTTCGTTGCGAAGCACAGATTCCAGAAGAATCTTGATCGAGACCGGATACTTCTCGACCGCGGGGTAGCCTTTTTTTGCCAGCAGGGGGAGATCAACGTAGTGAACCGGACCAGACGGGGTGCTCAACGATGAAAGGACACCAAGCGAATCGATACATTTCTCCGTACTCATGGAACTCTCCTTGTTCAGTCGGCCCTATCATAGTGGTTTCTGAGTGTCGACTTCAACATATGCGCGTGATATAGTAGCCTCGCCGGATAAAAAACCGCACTTTGGCATAACGTACGGAGGACCATCATTGAGCGGCAACAGGAATCTGGATAATACCACTCGCCAATTGCTGGAGAGCTACCGGTTCATGGTAACTTCCCGGGAAATTGATATCATCGAGCAGGACTTCACCGGACGGGGTGAGGCGTTTTTTCACGTTTCGGGCGCCGGCCATGAAGCCACCGCCGTTTTGAACCATCATCTGATACCCGAGGACTGGCTCCACGTTCACTACCGTGACAAGGCGCTGATGCTCGCCCGCGGCATTCCCATCGAGATGTTTTTCCTGGCGACCTTCAGCAAGGACGCCTCGCACTCACGGGGGCGGCAGATGAACGCCCACATGAGCGCGCCCGAACTGAACGTGCTGAGCCTCGTGGGCCCCGTGGGAAACAGCGCCCTCCAGGCAGCGGGCGTCGGCCAGGTGGTCAAGGAAGAGCCAGCCAAACCCGTCGTGCTCTGCGCCCTTGGCGACGGGATGACGCAGCAGGGCGAGGTGCTCGAAGGGATCGCCCACGCCGTGCGAGAACAGCTTCCCGTGCTCTTCGTGGTGCAGGACAACAGCTTTGCAATCTCTACGGTTACCCGAGGGAAGACCTTCTACAGTACCCCGGCCGGGGAAGCCAACCACTTCTACGGCACGCCGATCACCCGCATCGACGGCCGCGATGCCGCCGGGAGCCTGGAGGCGTTTGGCCGCGTGGTGTCCACAATGCGCGCGGATCGCCGCCCGCACATCGTGGTCTTTCAGGTTGACCGTCTCTCCAACCACACCAACGCCGATGATCAGCGCATGTACCGCACCGCCGAGGAGATCGCGTCGGTGCAGGCAGCCGGAGACCCGATCATCAGACTGAAACAGTATCTGGTTGAACACGGCGTCTCCGAAGCGGATCTTGACCGCATCAGCGACGAGGTGCGCGAGCAGGTCAAGGCAGACGCGTACCGCGCCCAGCGCAGCGCCGAGCCCGAGCCCTGCTTCACCGCGGTGAAGCCGCTTCCCGCCCGGCTCGCAGATCGCCAGGCGGAGTACCGCGGAGCGCCGTCCAGCGAAGAAAAACCGCTGACCATGCTCGAAGCGATCCGCGAGGTGCTGCGCCATCAGATGCAGACCAACCCCGACGTGGTGCTCTTTGGCGAGGACATTGAAGACCCCAAGGGTGACGTCTTCGGTATCACCCGCGGCCTGACCACCGCCTACGGACGGCGGGTGCAGAACTCGCCGCTTGCTGAGGCTTCGATTCTCGGCGTAACCGTCGGGCAAGCCCTCGCGGGCAAGCGGCCGGTGGCCTTCCTGCAGTTTGCCGATTTTCTGCCCATCGCCTACAACCAGATCTTTGCCGAGCTCGGCAGCATGTACTGGCGTACCGACGGCGG
>REDM01000230.1 GCA_007693485.1 Spirochaetaceae bacterium
AGGAATGAGCCGCTCACGCACCCGAGGCGCTACCGCGGCGGCAACGGCGATCTTCACCGCGTCTCCAATGAGAAACGGTGCAGCCCCCGCAGCGATTGCGGCCGCAGCGGTCATGCCGGTGACCCGGGCGAGCACCGTTACGCCGGACGCATAGAGCACCGCGGTACCAATTGTTGCCGCAGCGGCATCAATCAGTGCGCGCGTTCGCGTCGATACGAAGCGGCGCCCCCACTGCGAGATGATACCGCAGACGGCGGCGGCCGGAAGATAGCCGAGCAGGTAGCCGCCGGTTGGACCGAAGAAATGGGCCGGTCCGCCCCGGCCGCCGGCGAAAACCGGCAAGCCGATCGCGCCCATTGCCAGAAAGAGGGCGACCGCCAGGGTTCCTGCTTTGGGTCCGAGAATCAGGGCCGCAAGAAAGACAAACAGACTCTGCAGGGCAACCGGCACCGGTGTCACCGGCAAAGGAACCGATACGTAGGACCCGGCGACGATGAGAGCAGCGAACACGCCGACCGAGACGGCACGACGAATCGTCTCTCCCAGGGTCGGGACATTAGCTCTGTTATAATCATTATCCGCCATATAATCTCTCCACAAAAAAAGATGATAAAATGAGAATTATTATTCCATTCATTCCAGAATCGGTGTATAGTATTATTACTCGCGAAGCACGGCAGGAGCCTATCGAAATGATCATCCCTGCGCAACAGCCGGAACCATTGCCCGCCCTCGAACGAGAAAACACCACTCATGGGGAGTGTAGAACATGAGAAAGACACTGAGCATTCGGGCGAAGACCCTCCTGATAGTGATCATAACCATCGGTCTGGTCACCGCATTTACCGTTGGAACGCAATACCTCGCCTTCCAACGGGACATGGCAAACAATAATGCCGCACTCTTCGAGCAGATCGAAAATACCTTTCGGACAACCCTGGAGAGCGAGCTGAGTTTTCTCTCGCTTACGGTGACCGCAATCCTGGAAAATCGCGAAGTCGTTGAGCTCTTTGACGCGGAAGACCGCGCGGCACTCTCGGACATGTTCACGGATTTTTTTGCCGATCTTCGCCGCGACTTCGACATCGCCCAGTTTCAGTTCCACACGCCTCCGGCGACCAGCTTTCTGCGACTTCACGCGCCCGGTCAGTTTGGAGACGACTTATCCGGCTTCCGACAGACGGTCGTAGAAGCAAACCGGACTCGCCGGCCGGTGCTGGGTCTCGAGGTAGGGCGGGGCGGACCGGGCACCCGGGTGGTGCATCCGGTCATCACCGCGGACGGGCGCCATATCGGGTCGGTTGAGTTTGGTGGATCGGTCGCCTCAGTCTTCAATAATCTCGAGAGCACCTTTGGCGTGGCCTACGCCATTGGCATATACGACGAGGTCTTTCAGCGGGCCCGCCGCTTTGACACCGAGCCCACCGACATCGTGATCGATAATCTGGTGTTCTACGATTTCTCGGGTGATACCGCGGTACAGATCATGACGCAGTACCGCAGTGGGGTGAATGAGTATCGGGTCGCCGGTGGTCTTTTCTACACGCACTACGTTCCGCTGCACGACTACACCGGGGCCGTGATTGGTCGTGCGGTGGTGATGGTTGACCGCGAGCAAGCTCTCGCCGATATGCGGTCACGCATGGCGAGGTCTATTCTGACGCTTCTTGGCGTGGCCGTTCTTGCATCGCTGGTGCTCATGCTGGTTATCCGTTCGGCGTTCAAGCCGTTGAGCACCGTAATCGAGGCAGCCTCTCGCATGTCGCGCGGTGACCTCAGCATGAGACTCAGCGCTCGGCGAGACGATGAGGCGGGAAGAATTCTGTCGGCAGTGGGCACCATGGCCGACAATCTTCGTGATACCATTACCGACATTCGCACCATCTCGGACGGGGTCTCGCGCGGAAGCGGTGAGCTCTCGAGTACTGCACAGGTGCTTTCGCAGGGTGCAACCGAGCAGGCCGCTTCGGTTGAGGAGGTTTCCGCCTCCATGGAGCAGATTGGGGCAAATATCGATCACACCGCCGTGAACGCGGCCGAAACCGAGCGGATCGCCCTTCAGTCCGCTGAGAACGCGGACGCGGGGGGGCGCGCGGTACGCGATACCGTTACGGCGATGCGAGAGATTGCCGAACGTATCGGCATCATCGAAGAGATCGCCAGAAATACCAATCTGCTCGCCCTGAACGCCGCGATTGAGGCGGCACGGGCGGGCGAGCACGGCAAGGGCTTTGCGGTGGTTGCCTCAGAGGTTCGGAAGCTTGCAGAGCGCAGTCAGAAGGCCGCGGCGGAGATCCACGACCTCTCGGTGCACAGCGTGAGCGTCGCCGACTCCGCGGGAGGCCTGCTGGAGCGTATGCTGCCCGATATACAAAAGACGGCCGATCTGGTGCAGGAGATATCAACGGCGACTCGGGAGCAGAGCAGCGGAGTGCAGCAGATCACCAAGGCGCTCACCCAGCTCGATCAGGTGGTCCAGCAGAATGCTGGAGCATCCGAGCAGATGGCCTCGATGTCCGAGGAGCTCGCGGCACAGGCCGCCCAGCTTGCCGAGAGCGTGTCGGTCTTCCGGATCAGCGAGGAAGAATCAGCCACACGATCCGTCGGCAGACGCTTGGAGTTGCCCGAGGTTCTCTGATAAACTTTGCTCGTGAATAACCGAGCATCTCCATTTCATCGCTCCGGGCAGGTCGTACTCCTCGGAGCGCTGCTGTTTCTGGTCGCTGGAACGCATCTGCTTTTTGCCGCTCCCGGTCTCCCTCGGATCCCGGAATGGACGCACGCCTACGCTGCCGAGCACGGACCTGAGCTGACCGCACGGGCTGCCGTACTCCTTGACGCACAGACGGGCACCGTACTGTACGAACGGGAAGGGGATACGGTCATTCCCCCCGCCAGCCTGACCAAGCTTGTGGCGATGTACGCCGCGTTTGAGATGATCGCTGAAGGCCGGATTGCCCTCGACGACGTGGTCGCCCTGCCGCCGGAAACCTGGGCGCGCAACACACCGGTTGGATCATCGCTGATGTTTCTGGGCCCCGATCAGCGCGTCACGGTGCGCGAACTGCTGCTTGGCCTTGCCGTCTCCTCCGGAAACGACGCGGCGGTCGCCCTGGCGCTGCACGCTTCGGGGTCCGTTCCCGCGTTTGTGGATGAGATGAACCGGGTGGTTGCGGATCTTGATCTGCCCAGCCTGCACTTCGAGGAACCGTCCGGGTTGAGCGCGGAGAACCAGGTTACCGCGCGGGAGTTTGCGTGGTTTGTCCGCGCATATCTGGAGCGCCATCCCCACGCCGCGAGCGAGTACCATTCGATACCCGAATTCACGTTTCCCCATTCCGCGTCGTATCCGGATGGACGAATCAACGTGGGCGCGATTACGCAATTCAATCGAAACTCACTGTTGCGCACCTATACCGGAGCGGACGGGCTGAAGACCGGATTCATCCGTCAGTCGAGCTACAATCTCGCCGCCACCGCCGCGCGTGATGGGCGGCGACTCATCGTAGTCATCCTGGGTGCCCCGGGTGAAAACCACCTGCAGGGAGAGCGAAATCGGTCTGCCGACGCGACCGGGCTCTTTGACTTTGGATTCGACCGGTTCCAGGCCGTGCGATTGCATGTGCCGGTCGCCGATCCGGTGCGGGTCTGGGGCGGGCGGGTGCGCACGGTTGTGCCCGGCGCGGTTGTTCCGGAGTACATCACCGTTGCCCGCTCGCATGTCCAGGAGCTCGCAGGGGTGATCGTTCAGGATTTCGAAATCGAGGCGCCCGTAAAGGCCGGGCAGGTGGTGGGACGAGTGCAGATCAGCGCCGGGGAGTCGGTGTTGATGGAGCTGCCGCTTACGATAGCCGAGGCCGTTGATCGCGCGGGATGGATACGCGTCGCGTGGGACCGGATGGTTCGGTTTGTGGTGCAACTCATCGGACGACGCTGAGTCGCCGCGGTCAATTGATGCCGGTCAGCGCCTTGATGTACTGCAACCGCTCGAAGGCGGCGGGATTCCCGCTGCTCGCCTGAGTTATCGATCCGCGGAACTGGTCCAGACTCTGGTACCCGTGATGCTCCATCCAGGACTCCAATTCACCGAGTATCGTGCCGATCTGCTGCAGCCCGTTGGTGTAGATCGTCGAGCAGATCTGCACGGCGGTCGCGCCCGCGAGCAGAAGCTTCACCGCTTCTTTGCCGGTGTGAACCCCGGTCGAGCCGGCAAGATCGCACGACACCTGGTCGCGCAGGATCGAGATCCAACGAAGCGGCTGGTAGATTTCGTGCACGGTGCTGAACTGATAACCGGGAGTCACCACTCGAGCGTCGATATCGATGTCCAGCTGGTAGAACCGGTTGAACAGCACCAGGCCGTGCGTCCCCGCGTTGCACAAAGCGTGCGCGAGAGCGGGAAGCGAGGTGAAGTAGGGACCGATCTTCACCGAAACCGGAATTGACACCCGTTTCCGTACGGACTCTACGACGGCGAGATACCGCTTTTCGATGGTCTCTGAGCTGTCGCCTCGGCTGCGCGGCATCAGGGAGACGTTGAGTTCGATCGCGTCGGCCCCCGCTTTTTCCAGCTGCCGTGCGTAGTTCACCCACCATTCACCAGTGATGCAGTTCACGCTCGCAATGATGGGCACGGAGTTTTCCGCCTTCGCTTGCGCGATGAGCGACAAATAGTCGGAGGGACCAAGCTGCTTACCCATCTGCTCGAGGTACTCGGACGCTTCCGGATGGACGGAAAGCTCACCGGTCTCACGGCCTTCATCGATTTCAGCATCGATCTGTTCTTCAAAGAGCGACTTCACGACAACCGCGCCTGCACCGGCCTCCACGCACTGGTGGATTCCCTTTGCCGTGCCGGTGAGTCCACAACTGGAGACAACGATGGGGTTCTGCAGGTCGAGCCCGAGATACCGGGTTTGCATGTCTACCATGGGGCGGTTCCTTGTTCAAACTGATTGTGAAATAGCGTTTGTTTCTGTAGTATAGCAGAAGAGCTATATGAGAGCAAGGTTAAGAGGGTGGGGGCAGATGGACGGCAGCCGAGATATTATCGTTATTGGAGCGGGAAGTGCGGGAATTGCGGCGGTGGAAGGGGCGCACGATCACGATCCATCGAAGTCTATTCTCCTGATCGATCAGGACCCGCACGCTCCGTATAAACGCACCAAGCTCTCGAAGCACCTGGCGAAAGGGTATCCCGACACCGAGTTTCGCCTCCGCGATGACACGTGGTATCGAGAGATGAACACCGAACTCGTGACCGGCACGCCCGCGGCGCGGATCGACCGCGAGGCGAAGCAGGTGGAACTCTCCGACGGCCGGACCGTATCGTACGGGGCGCTGGTTCTCGCTCCGGGATCGGAGCCGATCTACCCTCGAATTGTGCGACCCCACGAAGCAGGGTCGTTTTTCGTCCTGCGCAGCATGGACGATGCTCAGCGACTGATGAGCGCGCTGCGCCGCGCACGCACCGTGCTGATCGACGGCATGGGTGTATTGGCACTCGAACTCGCCGATCAGCTCGTTGCCATGCAGAAGAAGCCGACCCTCGTCGGTGCGACACCGCAACTCATGCCGCGACAGCTCAACGCCCGTGGGGCGGAGATGATGGAGGAGCTGCTCCTGCGTAAGCGGGTCAAGCTGCTCTTTCAGGAAGAGATTCTCTCGTTCGAACCCGACGCGAAGCGCGGCTTCGACGTTACCCTCCTCACGCACTCGGGTGTCTATGATGTGGTGCTTCTGTGCATCGGCGTGCAGCCTCGAACGGGTCTCGCGGCCGATGCGGGACTGGCCGTTGACCGGGGAATCGTTGTGGATGACCGTCTGGCCACCAGCGATCCGGCGATCTTCTGTGCGGGTGATGCCGCGCAGCATCCCGACGGGAGGGTGACTCACCTCTGGCACGCCGCCGAACACCAGGGCCGTCTGGCGGGTGCGAATGCCGCGGGCGGTAACGAGTGCATGGATGGGCGGCGATTTCGGCTCAAGACGTCGGTATTCGGCAGCTACGTCTTCTCCCTCGGGCTGCCGCGCGATCTCTCCACCTATCAGATCGAGGAGAATGAGGTCGAAAACCGGTATCAGGCATTCTACTTCCGTGGCGGTCGACTCGACGGTGCGGTGATGTTCAACGACGAGCCGCGCGCCCGCCAGTACGAACAGGCGGTGAACGAAGGGTGGGATTACGATCGCGTATCCCGCGAACTGCATCTGTAGGGGCGTCCCGGAGAGCGGTTTGCTTTCCGCCGGGAACATGAGTATCTTTTGCGCAGAAATCACGAATCACCAGGAGGATACTATGGCATTTACCACTCCGGATCTCCCGTATGCGTATAACGCGCTGGAGCCGTATATCGACGAACAGACAATGAAGATTCACCACGACAAGCATCACGCCGCGTATACCACCAAGCTGAACGCCGCGGTGGAGGGAACCGAGTACGCATCGTGGAGCGCGGAACAGCTCGTCCGTGATTACGCGAAGCTCCCCGGCAACATTCAGGGAGCGGTGCGAAACAACGGCGGCGGACACGTCAACCACAACCTTTTCTGGCAGATTTTGAAGAAGAACGAGGGTGGTAAGCCTACCGGAACGCTGGCACCGGCGATTGATAACGCCTTCGGGAGCTTTGACGACTTCAAGAAGCATTTCAGCGACGCAGCGGCAACCCGCTTTGGCAGCGGTTGGGCGTGGCTGGTGGTCGGAACAAACCGGAAACTCGAGGTGGTCTCGACTCCTAACCAGGATAATCCGATTACCGATGGAAAGATCCCCATTGTCGGTCTGGACGTGTGGGAACACGCGTACTACCTGAAGTACCAGAATCGCCGCCCAGAATACATCGACGCCTTCTTCAACGTCGTAAACTGGGACAAGGTAAACGAACTCTATGAGGCCGCGAAGTAAGCGATCCAGAGTGTTCCGACGCAGGGTATCCCCGCGCGGGAACTTGTGAACCAAGACTTTCACGCCCGCCGTCCGGCGGGCGTTTTTTCTGCCCCCGGTATGCAAATCGATACGTTCTGTGTACATTCTTATCAGGGAGATAGTTCATGCAGCAGTCACAACCAACCATGGAACCGGCGGCCCGTACGTCCCTGAACGTCGAAGCGCTCCGTCGCGATTTTCCGATTCTCACGAGAACCATGAGGGGGAAACCCTTTATATACCTGGACAACGGTGCTACCTCGCTGAAACCACAGTCGGTCATCGATGAAGAGGTTCGGTATTATACCGAGCTCAGCGCCAACATCCACCGGGGCGTGTACGAATTCAGCGAAGAAGCCTCGGAGTGTTACGACCAGACCCGTGGCATCGTGGCCCGGTTTCTGAATGCCCCCAGCGAACGCGAGATTGTGTTCACCAAGAGTGCGACCGAATCGTCCAATCTCATTGCCTACGGCTGGGCGATGAAAAACATCAAACAGGGCGATGAGATCTGCATCTCAGAGATCGAGCATCACGCCAACTTCGTTCCCTGGCAGGCGCTCGCGGAGCGACTCGGCGCAACGCTGCGCTTGATTCCCATCGACCCCGGCGATGCCTCGCTGGATCTCAGTGATCTTGATCGGCTCATCAACGACCGAACCCGCCTCGTGGGAATCACCGCAATGTCCAACGTGACCGGCTACATGCCTCCCATCGAGAGGATCCTCGCGCGCGCGCGGGCGGTTGGCGCCGTTACGGTGGTAGACGGAGCGCAGTGGGTGTCCCACGCCACGGTGGACGTGCAGAAGCTCGATGCCGATTTCCTGATCTTTTCGGCGCACAAGATGTGTGGTCCAACGGGGGTTGGCGTGCTCTACGGACGCGAAGCGCTGTTGAACGAGATGGACCCCTTTCTGTTTGGCGGCGACATGGTCTTGCGGGTTCGCAAAGAGAAAACGGTGTTCCGCAAGGCGCCAGAGAAGTTTGAGGCAGGCACGCCCAACATCGCCGGGGTCATGGCGTTTGGTAAGGCGATCGAATACCTTCAGAACGTCGGGATGAAGGCGATTCACGAGCACGAACAGGACCTGCTCCGGTACATGGTCGAGCGAGCATCGGAAATCGACGGCCTGGTTTCCTATGGACCAGCGGACCTCTCGACGCGCGGTGGGATCTTCTCGTTCAACGTCGGCGACGCCCATCCGCACGATACCGGTAACATCCTCGATGAGGATGGAATTGCCGTCCGGACCGGTCTGCACTGCGCTCACCCGTTGATGCAGGCACTCGGAATTCCGGGAACGGTGCGAGCGTCGTTTTACCTCTACAATACGCGAGCCGAAGTTGACCGTCTGATCGAGTCCATCCATCGAGTGCGCCGCATATTCAGCTGAAGGAAGATTCATGAGCCTCGAAGAAGATCTGTATAAAGAAATCATTCTGGAGAACTACCGCTCCAAGAAAAACCGTTCCCGGATGGACGACGCCGATCTCGCCTCCGAGGGAGCCAATCCGTCGTGTGGGGATGATGTCGAGCTGTTTGTAAAGCTCGACGGTGACCGGGTAGTTGCGGTCACGTATGACGGTATCGGGTGTTCGATCTGCTGTGCATCGGCCAATCTGCTGTGTGAGGCAATGAAGGGAAAGACGCTGGCCGAGGCCATGACCATCATTGGTGAGTACCGCAAGATGCTTCTGGAAGACGCGACACCCCACTTCAGCGATGACCTCGCCGATCTGGAAGCGATGCAGGGAGTCAAGCACTACCCGGTACGGATCAAGTGTGCGCTGCTCGCCTGGAACACGGTTCGCGACATGTTCGAAACGCCGGCAAGCGGCGGTTGATCGGTCATGAAAGCCATTCTTCAGCTCTCGTGCCCGGATGCTCGGGGAATTGTTGCGGATGTTTCGCACTTCATCTTTTCATACGGCGGAAACATCATTCACTCCAGCCAGCACCAGGATCCCGAGACCGGTACGTTCTTCATGCGCGTGGAGTGGGATACCAGCGGGTTCAGCGTACCCGCCGAGAAGATTTCTGCCGCCTTCGAGCCCATTGCTGCAAAGTTCTCGATGGATGTGCACCTTCACTTCCCCGACCGACGCATTCGCACCGCGATCTTTGTCTCTCGGCAGGGGCACTGTCTGTTTGACCTTCTTCTTCGTAACCGCGAGGGAGAGATTGATACCGACATCGCTCTGATTGTGAGTAATCACCCCGACATGGAAGAGACGGCTCGCTGGTTTGGAATTCCCTACCACCATTTTGCGATAAACGCAGATACCAAGGCTGAGGTGGAGCAACGGCAGATTGCGCTGCTGAAAGAGCAGGGGATCGATCTGATCATCCTGGCGCGCTACATGCAAATCCTCAGTCCCAATGTTGTCGACGCGTTTCCCAACCAGATCATCAACATCCATCACAGCTTTCTGCCCGCCTTTGTGGGGGCGCGACCCTACCACCAGGCATTCTCGCGAGGCGTCAAGATCATCGGCGCCACCAGTCACTACGTGACCGCCGACCTCGATCAAGGCCCCATTATCGAGCAGGATGTAACCCGGGTGACCCACCGGGACACCGTGGAAGACCTGGTGCAGAAGGGACGAAACCTCGAACGCGTTGTGCTCTCGCGCGCGGTTGAGCTGCATCTCGAGCATCGGGTCCTGGTGTTTGGAAACAAGACCGTTGTCTTTGACTGATGGTGAACCGAAGTGGTGGAAATCGAGCTGAAGGCGTGGGTCACGGACCCCGACGCACTGCGCGCACGACTGTCGCAGCGCTGTGGGTCAGCCGTTGCCTACGACAAACGGGACACCTACTACCGGGCTCCCCTCGCGTCCGGGGCGTTTGAGTTTCGCGTCCGGCGGACGGATGAAGAGGCGGTCTTCACCCGAAAAGAGAAGCACATCGAAGGCGGACTTGAGATCAACCGAGAGTTTGAGTTTACCGTAAGCGACGCGGATGCGCTTGCTGATCTGGTGTCGCGGCTCGGCTGCACGGAGTTTGCGCAGAAGCGCAAGCGCGGGCAACGATTTGTGGTGGATGGGCTGACGGTCGAACTGTCGGATGTCGCCGGACTAGGATGGTTCGTAGAGATTGAGGCGCTGGTCGCCGACGCGTCGGAGCGTCCGGCGGTTGAAGCTCGGATTCGCGCCCTGGTGACCGACCTCGAGATCCCCGAAGCGTTGATCGAACCGGTTCCCTACACCACCATGATCGCCGACCCGTCGACCGCCTGCAGTCGACCTCGCGGAGTCGGTCATGGACCGACTGCCGAGTGACGGCTTGACGGTGCGTGGGGCTGTCCGTATAACTACACGGTGGACAAACATCAACTTCTCACGCTCACCGATGATCTGACGCGCATTGTTTCCGCTTCACCGTGGAATGTCGAGCGGTTCAATCACATTCACTTTGTGGTGAACGTCGTCGCCGGGGGAGTGTCAAAAAAAAAGCGATTTCTCAACAGTGCGAAAGTGGTTCGTGATATTGCCGGCGCGGTTGCCGGCGCGGCGGATCTGCCGCCCATCACTCGATCGATCCACCTCACCGATGGCCCCGGGCACGCGTCACAGATCACCGGCATTATCCTCGACGAGCCCGAGAGCGACGGGCGGCTGATCATCAGTATCGGGGGAGACGGAACACACCGCGAGGTGTGCAGTGCATTCGCGGAGCGCCTCGGCGACACCAGCGGCCCGGACCGGCGCAATATTGTGCTGTTTCGCATGCCGATGGGCACCGGAAACGACGGGGCCGACGCCTTCGAGACCGAGGCGGCGTGTGCCATTCTCCAGCGAGGGGGGGCGCTTCGCTCAGCCGGAGCGGTTCGTGTGACCGCCACCGGCATGCACTCGATGTACGCGTTCAACGTGACGTCGATTGGGATTGACGCTTACGTCACCGATACCAGCAACCGTATGAAGAACGCGGTGCCGGGAGACATCTACAAGGTCATTGCCGACGTGGCGACGCTATTCTACGAGCCGGTGTATGGCGTGGATGAGGTGGGGCTCACGATCACCGACGACGATGGCGGCCAAAGTGAGCATAACGATCGCTACATACTGGTGGCCATGGGGCCCTCGGGCAATCGCTGCTACGGCAACGGGAAACGGATTCTTCCTACCGACAACAACCTCTGCGCAATCCGTACCGTCAGCCTGCCGAAGAAAATCGCCATGAAGAAACACGTCTACGAAGGGAGCCACGTGGGCCTGCCGGGAACGCTCTCCGTACAGGCCAGGTCGATGGTGGTACACTACCGTCGCCGTGTGCCGCTGCAGCTCGATGGCGAGGGTGTCTGGCTTTCGCCGGAAAACTTCCCGGTTCGCTTCGAGCGAGTCGACAACGCGATTCCCGTGCTGACTACGCCCACTGGCGGCGCGTAAACCGAACGACCATGTGAACCCGTGCGAGACCGGAGCCCGTGTGGGCAATGGTGTGATGGACGTCGCAGTTGTAGAGGGCGAAGTCGCCCGGTGCAAGCGTCGACTGCTTTTCTCCAACCGTAACGGAGACGCTTCCCTCAATAACCGTAAGATACTCTTCGGTGCCGGGGGCATGCGCTTCGGAGTCCAGCACCGAACCGGGATCAAAGGTGAGCAGATAGATCTCAAGGTCTTCGGCCATCTCGATGGGCGACAGCACCCGGATGTGTGGCCCGCTGTCGCTGCTATCGAGGGTAGCGACCTCCTGACTTCGGGTGACCGAGAACTTGCGCACCGGAGCCCCCCCACCGTGGAGCAGGCTGTCAAGGTCTACTTCCAGACCGCGTGCAATCTTCCAGACGGTGGCAACGGTTGGGTTGACCTTCTGCGCCTCAATTTGTGAGAGCATCGCTTTGGAGACCCCGCTTTTCTCAGAGAGCATGTCGAGTGTCATCTGCTGCTCTTTGCGGAGGCGCTTGATGTTCTGTCCGATCAGTGGTGGTTTTGCGGGTTCCATGGCACGCTCCTGTTGACCCGGAATTGCTCCTGCGGTAGAGTAGTCTTGTTCAATATGATGAACAAGCCGAGGGCTGTCAAGCGCTGGAAAGCGCCGTCACGTGAGACCCACGGTCAAGTGAGGCATAATCGATGAAGATTCTGATTACCGGAGCGCTTGGTCAGCTTGGATCCGAGCTTGCACCGGCACTGCGGTCGGCCTACGGTGAGACAGCCGTTGTGCTGAGCGATATCCGAAGCGACGTCAATCGCGCGCTCGTGGAGTCCGGACCGTTTTTTGCCATCGACTGCCGGGATGCTGCTGCGCTGGCCGCTGTGGTGAGCCGCGAGCGCATTACGCGGATCTACCACCTCGCCGCCCTGTTATCGGCAACCGGCGAGGCGCGCCCGCAGGAGGCGTGGGACATCAATATTAACGGGCTGACCTCGGTGCTGGAAGTTGCGCGGGAATACAGTTGTTCAGTCTTTACTCCAAGCTCGATCGCCGCGTTTGGCCCCACCGCTCCAAAGGACCACACACCGCAGGACACCATTCAGCGGCCCACGTCGATCTACGGCATCACCAAGGTTGCGGGTGAACTCCTGTGCGACTACTATTACAAGCGCTACAATGTTGATACTCGCGGCGTGCGCTATCCGGGCATCATCTCCAGCGTGACCGCACCGGGTGGTGGCACCACCGACTACGCGGTGCACATCTACTACGCCGCGGTGCGTGACCACCGCTACGAGTGCTTTCTGAAGGGAGACAGCTGCATGGACATGATCTACATGCCCGATGCGATCCAGGCGGCAATTGACCTGATGGAAGCCGACCCCTCGCAGCTTCGCCACCGAAACGCGTTTAATATTACTTCCATGAGTTTCACTCCAGAAGACCAGGCGGCCTATATTCGCAAGTACATCCCCGATTTTGAGATCTCGTACAATATCGATCCCGTGCGCCAGGCGCTGGCCAACTCCTGGCCCAACGTGCTGGAAGACTACGCCGCCCGCGTCGAGTGGGGGTGGACCCCGCGGTACGATCTCGATGCAACCACCGCCGACATGTTGAGCCGCATCGCCGCCCGTGAGCCGACCACCGTCGCACCGGCAGATTGCTGATGGGAAAGCCAAGAAAGCCGCGTAAGCGCACCACGTACGCTCAGCAGACCGTCGTCGACATCGAACACCAGGGCCACGGAGTGGTGAAACCCGAGGGGACGGTGCTCTTTGTCGAAGACGCACTCCCCGGAGAAGTGGTCGACGTGCTGGTCACGCGGAAGAAGCGTGGCCACGGGTTTGGCGTGGTTGAGCAGTACCACGAGCGATCGCCGATACGGGTCGAACCGTTCTGTCCTCACTTTGGAACCTGTGGTGGCTGCCGCTGGCAGTACCTGCCGTACGAGAAGCAGCTTGAGTACAAGGAGTACTTTGTCAGAACCATCATGGAGCGGATCGGTCGGGTCGACGACGTCGAGTTTCTTCCCATTCTCGGCTGTGAGACTGACCGCCGCTACCGAAACAAGCTCGACTACTCCTTCACCGATTCGCGCTGGCTGAGCGCCGAGGAGATCGCTGAGGGAGGCGAGAATCTGGAGCGTCGCGGTGTGGGCTTTCACGTTCGGGGCCGCTTTGACCGGATACTGAACGTTGAGACCTGCCACCTCCAGCCCGAACCGTCCAACGAGATCCGGCGTGCCATCCGCGACGCGACCATCGCGCAGGACCTGTCCTACTACAACCCGCACCGCCACGACGGCTGGCTTCGATCACTGGTAATCCGAACCAGCACCAATGGTGAGGTGATGGTAACCGTGGTCTTTGGCAGCGATGACCGACGGGATGTACGGGAGGAAATCTTTGACCTGATTGCGAAGCGCTTCCCCGATGTGGTATCGATCAACTACATCATTAACACCACGCTCAACGATTCGCTTGGCTCGCACGCGGTGTACCTTGCACGAGGCCGAGACTTCATCGTAGAGCGCTGCGGGGATCTGAACCTGCGGATCCACCCGCGTTCCTTCTACCAGACCAACGCCCGTCAGGCAGAGCGGCTCTACGCCGTGGTGGCCGAGTGGGCGGCGCTCTCCGGTCGCGAAACGGTGTGGGATCTTTACTGCGGGATCGGCAGTATTGCGCTCTTTCTTGCGTGCTCCGCCGGCCGGGTGTGGGGCGTGGAGACCGTAGCCGAGGCGATCGATAATGCGTGGGAAAACGCGCGGGAGAACGATATTCCCAACGTGCACTTCAGCGTGGGCGACGTGAAAGATGCGCTCGGCGCACCGCCGGCCGAGGCGGGGACACCGGATCTGCTCGTGGTTGACCCCCCGCGCATGGGGCTGCATCCTGATGTCGTCGCGGCGATTGGTGCGCTTGGAGTTCCCCGCATCATCTATGTCAGCTGTAACCCCGCCACCCAAGCGCGCGACGTGCAGATGCTCGCGGAGCGGTATCGACCGGTACGCTGTCGCCCCGTCGATATGTTTCCCCAGACCCACCACATCGAAAGCGTGATCGAGCTCCGTCTCCGCTGAAAAACCAGAAAAACTTCAGGCGACTGGTTGACTCGGGTTTGTCGTGCGTATATATTTTGATTAACCAAAATCAAGTATACGAATACCAATGAAAGGGGTTTGGTGTGTTAAAGAAAATAGTGCTGGGTTGTGTGTTTGCGCTGGTGATTGCTGTCTCGCTGTTCGCTGGGGGGCGCGCGGAACGTGTGGCTTCCGTTTTGGAGTATCCGATCGACATCGTCGCAACCACCGGTATGGTTGGTGACATCGTTGCCAATGTGGTCGGGAGCAACGGAACGGTTTTCGTGCTGATGGACGATGAGATCGATCCGCATCTCTTTCGGCCCACCCGTGCTGATATCGCGCGGATGCAGCGAGCGGACATGATTTTTTATAACGGACTCAACCTCGAGGGGCAGATGGGTGACACCCTCGTTCAGCTCGCGCGTACGCGGCCGGTATTTGCCGTCACGGAGCTGATCGATGAGTCGGTACTGCTCGATGACGAAGACTACGAGGGGGCCTTTGACCCCCATCTCTGGATGGACGTATCTCTCTGGATGGAAGCCGTAGAAGTTGTGGTACTCGCGCTCAGCGAGTTTGATCCGGCCGGCGCCGACGTCTATCGCAGCAACGCCGACGCCTATCTGACGGAGCTGGCGGAGCTCGACGCCTACGTTCGTGAGGTGCTTGCCTCGATACCGGCGGCCCGGCGGTTTCTGGTGACCGCCCACGACGCGTTTGGGTACCTGGGTGCGGCGTATGGGATCGAAGTGATTGGGGTTCAGGGCTTGAGCACCGAGTCGGAGGCAGGGCTGGAGGACATCAACAGCCTGGTGAGCTTCATTGTAGAGAAACGGATTTCTGCGGTCTTCGCCGAAACGACCGTGGCGGACCGTGCCCTGATGGCAGTAATCGAGGGAGCCGGGTCGCGAGGACACCGGGTGGCAATTGGTGGAGAGCTGTTCTCCGACGCAATGGGACCCGCGGGAACCTGGGAGGGTACCTACCTCGGGATGATTGACCACAACGCCACCACCATCGCGCGGGCCCTCGGTGGTTCCGCTCCGGCCCGGGGATTTCGCGGTAGACTCGCACCCTGAGTCTGTCTATACTTTGATGTATGAAAAAATCTACTTTGGGTTTACCGAGTAGTGTCGATGCATCGGCCCCCGATTGGGGTCCGATGGGGTTGGAGCAGATGTCGTCGCCCGAAGCAGACGGCAATCGTTGCTCCTTGCACATTCGCGACCTGACCGTCGCATATCACCGTAAGCCGGTTCTGTGGGACGTCGATCTGGATGTCCCCCCTTCAGTGGTTGCCGGTATTGTGGGACCCAACGGGGCAGGCAAGAGTACCCTGATCAAAGCGGTTCTTGATCTTGTTCCGCACGCATCGGGTACGGTGGAAATATTCGGGAAGCCCTACCGTAAACAGCGGCGGCTTGTGGGCTACGTGCCGCAGCGCGAGAGCGTAGACTGGAACTATCCCATCAACGCACTGGAACTGGTGGCCATGGGCCTCTACCGGACCATAGGATGGTTCCGCCGGGTCGGCCCGGTCTATCGCCGGCGCGCCCTCCAGGCGCTTGCGGATGTGGGCATGGCCGATCTGGCCCACCGCCAGATAAGCCAACTCTCCGGGGGGCAGCAGCAGCGCATTTTCCTCGCGCGCGCCCTGGTTCAGGACGCCGAGGTCTACTTCATGGATGAGCCCTTTTCCGGTGTGGATGCGGCCACCGAGAAGACGATCATCGCCATTCTGCAGCGACTTCGGGAGGCGGGAAAGACGGTATTTGTCGTTCACCACGATCTCGAGACGGTCCGCGATTACTTTGACTATCTGATCATGCTCAACATGCGCGTAGTTTCCGCCGGCCCGGTTGCGGAAGTCTTTACGCCGGAAAACCTTCGACGCACCTACGGTGGCCGGCTGACGCTCCTTGATCGCGCAGTTGACGCCATGGGACGGACACGATGACGACGGTGGCTGGATGATGGTGAGAGGAAGAGGATGATCGTGGATCGACTCATGCGCGTGCTGACCCTCGCCGACTACAACACGCGTGTGGTGATGTTTGGTACGGTTATGCTGGGAATCGCCGGCGGTGTCATCGGCGTGTTTCTTCTGCTTCGCCGCCGCGCTCTGCTGGCAGACGCGGTCAGCCACGCTGCCCTGCCCGGGGTTGCCGGAGCATTTCTGCTCATTCTTGCGCTTGGAGGAAATCCGCGCAGTCTTCCGCTCCTGATGCTGGGAGCCCTGGTCTCCGGCCTTCTGGGAATGGGGTGCGTGCTCTTCATTACCCGCTTCACGCGAATTTCGCAGGACGCAGCCTTGGGAATTGTGTTGAGCGTCTTCTTTGGGTTTGGGGTTGCCCTGTTGGGGATCATTCAGCGTACGCGCGGCGCTCCGGCCGCCGGGTTGAACTCGTTCATCTATGGGCGAACGGCTTCGATGATCCGCGCGGACGCGATGCTGATCGGCATTGCTGCCCTGGTGGTTGTGCTCGTGTCCATGGTCCTCTTTAAGGAATTCAGGCTCTTCACCTTCGATCCCGATTTTGCCGCGGGAGATGGGTGGCCGGTCCAGCGGCTGGACACCCTGTTGATGTCGCTGGTGGTCGCGGTGACGGTGATTGGATTGCAGGCGGTGGGGATCATTCTGGTTATCGCCATTCTGGTTGTGCCGCCGGCCGCCGCGCGGTTCTGGACGGATCGTCTTGATCACATGGTGCTGATCTCCGCCGGGGTGGGTGCCATTGGCGCCTACCTCGGCACGGGAGTCAGCGCGCTGGCACCGCGGCTTCCCGCCGGAGCAGTCATTGTTGGTGCGCACGGCTCGGTGTTTGTGGTGAGCATGCTGATAGGCTCGGCGCGAGGGGTGTTGCGGGAACTGTTTGCACACCGCAGTCTTGCTCGCACAACCGTGAAGCAGAACCTGCTGCGCGCTCTGTTTGAGTGCGAAGAGGCCGAACGTGGTGCCTCGGTTGAGTCGCAATGGCGCTATCTGACAACGGCTCGCGGCTGGACCGAGCGTGAACTGGCCCGTGCCTTGCGATTGCTGCTTCGTGATGGGAGCATCTATCGACTTCCCGCAGGAGCCTGGCAGCTGACCGAACCCGGGCGGGTACGCGCCGCGCGGGTGACGCGAAACCACCGGCTCTGGGAGGTCTACCTGTTGGAGCACGCCGAGACGGCGCCTGCCCACGTCGACCGGGGAGCCGACTTCATCGAGCATGTGCTGGGCGAAGAGCTGGTGGCGGAGCTGGAAGAAGCCCTGCCACGGTTTGGCAAAGTGGTCCCGGCCAGCGTGCACGTGATCGGCACCGGGAGAGGCGCAACATGATCTGGACTTCCCTTGACACCTGGATTGTTGTCGCTGCGGTACTTGCCGGTGCCACCTGCGCCCTCATTGGCTCCTTTCTGGTGCTGAAGAAGGTCAGCATGATGGGCGATGCAATCAGTCACGCGGTTCTTCCCGGCATCGCGGTTGCCTTTATTCTTACCGGCTCGCGGGCGGGGCCGGTCATGCTTCTTGGTGCCGCTCTGGTAGGCGTTTTGACTGCGGTGCTCGTGCAGCTCATCCATCGTCACGCCCGCCTCGAAGAAGGGGCGTCGATGGGGGTGGTCTTCACCGTTCTCTTTGCGATTGGGCTCATCCTGATCGAGCAAGCTGCTCGGAATGTCGACATTCATCCGGAGCACGTGCTCTTTGGGGCGGTGGAGCTCGTACCGCTTCACGTGGTCTCGCTTGGGGGTTGGGACGTTCCGCGGGGAGTGGTACTCCTGGCCGTGATGCTCGTTATCAACGTGGTGCTGGTTGTGCTGTTTTTCAAGGAACTACGGCTTGCGACCTTCGACCCGGAGCTGGCGACCGCCCTCGGCATCAATGCGACCGCCGTTCACTACGTGCTCATGGTGCTGGTTGCCATGACCACGGTTGCTGCGTTCGAGGTGGTTGGCAGCATTCTGGTTGTTGCCATGTTGATCGTGCCCGGGGCGATCGCGTGGCTGCTGACCCGCCGATTGTTGCCGTTTCTGATTGTCAGCGTTGCGGTGTCCGTGGTCGCGGCCGTCGTCGGGCACATCGCTGCGATTACGGTGCCGCCGCTTTTCGGGTATGCCGATACCAGTACATCCGGCTCCATGGCCACGGTGCTGGGGCTGTTTTTTTTCCTGGCGATGCTCTTTGCTCCGGAACAGGGATTGGTGGCGCGGGCGTGGGGTACCGCCCGGCTTCGGCTTTCGATCGGCACTCAGGACGCGCTGGGGTTGCTCGCCCGTGCCGCGGAAAAACCCGAGAACCGTGATGCGAGCCTTTCCGCTGCGGAGTTTCGCGGTGTGAGCCGATCGCCCTTTGCAGGACGTCGGCTCCGTCTGGCGGCAGCGCTTGGGCTGCTGCGCGCCAGAGGACTGGTTGCGGCGCGAGGCGGCCGATACCGTGCCACCGAACGCGGTGCTGAGCAGGGACGGGCGGTATTGCGGTCGCATCGTCTGTGGGAGCGGTTCTTCTACGACGATGGAAAGGTGGATCTTGGTGAGTTGCATACCGCAGCGGACGTGCTGGAGCACTTTACCGATTCCGGGTTACAGCATGAACTCGCGGAGCGGTTTGCCGGAATCTCTACCGACCCTCGGGGAAACCGAATCCCGGGGGAGACGACCAATCCCGACGCGAACAGGCCCTTGGAGGATCGGGCACTGGACGACGGCAGCCAGAAGCCGCGTCCGTAAGCGACTTGCCGTGGTCTGTACGCCGCGGTATCATGGTGGAGCATTGAGGAGGTCCGGCTCGTGCCGACCAGTACAGTAGAACAGTACATCAAGACGATATATCAGCAGGAAGAGCGCGCGTCGGGCACGATCGTACCCATGAAGCAGCTCTCGGAGGCGATGGGCGTCACGCCCGGCACCGCCACCGCAATGGTGAAGCACCTCGCGCAGCGGCAGCTGATCGCCTATCAACCGCGGAAGGGAGTTCGTCTTACCGCCCGCGGCCGTACCCTGGCGCTGACCATGGTTCGTCGCCACAGACTGATCGAGACCTTTCTCGAGCACGTGCTTGGCTACGATTGGAGCGAAGTACACGAGGACGCCGAACTGCTGGAACACGCGGTGTCGGATAAGTTCATCGAACGCATCGACACCTATCTGGGGTCTCCGGCGGTAGATCCTCACGGCGATCCGATACCGTCGGCGGAGGGTCACATCGCACGTCGCGAATCAATTCCTCTTGATCGGTGTGCAACCGGAGACTCGGTGCGGATCGCCCGACTGCGCAACGATGATCCCGCCTTTCTGCTGATGATGAAAGAGCAGCGGCTCGTCCCCGGAGAGGCCTTTGTGGTGACCGACAAGAACGAAACCGCCGGAACGGTGACCGTTCAGCACGACCGGGGGGCAGCGCCGTTCACCATCAGTATGGGAAACAGCACGCGCATCATGGTTGATGCTGCGGGGGAAGCCCCGGAGAACAGACACCCCTGAAACAGTGGTTGACCACCGGTCCTTCCGTCTGGACCGTATGCGGCGGAAGGCCGTCCCACGGCAGTGGCGTGTCCGACTGCACGGTGTAGACGTACCCTCGCGTGTGCAGCGCCGCAACCGACTGAAACTCGCCTGCAACCGGAATCCCAAATTGCACGGGCTCGTAGGGCTCGCCACGCACCATCGCGGCACGCTGAACGGCAAACTCGGCGAGGGCGGTGGGAGACGGTGACGGGCTGTCGAAGACATCCGCGGGTACCGGGAGAAAATCCGCTTCGGCGGCGGCGGTCCAGCTCGCTTCGGAGCGAAACCGGTTCATGGAATCGCGCAGCGCACCAATCAGATCTCCGTGGCGTCGGTCTTCCTCGTAGCCGTAGGTCAGGAAGAGCAGCATTGCCGCATGGTCCTCCAGGAATCGGCCTCCAAGCGGCGTGCCGGCAATGCTCCCGTGGATCACCTCGTGGGTCTCGGTTACGTGACGACGGATCAGCTCTTCCCGGAGGCTGAGACCGAGTTCGTGTGCCGCGCGGGCTGCCTCGGCGTCGCCGAGTGTCCTCCCGGCGACCAGCAGGGCAATGCCGGCGAGGGCGTTCCACGCGGTGAGCGCTTTCTCATCGCGAAACGGCTGAGGTCGGGAGCGGCGGACCTTCAGCAGCGCGGCAACGGCAGCGGCCAACTCCGGGGAGGCGCCAATGGTGGGAACGACGCCGTCGCGCATGCGTCGTTGCAGATGAATCTTCCCTTCGAAGTTTCCCGCATCCGGTAGCTCGAACGTCGCCTCGAAGGCCGCGTACTGCTCGGGGGAGAGTACGCGCTCGATCTCGTCACGCGTCCAGAGGTAGGTTTCTCCTTCGTGGTGGTTGGTGTCCGCATCGTGCGCCGCGCAGAGCAGCCCGTCGTGCAGAAACGTCTCGCTCAGGCAGCGGACAATTCCGGTAGCCGCCTCTTCGTGGGCAGGATCGCGCCAGAGAGCGGTAGCGAACGCGTAATTCCACAGCAGCATCGCCTGGTCGTAGAGCATCTTTTCAAAGTGCGGGATGGTCCACTGCCGATCGACGCAGTAGCGAAAGAAGCCTCCCTGCAGATGGTCGTGCAACCCGCGCGTCACCATCTGGTCCAGGGTAAGGCGGGTACCCGCCGCAAGCGGCATCGCCGGGCCCTCGTCGGCAATGCGGTACAGCGCGTAGAGCAGCGAGCAGTGCGGGGGAAACTTCTGTTCTCCACTGATGCCCCCGTGCGTTGGATCGGTCCGGTTGACCAGAGCCGCATCGATCTGGGCGATCTGTTCGTCGTCGGTTGCGGTGGCGGCAGGACGGGTGGGGGTATTCATCGGAACCGCTTGGAGCTCCGATTTTCGCTCGTCGTAGAACGCCTTGATGCGCGTCAGGATATCGAGGAATCCGGGCCGGCCGAATCGCGGTTCCGGCGCCGCATAGGTCATGGCAAAGAAGGGCTTGAGGTCCGGCGAAAGAAAGGCGTTCAGCGGCCATCCGCCGGCACCGGTTGTTGCCACCAGAAAGCTCATCATGTACTGGTCGATGTCGGGACGCTCTTCGCGATCAACCTTGATGGGCACGAAGTGTTGGTTGAGATAGGAAGCGCACGCAGGATCAGAGAAGCTGTCGGCCGCCATGACGTGGCACCAGTGGCAGGTGGAATACCCCACCGAAACCAGAAGAATGCGGTCGGTTTCCCGTGCGTAGCGAAGGGTTTCTTCGTTCCACTCCTGCCAGTGAACCGGGTTGTCGGCGTGGCTTCGGAGGTAGGGCGACAGCGATTGATCGAGCACGTTGCGCGTGAACTGATTTGGTTCGGGCTGATTCTTCATGGTGTCAACATACTGAGGAACAACGCGGTCGAACAACCCGTACCGGGAACAAACCGGCCTTCCGGTCTAAAACGCAAACACGAACTCAAACTCCGGGGCAGGAATTTCACGAATCGACTGCGCCAGCAGGAGCGGGATCACGGTCTCTCCGCCGCTGGTGCGAAACGGCGCGGATGACACGGTAGCGGTGACCTCTACCCAGATTCCCTCGCGGGGCAGCGCGGTGCGGTCGGTTTCAACCACAACCGGCAAGAGGCTCGCGTCGAGGGTGCAGCACCAGAGCAGTCGCCGCGCTACGTAGAACCGGTTGGCATCGAAGCTCGGCTCTCGTCCGGTAACGCCGCGAAGTTTCACGGTGCGTCCCTCCAGCAGGGATCGATCTTCGTAGAGCAGGGAGTAGTAGCGAAAGAAGAGGCCTTCAGTGAACTCAATCAGGTCGAAGTCTGAAATCGAGGGATCGGTATCCACCCCCGAAATCTCCCGAGGAACGCTACCGACTGCTGCTTCCGGGATGATGGCAATCGGAAGCGACGACGGCGACCAACCGCCCCCCGTAAAGGCCGCCGCGGTCTGCGACGCCTCGATCCCCAGGAAGGCGGCGGTTGGCGGACCGGTGTAGCGGGTTCCCAGCAGAACGAAGACGACCGGCACCAGAAACACGAGGAATCCGTGCTGCGGAGCGTAGGTTCCCGAGCTGCGGCGCAATAGAATTGCCGCGGCAATCACGCCGAGGGCCCCCGATGCGAGTACCACAAGCGGCACCGAAGGTGGGCGTACAAACCGCTCAAGCGAACCAGAGAGCGCGAGAACCAGGACTCCCAGAAAGTACGCGAGCAGGATAGCGGCCCAGATCCATTGACCGATCGGCGGTCTGCTGCGTGCGGTCACCAGAGCGCTCCTGCGGCAAGATCCCGGATTGGTGTGGTGAGGAGAACCGTAAGGAGTACCGCCGCCACGGCAAACCCCAGTGCGTGGCGTCGGCCCGCTGCGCGGGTCATTGCGCCGAAGCCCCGGGCTCCCCCAAACGCGGAAACAAGCAGAAATGCGAGCACAGCGCCGTGGGGAACCCGCCCAAAAAAGAGTGCAGCCGCGTAGGGTGCGACCTCCGGTGGAACCGAGAGCACGGCGGCGAA
This sequence comes from Spirochaetaceae bacterium, assembly GCA_007693485.1. Taxonomy (GTDB): domain Bacteria; phylum Spirochaetota; class Spirochaetia; order DSM-27196; family PWMO01; genus PWMO01. The sequence goes on from REDM01000230.1 coordinate 22,822, forward strand.
CGTCACCATTGCCGCGACGGCCACGAGGGGGACCTGCCCGAAGAGGCGGATCGCGGTATCGGGAATGAGAATGTGAGCGGCTACGGCCACCAGCAGCCCGAGCAGCGCGAACCGGAGGCGATGGTAGAGGTCCCCTGCCACTACGTCGACGCCGGCCGGCATCGATCGGCCCGCGCCGGCGGCCACCACGTGGTTCGCGGGAAACGGCGCTCCAGCATCGACTGACGTCCTGCCGGGAACGAGGATACGCCTCGCGACCGCGCCACTTACGATGATGATTGCAGCCGAAAACACCACAAAGAACAGGAAGAACCCGGAATTGATCCCGAACGCGAGTGCTGCCGAGAGCACGGTTACCGGGTGGAACGCGCCCGACGCCGCCACGATAACCGGGCTGACGGGCCGATGGAGCGAGAGGCGCGGCTCCATGGAAAGCGGTGCCGCCACAGCGTCCAGCATCTGCCCCACGATGGACGGCCGTCGGTCCGATCGCAACGGTGCGGTTGGTTCCATCCCCGGTGACCGCGCTGATCGTGAGACGGCAACAAACTGCCGCAATATTGAGGCTCCCGACGTCCAGAGTGCCGCGGCTACCACCAGGGGAAGGGCGGACAGCAGCAGCGACGCGTAGCGGGCGCTGAAGGCGATCAACTGCTGCGCGGCCTCCGACCGCCCGGGGAAGAAGATCGCTACGGCGACTGCGGCGAGTCCCACATAGACGGCAATCATGGCGTGCGCGAGGTTGGCGCGCGGTTCAGCGGTTTCACTGCTCACACCCTCACGGTACACGATGGTAAGCGACAAATCAACGACTTCCGGCGAGACCGCTCCTCTGGCGCGTTGATGCGCTCAGGCTATGAGGGTACACTGCGGGCACACAGGGATTGTGCCAGCGGTTCTGAAGGAGGACGGGTGAGACGGTACGGAATTGGTGTGATGGTTGCGCTTTTGATGGCCTCGAGTCTCTCGGCCCAGTCCCCCCCGTCTCCCACCGGTACGTCCGGAACCTCCGGGCCGGGAGTCCCGGGCATTGCCGAGCCGCTGGTTGCCCGCGGACCGCTGTTTTCCGCGCTGGTGTCGGTACAGCAGCGCATGAACGCTTCGCTTCGCGAACTCATGACCGCGGTGCGGGCCGGTGGGCTTGAGGTGTGGATGGTGCTGGTGGTTCTGGGACTGGTCTATGGGATCATTCATTCCCTGCTGCCTGGACACCGCAAGATGCTGCTGTTTTCGTACTTCCTTTCTCGGCCGGCTCCCCTTCGACACGGGGTGATTGCAGGGGTGGCCCTGGGAGTACTCCACGCACTCACCGCAATCGCGGTGGTGATGATCGGGTACACCGTGCTGCAACTCTCCGTCTCGGCAACGGTCGAGCAGGCAACCGCGGTCATCTCACGGATCACGGCCGGCTTCATCGTGGTACTCGGTGCCTTCCTTCTGGTGACCCACCTGAAAGGCCACGCCCACCATGGTCACCATCACCACGGTCACGACGGGGAAGGCCCCGAGTCGCATAGCGGCGACCACAACCACGACGCGGAGATTCCGGGTTGGCTGCGCGGATTTGCAAACCGCCACGGGTTCCTTGGCGCCCTGATCGTCTCGGGCATCGTGCCGTGCCCCGGTGCAACCATGGTGCTGCTGCTCGCGGTGGCGCTCGCTGCGGTCCCGGCGGGACTCGTGGTGGTTGTGTCGATGTCCGCGGGTATGGCACTTACGCTCGCGGTGCTGTCGGTGCTTACCATCCTGTTCAAGCAGCGCATGAGCGCCCTGTTGAACAGCGAGCGCGGGCACCGCCTCCACGTTCTGTTTGAGATCGCCACATCCGCGTTCATCATGGTATTTGGAATTCTCCTTCTCCTGGGGCCGGTTGGGTAGCTGCCACAATGAACGCAGGAGCCGGCATCTCGCCGACCTACTACGACCTGATCGTCATTGGTGGGGGCGCGGCCGGCTTGATCGCCGCGGGGCGGGCTACCGAACGGGGAGCGCGTGTCCTGGTGCTGGAGAAAAACCGCCGGCCCGGGCGCAAGCTGCTGATCTCCGGTGGTGGCCGCTGCAACGTCACCAACGCCGAGGCGGACCTTCATCGGCTTGTGGCCCGCTACGGGCCCGAAGGAAAGGCGCTCTACTCGGTGTTTGCCGGGTTCACGCCGGCGGACATGATTAACTTTCTTCACCGCTTTGGCGTGGCAACGAAGATAGAGGCGGAACAGCGCGCCTTTCCCGCCGATGATCGTGCCGAGTCGGTGCTGCGTGCGCTGCTCACCTTTGCGGCGCAGGCTGAGATCCGGTGCTCCTCGCCCGTTACGGCCGTCAGTACCGGCAATCACGGCGAAGCGCGGTTCCGTGTCGAGACCACAGCGGGGCACCGCTATGGGGCGCGCTGGGTCCTGATTGCCACCGGCGGATACGCACGTCCGGATACCGGTTCGACCGGTGATGGATTCGCGTGGCTGAAGACCATGGGCCACACCATCATCGTTCCCGAGCCCATCCTGGTTCCAATCCGCATCCGGGAGCGCTGGTGTGCCGATCTGATGGGGCTCTCGTTCTCTGAGTGCGGGCTGGCCGCGCGGCGCGCCGATGAGCCTCCGGCCTTCCGTGCGGTGGGCAAGCTGCTCTTCACTCACTTCGGGCTCTCCGGTCCCCTTGTTCTCAATCGAAGCGCGGAGATCGACGCACTTTCCCGCGGTGGGCGCCCATTACAGATCGAGCTCGATTTCTTCCCGTCGATGGACGGAGGCGCACTCGAACGAACGCTGCTGGACATCTGTGAGCGTTCTCCGCGGCGGCAGGTGGCCGCCGTGCTGGGCGAGCTGGTTCCGCCCCGGCTCGCGGCTCTGATTGCGTCGCGAGCCGACGTTGATCCTGCCCGAAGGGCCGCCGAGGTGTCCCGAGCCGCCCGGAAAGCGATGGTCGCGCAGCTGAAGGCTCTGGTGCTGACCTATGCGGGCAGGCTTGGGAACGACAAGGCAATTGTCTCGCGCGGTGGTGTTCCGGTGGACGAGGTGAACTTCAAAACGATGGAATCGCGCATCGTGCCGGGGCTGCTGCTCGCCGGCGACGTGCTCGATCTCGACCGTCCAAGCGGGGGGTTCAGTCTGCAGATCTGCTGGTCTACCGGTTGGCGTGCCGGGGAGACCGCGGCGAGCACTGGAGAGTGATGCGTTGGGGAATAGACAAACGCCGGGACCTCGCGTATGGTAGCCCATGGAACAGATCGCATTTTCCTACAACGAGATTCACCAGACGGTTGCCGAACTTGCCGCTCGCATTACCTCCTCGGATTACGATCCCGAGGTGATCGTGGCAATTGGAACCGGGGGCTATATTCCCGCCCGCATCATCAAGACCTTCCTCAAGCTTCCGATCTACACCGTCGGAATTTCGCTCTATCTCGAGGACCACACCACGCTGCCGAGCCCAAGGAAGATTCAGTGGATCGACGAGGTGGAGCAGAAGCTCGAGGGAAAGCGGATCCTGCTGGTCGACGAGGTGGACGACAGCCGCACCACGCTCGAGTACTGTATTCGGGAGCTGCTGGCCCATTCTCCCGCGGCCCTTTCGGTTGCCGTGCTGCACAACAAAAACAAAGAGAAACGCGGCGTCATTCCTGCCGAGGTTGCCCACTACTGGGCCGGCCAGGAGCTGCCTGACGCGTGGATCAAGTATCCGTGGGACGCGGTGGACATCGTGCAGCACGACCAGGCAGCCGATGCGAAGGCGGTTCCCGCCGACGCGTGAGAATTCTCTTTGTTGAGACCTTCGCCGGCGGCTCGCACGCAGCCTTTGCCGACGGTCTCGTTCGCCACAGCCGGCATCAGTTCACCATGGTCACGCTTCCGGCACGCAACTGGCGGCTTCGCACCCGAACGGGGGCGTTTGAGGTTGCGCGCACGGTACCGGACGCGAGTGGCTTTGACCTGGTCTTTGTAACCGACCTCATCACCCTCAGCGATCTCCTCGCCCTGTGGCGCCCTACGGTGCCGCCCGTACTGCTCTATCTTCACGAGAGCCAGCTGACCTATCCGTTTCCCAAAGATCGTAATCCCGATTTCGATCTGGTCCTGCGCGATATCCGCAACGCCCTGTTTGCCGACCGGGTCGTCTTCAACTCACGGTTTCACCGGAGAGCATTCCTGGAGCAGACCGCGACGCTGGCCGACCGGCTCTGCGATGCCGATGGCGACATTGCTTCGGGTTGGGCCGGGGACATCGAGAAGCGCAGCTCGGTGCTCTACCCCGGAGTGGAGGTGCAGCCGGGTCCTGCGCGAACAAATCCGGTGCCGCGCGTTCTGTGGAACCATCGATGGGAGTACGACAAGCGGCCCGGACCGTTTTTTCGCGCCCTCTCGGTGCTGCAGGAAGAAGGCGTTCCGTTCGAGCTGGTGGTACTCGGCGAGAACCCGCAGGACCAGCCGAAGGGCTTCCCTGAAGCGCGAGAGCGGTTTGCCGATCGCATCGTACAGTGGGGCTACGCCGAATCGGTGGAGGAATACCGCCGGTGGCTCTCTCAGTCGGACATCGTGGTCTCAACCGCCAAACAGGAGAACTTCGGCATCGCCGTGGTCGAAGCGATGCGCTCCGGCTGCGTGCCGATCCTGCCACGGCGGTTGTCGTACCCGGAGCTGCTCCCCGAGGAGCTCCACGCTGACCTGCTCTACGACCGGGACCGCGAACTTCCCGCACTGCTGAAGCGTTGGCTCGCCATGCCACGAGACGCGTGTGCACGCGCGGTCAGCGCCGCGATGGCGCGGTTCGACTGGAAGGCACTTGCGCCCGCTTACGACTCGCTGATGGAGGAGACGGCCGCGTTACGCACGGCCGGTTAGAGCCGGGTCTGCGGCTATGATGTCGCCGAGCCCAGAAACGCTTCCACCTTCTGCCGCTGCCTGGTTGCCACGTGGTAGCCGGTATCTGCCGCGTGGCGCTCGAGGGCGAAGAGGGCAGCACCGTAGCCGCCGTGCCGGAACGCCGCCGCATCGAGCTCCTGCTCCAGGCGGCTGGTGTTCCAGATCGCGTCGATCAGCTCGCCAATCCGTGCGAAGCGGGCGAAATCCGCGGGGGTGAGCCAGTTGTTGGCAAGGACCTGGTAGGGAGGATGGCGCATGGCGATCTGGCCGTGGTGTGCGGCATTCTCCCGGATCGCGGTGCCGGGCAGGCTCTTCAGGGTTCCCAGATCGATACGGTGGGGCTTGAGGCGAAGCAGATCATCGACCGCCTCCGTGAGCGAGTCGACATCGTCGTGGGGAAGTCCCACAATCAGGTCGAGGTGTACGGTGACGTTCCCCAGGGCGATCAGTTCCTGCACCCGTGGGCGCGAGCGGCCCCACTGATTTGAGCGGCCGATCGCACGCAGCGTATCGGCGTGAACCGACTGAACGCCAATCTCAAACTGAAACCTGCCCGGGGGTGCCGTCGCAAGCAGGGCGAGGTCTTCGGACTGCAGGAATGCGGGATGGATTTCGCAGTGGAAGGTGGCGTCCGTGTCCGCCTCTGCAAGGAAGGCCCAGATCTCCCGGGCGCGGGCAGGCTGAGCGTTGAAGGTGCGATCGACCAGTTTCACAATCGGCGGCGCGGGGAAGTTCCGGGTCTGCTCGATGATGATCCCCAACTCCGCGATGGTCTGCTCCGCGCTGCGGTAATCGGGGCGCTGGTCTGCGCGGCCGGAGATACAGTAGCTGCACGAGCAGGGACAGCCGCGGCTCGACTCGTAGTAGACGTAGCGATGGTGCAGCCGCGGGAAATCCTCGTCCGTGTAGGGAAAGGGGATCTCCGAGAAGGGCGGGTTGGCTGCGCTCAGTACGCGGGACGGGCTTTCAAACCCGTTTCGCGCAAGCAGGCGAACCGCCGCCTCTCCGGGGCCGCTGATCACGACGTCAATCCCCGGGTGATGCTCCAGCCACTCTTCGGCCGTCCAGGAGACCTCGGGCCCGCCGATCACGAGGCGAACTCCGGGTAGCAGGGCGCGCAGGTCGGGCAGCAGGAGCGACACCAGAAGGGCGTTCCAGACGTAGACCGAAATCAGAATGACATGCGGTGCGTGCGCGGATATACGCTGCAGGATCTCCTGGCGTCGCTGGTTGATCTCGCACTCGAGCATGATTGGCTCAAGGCCCTCAGCGCGAAGTTCGTTGCGCAGGTAGTGCAGCGCGAGGTTTGCATGGCTGAACCGGGCGTTGATGGAAAGCAGGAGGACGTTCTTCATCCCACCACCCGCAGCCGGCTGACCCCACCGGCGAGCTTCTCCACCACAATCTGGGTTCCGATTCGTTCCTTCAGCAGACCGACGTGCGAGATTACCCCCACGGTCTTTCTGTTCTGCCGCAGGCTTTCGAGCGCGGAGATCGCAATATCGAGCGTGTCGGGATCGAGCGAACCAAAGCCCTCGTCGATGAAGAGCGAATCGATGCGAACCGATCGCCCGGCAAGGTCGGAGAGGCCCAGCGCGAGCGCGAGGCTCGCCAGGAAACTCTCGCCGCCGGAAAGGCTCTCCATGGGGCGCCGGGTTGCCGCCTGGTGCAGATCCTCGATCTGAAGGGCGAGCTCCGCACTCCCGTCGCGCACCATCCGGTATCGGTCGCTCAACTGAGCAAGGTGGCGGTTTGCGTGGCGGACGAGCACGTCCAGCGAGATCGACTGTGCGAAGGAGCGGAACTTGCTGCCATCGTGTGAGCCAATCAGCCGTGAGAGCTCGGACCAGACCGTGTGCTCTTTCTTGATCTCGTCGAGCTCCTGCGCGCGCTGTTCGCGCAGACTGCGGTTTTTGGTGTCGTCGTCGAGCGTGCGGGTGATACTGGTTCGATCCTCGATCAGTGTGTCCCGCCGATCGGTGCGCTCATCCTGCGCGCGCTGTGCCGCCTCGGCATCGTCGCCGCGTGGTGTACCGGCTTCTTCGAGGGTGCGCACTTCGGCTCCCGCCCGCTCGAGCAGCACCTCTGCGCTCTGTTGCCGTTTCTCGATCGTGCGCAGCCACTGAGTGAAGCTCTTCGCCTCGGCCTCGGGCATTCGGGCCGCGCGCATCGCCGCAACGGTATCAAAGCCCGCGGCCGTCACCAGGGGAAGGAGCCGTTGCTGTTCTGCTTCCGCGTTCCGGGTGGCATGCTGAGCGTCCTCTGCGCGCTTCTCGGCAATTGCCTCGGCGGTGTGCAGCTGCTGCAGGGCGCTGCGGAAGCCGGTGCGCGCGTCGGACAGGGACGTTGATCCGGCCGATGATTCTGACGATGATTCCCGCGCGGAACCGTCGGAAGGGGAATTGGTTTCGTCGAGCGCTTCGGTCGCCTGCCCGGGCTCGGTGGCCGCTTCCGTCAGCTCGGCGATGGTACGCTGGTGCCGTTCCCGTTCCGCACGCGCGTCTCGCAATCGGGTTTCGGCTGCGCTGCGCTCATCGGTGAGTTCTCGATAGCGGGACGCGCGGGCGCGCAGGTCGGTCAGAAAGGAGGTTTCCTCTCCGGCGGCGGGAAGGTCAAGCGCGAAGCCGGTCAGGGTTTGAGAGACCGTGGCAACGGCTCTATCTCGTGCGCCGATGGCGCCAACAAGCGCCTCCGCGGCGCTGTCGAGCTGTTTCTGCGCCGCAGTGACTCGCCGCAGTTCGTCTTCCGACCGGCGGACGGTTTCTTCGTGCTCTTCGAGGATGGCGGCGAGGTCGGCGAGGGTGGGTTCGTCGGGAAGCTGTTCGGCCCAGGGATGATCCGTCGCTCCGCAGAGCGGGCACGGCTGTCCCGGTTCAAGGTGGGTGCGGTGCTGGGTGAGATCGGCCACGAGCTGCGCGGAGCGAAGGTGGTGCCGGGCGAGACGAGCGAGCTCCTGCGCCGCCGCACGCGCGGTCTGTGCTGCAGCGATCTGCTGCTCCGCCGTGCTTCGTGCCGTGGCGATCATCGCCTCGGCTGCGGTTTGGTCAAGGTCTGCCGTTGCGTCTTCGGACCTGCCGCACGTCTCCACCCACTCGGTATGGCGCGACGCGAGCGCCGATCGCGCTTCGCGCAGAGTGGAAACCGCCGAGGTAATCTCGGTGTACACGTTAAACAGTGGCTGGTCGGCGCGTCGCGACTCGAGCTCCTTCTCTACCTTGACGATGTGTTGCTCCGCCTGCCGGACGGCATCGGATGCGACCGTCTCGGCAGATGTCGCCTCACGCAGGTCGCGCTCGATCACCGCCGCGTGGAGCGCTGCGCTGTGGTGCAGTTGGTCCCGCGCAGCGCGCAGTGCGTTCGCGGCGCGATCACGCTCGGCAGCGGCCGCGGCAGCGTGGGCGTGTGCCGAGTCAAATCGGGTAATCTGCTCGAGGGCGGGCTCCACCCGAAGGTGGCGCTCGTATCGATCGCGGTCTGTTTCGCGCTCGGCTGCTTCCCGCTTGATCCGGGCGAGCTCCGCGGACGCCTCGTTCTCCTGGCGCTGCGCTTCACGCAGCCGCCCGATGCGCTCAATGACTTCGGTACCCTTCTTCAACTCTGCTTCGATGGCCCGCAGCTCCCGGACGGTGGCGGCGAGCCGGATTTCGAGTTCTGTGCGCTCTGACGGCTCCATGACCGAAATCTGTGCGAGCTGCATCTCGGCGTGCTGCATCCGGTTTCGTGCATCGGCGAAGGTGGTGTGGGCAAGGACACCGAGCTCGGAGTAGATGTCGGTTCCCGTGAGGCTTTCGAGCAGTTCGGCCCGTTCGGTGGGTTTGGCCTTGAGAAACTGCGCGAACTCACCCTGAGCAAGCAGGACGCTCCGCAGGAAGCGCGGATAGTCGAGTCCGATGAGCTGCTCGATCTTTCGCTCGGATTCGCCGATCTTCTGCGTCAGCGGTCGGTCCTGGGCGTCGTAGATGTAGCGCTGGGCCGGCTGCACATTGCCGTCGGGTTTTTCCCGTGCGCGTCGCAGGTTCCAGACCGCCCGGTAGCGAGCGCCGGCAACTTCAAAGTCTACCTCGGCCGAACAGCTTCCGCAGTGGCGGCTCATGACATCGGCGGGGCTTGGGGCGGAACCGTAGCGAGCGGCGCGCCCGTAGAGCGCAAGCGTCACCGCGTCGAGCAGGGTCGACTTTCCGGCGCCGGTGGGGCCGGTAATCGCGAAGAGCCCCGCCCCATCGAGCGGCTCGGTATCAAGGCGAACCTCGTGGAGTCCGCGCAGTGAATTGAGGTTCTCCAGGGCGATACGGAGAATCCTCATCGAGTCGCTCCCGATTCCTGCTGCTGGTGGTAGCGGTCGAGCAGCCGCGCGAACGCGGTGCGCAGCGACTCGGCGCGTGCCGGTTCGAGGGAGGTCTCTCGGGTGAGCAGTTCTTCGAATACGCGGCGGGGGTCGTCGGTCAGGCTCTCGATCACCTCGGCATCGCTGAGTCCGGAGGTGTCGCGTTCCGCAGCGTCCGGCACAAGGCGATCTGCCCGCACGACGCGGACCACCTCGAAAGGCAGCCCCGCTGCGGCCTCGGTCACCCGGGCGGAAAGGTCGTCGACGGTAGACGCCTCGGAGACGATCACCTCAACCCACGTCGGCAGCTCGGCGGTGTTGGGGTCAAATGCGGCAAGCGTCTCTTCGATGCGACCGGCGGCGGTGCGAAGCTGGACGAGGCGGCGCGTGGCCGGAGTTGGCAGCGGAGTGACGCTCGTCGTTCCCCACAGTTCTCCGGAACCCTGCGGGTTCACGTCAAGAATCAGCACCTGCTTCTGGTCTTCCGCTTCGCTGAAGCTGAGCGGAATGGGGGATCCCGAGTACCAGACCGAACAGGCGGAGTTGGCGCCGCCGGGATTCTGCGGCCGGTGGAGGTGGCCGAGGAGAATCGCGGCGAAGTCATCGGGAAAACGGTTGGAGGGTACGCTGCCGAGCCCTCCGATGTGGATGGCCCGCTCGCTGTCGCTGGGCGCGGCGCCGAGGACCGTAAGGTGGCCCATTCCCAAGAGAGGGGCGCCCGTGGCGGCAAACCGCTCGCGGTACGCGGAGGCGGTCTCGGTGTAGACGCGTTCGATTCCCTGCACCAGCTGGGTCTGAATATCGTCGTAGGTTTCGCCGGCACGACCGATGCGCAGGTCGCGGTCGCGCAGGAATGGAACCGCGGCTACCACCACGCGGGGAGCGTCGGCGGACGGAAGGGGAATCAGCCGTTCTTCGGGTGCAACGGGAAGAGCGCCCACGACGTATGCGCCCAGCGACTGAAGCGCGCGTCGGGGCGCCTCGAGCTGGGCTGCAGAGTCGTGGTTCCCCGCGATCACCACCAGCGAGCACCCACCGGCGCGGTGCAGCGCCGCCACAAAGCTGTAGTACTGTTCGAGGGCGCTGTTGGGCGGGTTGGCAGTGTCAAAGACGTCTCCGGCCACAAGGATCACATCCACCTGGTGATCCTGCACGGCATCAATCAGCCAGAGCAGGAACCGGCGATGCTCCTCCTCGCGCGAGCGATCGTTCAGGAGTTTGCCAAGGTGCCAGTCGGCCGTATGCAGGAGACGGAATGCTCCGGCGGGCTTGGGATGCAGCGCCATCGTCATCCCATCAGTTTGCGGACCGCAGAGACGCTCGGCTCGCGTCCGGGGTAGGCGATCTTCAGTTCGAAGCGGCTCGATTGCTGCAGGAAGCCTTTCCAGTGGGTGAATGCGTCAAAGCTCGCCTTGCCGTGGTAGGAGCCAAGTCCGCTTGGACCCACACCACCAAAGGGGAGGTGGGTCGATGCAACGTGGAGTACCACCGAATTGATGCCCCCGCCGCCGCAGGATACCTCGCTCAGGAAGCGGGCACGGTTTGCGCGCGATTCGGAGAAAAGGTAGGCAGCCAGCGGTTTGGGGCGCTCGCGGGCAAAGGCGATGCAGTCGTCAAAGCTGTCCCGCGGAATCACGGGAAGGATGGGACCAAAAATCTCATCCGTCATGGACGGATGGGCGGGATCGGCCGGAAAGATGATGGTGGGTTCGATACGGCAGCGGGCCGCGTCCCTGCGGCCGCCGAGGATCGAGGTGTCCCCATCGCCGAGCATGGCGGTCAGGCGCTGGAAGTGGCGCCCGTTGATGATGCGCGATCCCTCCTCGGCCGCGAGTGGGTCGGTTCCGTAGAACTCGGTGATGGTCGTCCGCATCAGCGCTACCAGCTCGGCAGCGCGGTCCGCGCCTTCCACCAGGAGGTAGTCGGGCGCGACGCAGGTTTGTCCGGCGTTGAGGTACTTCCCCCAGACGATCTTGCGCGCGGTGTAACCGAGGTTGGCGCTGTGGTCCACGATCACCGGACTTTTGCCGCCAAGCTCCAGGGTAACCGGCGTGAGGCGACGGGCGGCCTTCTCCATCACAATTCGGCCAACCGGCACCGAGCCGGTGAAGAAGATCTTGTCACACGGCTCATCGAGCAGACGCGAGGTGAACTCGGCGTCTCCGCAGACAGCGGCCACCAGTGCGGGGTCGAAGCAGTCGTCGAACATCGCCTGCAGGGCGGCGGCAGTTGCCGCGGCCACTTCCGACGGTTTGACCACCGCGGTGTTGCCGGCGGCAATCGCGCCCACCAGCGGAGAGAGCAGCAGCTGCACCGGATAGTTCCACGGCGCGATGATCAGACAGACCCCGTAGGGTTCGGGGTAGAGGCGGCTCGAGCCGGGAAGGTTGTGAAGGTCGGTTCGGGCTCGCCGGGGTCTGCTCCATCGGGCGAGTCGTTTTCGGGCGTGTTTGATTTCCTTGTAGACGAGTCCCACCTCGGTGGTGTAGGCCTCGAAATCGCTTTTGCCCAGGTCCTGTTTCAGCGCGGCAAAGAGCGCTGCCTCGTGGCGGCGGATTGCCGCGTCCAGAAGGTCGAGCAGGGCTCTGCGCGCTGCGACGGAGCGGGTCGCTCCACTGTGGAAGGTGGTCCGCTGTCGCTGCAGCAGGCCGGCGATGGCGTCGGGTGTCATGCGACGATACTACCGCAAACCGAACTCGGCGTCACCGGGGATGG
>REDM01000158.1 GCA_007693485.1 Spirochaetaceae bacterium
GTCAATACCCGTGTTACGCTGCGGATTCCGGTTTCCAAACTCGACTTGTCTGAGGGCGAATCCGTCCGGGTTCGCTCCATTCTCACGAACCGCATCAATCTGGAAGGCGAACTGGTGATCCACTGCGGTGAGACTCGAAGCCGTGAGAAAAACCGTGGGCTCGCGCTTTCTCGCGCGGTCGAACTGATCGATTCGGCGCGTCGTCCAGTGCGCCGGCGTCGCGCAACCCGCCCGAGCCGCGCCGCGCGTGAAAAACGCTTGACACAGAAACGTCTCACGAGCCGCCGGAAGCTCGATCGTCGGGGTCCGGGGGAGGAATAGCGAAGGAATCGAAGCAGAAAACCGAGACTATTGCGCGCCGAGGCCCCGGAGGCCATCTTCCAATCGATCTTCCATGATCAGAGCGATCGCATCCCTTCCGCCGTATGCGACGGAGGGCGGCTACGCCGAGTCGGCCTGCAGCGCCTCCAGCTCCTCCCATCGGGCGTATTGCGCGACGAGCTTCTCCTGCTCAGCCGCAAGCTCCCGGGTGATCCGGGCCACCTCGCTGCCGCCGCCCTGGTAGAGCGCGGGGTCGGCGAGTTCGTGTTGCAGGTTGATGATGCGAGCCTCGGTTGCCGCGATCAGCTCGGGGAGCGCGTCGAGCTCGCGGGTCTCCTTGTAGCTGAGTTTGCGCTCGCGGTTCCGCGACTTCTCGGCCTTCTCGCCGGGGGCCGACGCGGCTCGTCTCTTCGCTTCCCCCTGTGCGGCAGCCTCCAGAGTCGCACGCTCCCGCTCGGCAATATGCTCACTCCAGTCGGAGTAGCCTCCGGGAAGCTCGAGGATCTCGCCGGAGCGCGTAAAGATCAGGGAGCTCGTGGCCACATTGTCCAGGAACTCCCGGTCGTGGCTCACCACGATCACCGTTCCCTCATAGTCGAGCACGAGCTGTTCGAGCAGATCGAGCGTCTCGAGGTCGAGGTCGTTGGTGGGCTCGTCCATGACAAGCACGTTGGACGGCTGGGTGAAGAGTTTCGCGAGCATCACGCGGTTCTGCTCTCCGCCGGAGAGATAGCCCACATCCATCCGTGCGCGTTCGGGCTCAAAGAGAAAGTCTGCAAGGTAGGCGTTGATGTGTTTCGAGCGCCCGCCAATCACCACGGTGTCGTCGCCGCCGGTGATATTCTCGATGACGCTTTTTCCCGGATCGAGGGTCTCGCGGATTTGGTCGAAGTAGAGCGGAGCGACGTTCGCTCCTCTGCGAACGGTACCGGAGAGCGGCGCCAGTTCGCCCAGCAGCAGCTTGATGAGCGTTGTCTTGCCCGCGCCGTTGGGTCCAACAACCCCGATCCGGTCTCCGCGCATGATCGTGGTTGAGAAGTCGTTGATGATGGGATCAGCCCCCGGGTATGCGAACGAAATTTCCGTCGCTTCCACCACGAGTTTCCCGGACTTGCCCGCGCGTTCGACGGTGATCCGTCCCTGCCCCGCCCGGGTTCTGCGCGCGGCGTACTCCTCGCGCATGCGCAACAGGTCGCGCACGCGCCCTTCGTCCCGGGTCCTCCTCGCCTTGACTCCCCGTCTGAGCCACGCCTCTTCGGCGGCGAGCTTCTTGTCAAACGTCCGGCGCTGCTTCTGTTCCGTCGCCAGAAGCTCATCGCGTTTCTGGGTGAACTCATCGAAGCCGACGGAGAAGCTGAACACCTCCCCGCGGTCTATCTCCACCACGCGATTCGACACGGCACGCGCAAACGCCCGATCATGGGTTACCAGGACGAGCGATCCGACACTTCGCCGCAGGAATTCTTCGAGCCAGAGCACGGCCTCAGTGTCGAGATGATTGGTCGGCTCATCGAGAAGCAGCACGTCCGCCTGAGCCGCAAGGGCGGCTGCAAGCATGACCCGCCGCCGCCCCCCTCCCGAGAGGGTTCCAAACAGCGCGTGCGGATCGGAGCCGAGCTTCGTAAGAATCTTTTCTGCATCCACTGCAGAAACGGCTCGCTGCGTGCAGTAATCAAGCGCGGATCCGTTGAAGTCGGCCACGGTGCCCTGCCCCAGAAGCTCAACATGAATCGCGTTCGAGATCGCAACCGCGCCCTCGTCGGGCACTGCAGTACCCGCCATGAGGCGCAGGAGCGTAGACTTGCCGGCGCCGTTTCTGCCAAGGAGGCAGATGCGGTCGCCTGATTCAACGTGCAGGGAAATTCCGTCGAGAACCGGCGGTCCGCCAAACCGGACCGTCGCCTCGTGAATGCTGATTATTGCCACCGTGGGGAATGTAGCGGATTTGCTCGGGATTGATAAGGAGGTGGTGGGGAGCGGACTTCTTCAAAGCCAATCGCCGTTACCCGGCATCCGCATTACACTATCCCCATGAAGAATCGCATTGATTCCGATGCCCGGGAGCAATCGTTGCTCTCCAGCTCCCGGCCGGCAAACTGGCTCATCTGTGGGTGCTCGCCGAACAGGGCGTTGCGTTCTCATCGCAGGGGGAGACGGTTCATTTCCTCGAAGTCTTTCAGCCGTGCACGCAGGCGGAGTATGAGACCCGGATCTACCGGAAGCCTCCCGATTTTGTCCGGTGAGTCCGGGTGTTCTCCAATCACGGCCGGCGCATGCTCGTCGGGCTGGCCCCTCCGGTCACTGCAAGTTCCAAGAAAGCTCGTTTTCACACGACTTCCGTGTTACACTGTTTTCGTGAAGAGGCGCAACATTACCATCGCTCTTGATGAAAACGTGCTTGATGAAAACGTGGCACGTTGGGCGCGCATCAAAGCAGCCGAGAACGACACGAGCGTTTCGCGGCTTCTCGCCGATCAGCTTGCGAAACAGATGGCACAGGACAGCGAGTACGACCGGGCGCAGGAGCGATTCCTGAGCAGGCCGGGCCGCCCCCTGCGATCGCAGAATACGCCGTACCCCACGCGAGACACCCTGCATGAGCGATACGGCGTTTGTTGACACCAACGTGCTCGTGACCAACCGGAATCACCGCCGCGCGCGCTCCTGCGAGATCTCTCGCGGGAACGACACCACTACCCGGGTTCCGTGAGAGTCCGGATCGTGTGATGATTCGTACCGGATGGTTCCGTTCAGCTGTGCGACCATCGCCTGCACCATCGTCATGCCGAATCCAGCCGGGGCGTCCGGATCGAATGAGTCAGGCAGGCCTGGACCGTTGTCCTGTACGCGGATTTCGATCGCCTCGTCCCGACACGCCGTCGTGACCACAAGGCTCGGCGGGTCAATGCTGGCATCAACCGGTTGTGCTTCCGGCGGGAAGGCATACTTCATCGCGTTGGTCAGCAGCTCGTTGACGATCAGTCCCACCGTCGAGAGCCGCTTCACGTCCAGGACGCACTGCCCCGACGTATCGCTCGTATCCGTATCGACAAGACCGCAGGAATCCCCGTCCGATGAAACCGTTACCCGAACCCGCTCGGCACCGGGGAATATGCTCACCACCTGCCTGACCAGTGTCTTCAGGTATTCAGCGAGTGAGCCGCTCCCGGGCGCATCGGCCCGATAGAGCCGGTCGTAGAGGACTTCCATGCTGCGAAACCTGCTGCGTACATCGTTGAGCACTTCCTCTGCAACGCGAGTTCCACGGACCTCGTGCGCCTGCAGCGAGAGCAGGCTGCTCATGGTGCCCATGTTGTTCTTGATCCGGTGCTGCACTTCCTTGAGCAACGTCTCCTTCTCCCCGACCAGTCGTGCGTTCTGCTTCTCGGTTTGCATTCGCGCCAACGTCGCTCCCACCATCCCCGCAAACACCTCCAGCAGATCGCGGCGCTTCAGGTGTTGCCCACGGGAAAACAGCAGGGTGAAGTCGCCGAGCGTACCTGCAGCGTTGGTAATCCGGGTGATCACAACCTCGCCGAGGTCGAATACTCGTGCTACTCCGTCCGCCAGGGATGCGGAGAAACTGCTGGAGGTAAGGGCGCCGAGCGACGGGAACACCGTTGTCCGGTTGTCCCCGAGGGCGGCTTCGCGAGACGGATCGTAATTCCAATGGCGACCCTCAAGCGGGAATCCAAACAGCTCGCCGGCTTGCCGGATAGAGTGGGGAAGCCCGGCCACTGCGGAAGTCGTGAAACCCATCCCGTCTGGATCAAACAGATTGAGCGCAGCGCACGACGCTCCCGACAGGTCTTTCGCGGTCTCCGCGATGCCGGCGTAGTCGACGGTCTCGGACGTACAGGTTTGCAAATCCGTTGCCGCGGTAACGAGTTGAAGACGGGCCTGCTCTTCGGTCTTCCGCTGGGTGATGTCCTCCGCGAACCCAAGGAACTGGCTCGGGGAAACAGCCGTGGAGACAAGGTTACACCATCGCGTCTCCCCCGCACGGGTGACGAAGGCCAGCTCGCTGGAAGCTCGTCCCTCCGCCAACAGCGTACGGAAATGGCCCGCGGCTACCCTCCGGTGCGCGGGAAGAACAATCTCTGCGACCGTCATCCCGATCAGCTCATCCGGAGAGTATCCAGTGATTCGACACGCTTCCGGATTCACTTCCCGGCATCGCGCGGTTTGGTCAACGACAAAGATACCCAATGGAGCCCCATTCACGTAGGAGCGGTATACCGCTTCGGTCTCCGCAAGAGAGGTGCTGGTGATACGTAATCGGTTTCGGGTTCGCACAATCCACCAGAGAAGAACCAGGAGTCCGGCCAACAGTGCCGCCGCGAACCCCGCCAGCGTTCTGATTTCGTAGGTCCGCACCTGCTGCTGTGCGACGAGTCGGTCGGTAATGTCGAAGATAATTGAGTAGAGGTAGGTTGTGCCCCCAATGACCACGGGAAAACTGTAGACCTCAACATCGCGGACACCCCGATCGCGGGTTGCGTGGCGGAACAGGAAATAGTTGCGCTCTTCGGAAGCGGCGAGTCGCATTTCGTGGGCGACTTCCGCATCAGTCAGAAGATTAATCTCGCCGATCACCATGTCCAGAAGAGATGGGTACCCGTAGAACTCCCGCGCAGCGCGGTTGGCGCCGACAATGGCGCCGTTGGCGGGATCGATGATCAGCTTGATGGTCCCGTGTTCCTCAAAGAGTTCGGCACCCTGCCAATTCTCGCCAACCTCCGCCGGGAGCACGGCGGCACTGAATACCAGGAAGCATACAGCGACGAGCAGTATCTGAGCGGCAACCGGAGTCACCCTTTGGTTCCCGGTACCGCTCCTTTTTTGCAACTGATCGCCATTGTTCATGCCATATTTCAAAATGACCGCTCGATGAAATTAAGATATTATACAAAAATGATACAAGATAGCGCGCAATATTGCAAGTTTTTTCTGCGTCTTTCTCAAGGCCTCGGCGCCCCCTGCCGGCTCGCCCTGAGCCTACCCCACCAGCATCCCCACCAGCTGATCGGCGCCGTTGCCGGTGAAGCGGTAGTCCTGGCACCGGTTGATGCGCTGAGCCTGGCTTTCGAAACGGCGGGCGTGGGGGACGAAGACGGCATCCTTGCCGAAGAAGAGCGCCTCCCAGAAGGCGTTGTACCCGCCGGAGCAGACCACCAGATCAACCGCGTTGAAGAAGTCCACAATGGGAAAGATCCCTCCGTGGTGGTTTGAGGTGCGGATCAGCTGGAACTCGTCGTCAAGATAGGAGTAGGTCTGGATGAGCTCTTCGTACTCACCCAGCTTGCCGTTGGTAGCGATGAGGGCGGTTGGTCGTGCCGGATCCAGACCGAGCGTCGATGCTGCGTCGGCGCGGCTGAAAATCTCCGACGGATTGCGGATTACGATCGGGTTGATGGTCTGGGCGTGAAACGGCAGATCGCACGGCTCTATTCTGATCACCCGGTCGAAGGCGGTCGGGTCAAAATACACGGCGGTGCCGTCGTACTCGTACGAGAAGAAATCCTTGGACACCTGCCGCACCAGAAGCACCGTCGTTGCTCGCAGATCCGCGACGAGCCGATGCGTGGCAAACCACGCAAGGTCCACGATGAGAATGTCCGGGTTGAGCTCCAGCAAGGTCCGAAAGGTGACTGACTCTCGATAGCGGTCCGGGTCGAGCGTCTCGAAGGTTTCGTGCTCCAGCTCCACAACCGCGATACCCCGGCCGCGCGCGAGCTCCGGCATGCCCATCGTCCCCACCATGGTGAACTCGCAGGGAACGCCCGTTCGCACGAGGGCGTTGTGGATGGCGACTCCGCGGACCGTGTGACCCGATCCGGTCACCGCGGCGCAGTAGTAGACAATGTGCATATCGCACGCTCCGCCCGCTGAGCCCTCAGCGCAGTTGGCTCTGTATCGTATTCAGCAGCCCGATTGCCGCGTTCCCTTCAGCGTCCAGCCCGGCGAGCGAAAAGCGGTACCGCATCGATTCGGTACATATGCGCAGCGACTCGGTGTCAATCAGAACCGACTCGATCGCCGGCACCCTGATCATCACTGCCTCGTTTGTTGCACTGTTGCGAAACGTGAATACACTCTTACCCGGATCAAACTCGTCGGCCGCAAAATCGAAAACGTTGTCCATTTAATTGATACTCCTTTATCTGAGCGTCGGTTCATCGTGCCATGGTAACACGAAGCTCTCCCGATGGTCACGCACGCTCGGACACTTGCGCTCACCAACTGCCCGTGGTACAATCACTAAATATTGATAATCGATGTATTTGAAATAGCATCCTAAATTAGTTATAATGGTGTTGATTCGGTGTGCGCAGATGGCGACACGCGAGACAGCACCGGCAGATAAGGCGACGAAGCCGAATGAACGAAAATCCCCGCACGATCCTGCTCGTAGAAGATGAACCCGTCACCGCGATAGTCGAACGCAAGACGCTGGAAGCCCACGGCTACCGCGTGACGATCGCGGAGAGCGGCGAGCGCGCTGTTGAGCTCGCACTGGGCTCGAGCGAAATCGACCTGATCCTCATGGACATTGATCTGGGGCCGGGAATCGACGGAACGTTGGCGGCGCAGGAGATTCTACGATCCCGTTCGGTTCCCATTGTATTCCTGACCAGTCATACCGAGCAGGAAACCGTCGCCAAGGTCAAAGGTATCAGCGGCTACGGGTACGTGGTCAAGGAGTCGGGAGGCTTCGTTCTGCTGCAGTCGATCAGTATCGCCCTGCAGCTGTTTGAGGCACACCGACACCTTGCCGCCGAGAGCGAGCAGCGCCGGGATGCTGCAGAGCGACTGCGCATGATCTCGGAGAACATCGTCGACATGGTCGCGCTGGTCGACATGACCGGAACTCGGCTCTACGTGACTGAGTCTCACCGCCAGCTCGGATACGAACCCGCTGGCCTCATCGGAAGAAGTGTCTTCGATCTGGTTCATCCCAAGGACCTGCCTCCGATTCAGCAGAAGCTGGCGGAGATCTCGCGGAGCGGTGAGACGGCCTTCGTTGAGTTTCGCATGAGGTTTGCCGACGGCAACTATCGGTGGTGCGAGAGCTCGGGGAAGGTCGTCTTCGATGATGAGGGCAGACCGCAGTTTGCCGTGGTATGCGCCCGTGACATATCGAGCCGCAAGATGATGGAGCAGAAACAGCGCGACAGCGAGGCGCGGTACCGTGTGCTTGCAGACCTCACCCTCGAGGGGCTGGTAATCCATCGGCAGGGAGTCGCGGTTGACGTCAATCCCGCGCTCTGTCGGATTTCAGGATACGAGGAGCACGAACTGATCGGAAACGGTGTGTACCGACTCTTTCACCCTGCCGACCTGCCGATGATTCGCGAGAAGGTTTCCAAGGCGAGTATGGAACGATACGAAGCGCGACTGATGCACAAGGACGGCCGAGTGGTCCCCGTCGAGATCGAGGCGCGCAATATCACCGTGAGCGGCGAAGATCTGCGGGTGGGGGCGATACGCGACATCACCCACCGTAAAGAGGCGGAACGGGCTCTGGAGGCGCAGGTGGCAGAGACACACGCCGTGCTGAAAGAGGTGCAGCACCGGATCAAAAACAACTTTGCCACCGTCGAAGGGTTCGTGTCGCTGCAGATTGATTCCGTCCAGAACCCCGAGACCATCGCCGCACTGAACGATGTCTTGTCGCGCGTGCGCAGCATCCGCGTCCTCTACGAAAAGCTGCTGACCACGCAAACCGGTGAATCGGTATCGGCCCACGGTTACCTCGGCGGGCTGATCGACGAAATCAGCGCCGCCCATGCGGGAGAACGCGCTCCACGAATTGATTTCGAGATTCAAGACGTACCGTTGTGCGCAGACCGGGCGTTTGCCGTTGGTGTCATTCTCACCGAGCTGCTGACCAATGCCATGAAGTACGCGTTTGTCGGTCGCTCCGAGACGGGAACGATTCGCGTCCGGTTCACCGTCACCGCGGACTGCGCTACCTTGAGCGTCTCAGACGATGGCGTCGGGTTTGCCCCGGACATCACACCCGATACCACGGACAGCTTTGGACTGATGCTGGTTCGCCTCTTCGCCGAACAGCTCCGTGGTTCGATCTCGATCACTTCGAAGCCGGACTCGGGCACTGAGGCGGTGCTTTCGTGGGTATACGTGCCGCCGAGTGATCCCGGATCCGGATGATCCGGAACGCGCAGCGCAGGCTTTTTCCCCACCACGGAATCCGTGTACACTCCGGGCGAAACCTATGGAGTATCTCTTCGCACTCACCTACGCCTTCTCGGCCGGCATGCTTGCCGTTACCATCGTCTCTACGCTGATTACTCAGGACCGCTCGGAACCGCTGGTGCGCGTATTCGTGGCGTTCTGCGTCACAACCGCAGCATGGAATCTTTCCTACGCGGTGATGGCAATTGTCCCGGATCCCGACGTTGTCGCGATGGTCTATCGCTTGAGTTCGATCGGCTGGGGGCTCAGCCCGTCGCTCGCCCTCTACTACGGGTACCGGTCGTACGTGACCTATCTGGGAACCAACCGCAACCGCACGGTGGAGATGCTGATCTTCCTGCCTACCCCCTACGTCTGGGTTGGTGTCTTTTCCGGAACCATGCTGGCGATTGGATTCGAACGAACGCCCTTTGGATGGAGAGAGATCATGGACGCGAGCGCGCCGGCGAACTACATTTTTGTGGCGCTGACGGTCGCGGCACTGGCGGCGTTTCTCTATTTTGGGGTGGCGATCCGCCGCCGGTGCCGGACCAACCGCGCACGGCTGCACGCCGCACTGCTCACCTACCCGTTGACGGGAGTGGTCCTGCTCGTAGTGGTCTTTCACCTGACGCTTCCGATCATGGGGGTGGCCACCCTTCCGCCGTCGGCCCAGGTCTTCATTGCCGCATGGCTGGTGGTTGTCGGAAGCCTGCTCAACCGATACCCGGTCTTCACCGTCTCTCCCCGGATTGCCGCCGACATCATCGTAAACTCCATGTCGGATGTCTGCCTCCTGCTGTCCAACGACGGAACGATTCAGGCCGCAAATCCGGTGACGCACACCCTGCTGGGATACGATCCGGCTCAGCTGGTCGGCCGGCCCGTGGGATCACTGTTCGCCGGGGGGACCTCCCTTGCCGCACACACCGTCACGGACATCGCTGAGGTTCTCCGGGATGGGGCGCCACAAGAGTGGCCCGCGACAGAACGAACGGAAGTCCTGATGCATACCGCGTCGGGCGGGACCATCCCCTGCACGGTAACCGCCACGGTGGTGCACGATTCGCTGCGCGATCCGGTTGGATCGGTAGTCATCGCCCGGGAAATCCGTGAGCTGAAGCGGCTCGCCTCCCTCGCCTCAACCGATACGCTGACCGGCGCCATGAACCGGCGCCGAATTGAAGAGCTCATCGAGCACGCGTTCAGCGACACCGGGAGGAGGAGTTCCAAACCATTTTCGGTCATGATGATGGATCTCGACCACTTCAAGAGCGTGAACGACGACCTCGGCCACGAGGCTGGAGACCGGGTGCTCATTCAGTTCAGCGAGATCGTGCGTTCTTCCGTGCGAGAAGAGGATTGGTTTGCACGCTGGGGCGGAGAAGAGTTCATTGTGGTGGCCCCGGAGACCTCCGACGGGACGCTTGCGGCGGTGGCCGAACGAATTCGAAACCGTGTGGCCGAGTACGATTTCGGCATTGGACGACAGGTCACGTGCAGCTTTGGCGTGGCACAAGCGGGCGCTCATGAGAGTGCCCCGTCTGCGATCAAGCGGGCGGACGACGCGATGTATCAGGCGAAGCAGTCCGGCCGCAACCGGGTTGTGATCACGGAGGAGTGAATGGAACTCTCACTCGCGGCGCTGCCGCTGATTGCGCTGGCAGGTACCGCCGCCGGATTCATCAACGTAGTGGCCGGCGGTGGATCGCTGATCACCCTGCCGGTGCTGATCTTTCTGGGCATGCCCCCGGCAATGGCAAACGGGACCAACCGAATCGCCCAGGTAGGTCAGAACAGCATGGCGGTCTATCGCTTCCGGGCGAAGGGGTTTTTCCCGTGGCGGGAAGGCATCATTCTGGGCATTGCCGCTTCCGCCGGCGCCCTCGTCGGCAGCCGCGTGGCCGTTGACATCGAGCCGGGCCTCTTCAACCGGATTCTCGCCGGGGTAATGGTAATCGTGCTGATCCTGACGCTCACCGGCGGGAAGCGTCCGGAAGGGGGCGCCCAAGAGATCAAACGGTGGGGCGCGCTGATTCCAGCCTTTTTCCTGATTGGCATCTACGGAGGTTTCATCCAGGCCGGGGTGGGGTTCCTGATCATGGGCGCGTGCAGCCGCCTGAGCTCCGCCGGGCTGGTGCTGACCAACGCGTTGAAAGTCATGGTGGTCTTTATCTACACCTTCCCGGCACTGGCGATGTTTGTCTATTTTGGTCAGGTCGACTGGGTGGCCGGTCTGGTACTCGCTGCGGGCAGTACCACCGGGGCGTGGCTCGGCGCGCAGTTCTCGGTCAGCAAGGGCGATCGATGGATCAAGCTGGTGCTGACGGTTGCGGTCCTGGCGATGGCGATTCGGCTGTTCTTTTTTTAGTCAGTGTGAAGTGCTGTGAAGTGGTGCGAAAATTGTGCTTATCCGGCTGCGAGATCCAGAAACCAGACCGCGAGCGGACGCATATTCATGGGCGCGCGGAACCGTCCTTCGGCGTCCCACGCTGCCGGTGTGCGAAACTGCAGGCCAGCGGGCCCGGTGAGCATGCCGACCATCGCGTCGCAGATTTCGCGGGACTCCGCATCCAGGCCATAGAAGCGCATCATTGCGGCGGTCATCCACGCCGATCCCACGATTACCTCGTTGACCTGAAGCTCGTCACCGCCGTCACCAGAGAAGCGGGTCTGGCCCTTCGCCGCAAGCAGTAGGGGGCCAACCCGCCCGTCGGCGTACTGCGTGAAACAGTAGCGGTGCGCGGCCCGCAGGTGGGAGCGTATGGTCTCCCGGTCGATATCGGAGATCAGACCACCAAGACCCGCCGCGTCCGCCAGAAAGAACCCCAGCACCGAGTCTCCCATGATGCAGTCGGCGTATTTGCCGGTGTCGCTCACGCGGTAGTACTCGCCGGTCCAGAGCGCATCCACAAATGAGTGCTGCGCGGTCTGCAGCCTGCGGCGACACTCCGCCTCCAGCTCGCCATCGGAGAACTCCTCCGACCATCGAACCAGGGCCGCGAGCGCACCGATGGTGAGGCTCCCACTGTAAGCGGCTCGACCACGGATACCGAGGTTGTCCCAGGTGCTGTCGCCAAACTCGTCGTGGACCGGCAGCCCGACGGTGGGGTCCGCCTGAGCCAGGGCGAAGAGCGCCGCCTCCCGGACGGTACGCCATTCGGTGTCATTGAGACGGTGGCCGGTGACTCGGTGATGCAGCGCGAGGCTGAGCAGGAAGGCAGGATTATGGTCCTTCCAGAGGTTGGAGTTGTCGCGCATCTGGTAGCCGTTGATGCGATGCCACGGGTCTTCCATCACGGAGCCCAGATCGTGAGGAATCTTGCCCGCCACCGTCAGCCGCGCCATGGTTTCGGTACGGTAGATCAATTTCTCTTCGGCGAGTTCGATGGGTACCGTGGACAGCAGGTCACCAAACACGTTCCGCGCGGCGTCGGGCCACCATCGGGCCACCGCGTACCACGCGTAGGGCCAGAGGTCGCTGGTATTATAGTAGCAATACCCGATGTCGTAGCCCTCAAGGATGCCGAAGTGCTCACCGCCGCCGAGCAGCGGCGGTTCAATTCCGTGATCACGCTGATCCACGCAGCCGTCCACCCAGACGGTACCGCCCCCGTTCAGAAAGGAGAGCTCGTTGATCATGAGACCGGCAAGCCCCGGCGCCTCGCGCACCCCGCCGATCACCGCGGCGTGCCATGTGGCGATCGTCTCACGCCAGCCATCCATATGCGCGCGGGCGAGATCAATCATCTCCAGCGAGCGGCCTGCCTCGCGCCCAAAGAGCCGACAGTGCCGCCGATACCAGCTTCGACCACTTCCGAATCGAACGAGGGGCCAGTCGAACACAACGATGAAATCGAGGCGAGCCGATGCACCGGGAGCCAGGGTACACCCGCAGCTGGCGGCGGAACCGATTGCCTCATCCCAGTGTGCGGTCCACTCGCGGTTGGATTGAGGCAGGCGCCCGGTGGTGCGAAAATTGTGCTCGGCCCACGCCACCGTGTGGCCCTGCTGATGGGGCGGCCGGTCGATGGCATTCTGTCCCGCCTTGAAGCAGCTCTCGTACGACACCCGTGGCTCGGATACCCCCGGCAGGCTGCTGGAATCCCCGCCGAGGCCGGCCCAGAGCACGGTCGTCCCTTCCATGTCACCGACTACCGGCCGCTCGGGGTGGCGCAGCTGACGGACCGAGACTCCGCCGGCGCCCGCTTCCGCAAGTCGAGCAGTGTTGCCCGAGTGGGTCTGGGAGGGCCAGCTGCGTGCGGGTCGGTCGACCGACGGCATCTGCTGGACGCGCCAGCCGAGCTGGTTTGGCCAGAAGCAGGCGGCGTCCACGTCCACCTCGGTGCTCCCAACGTTCCGCACGGTGAGCGAGGCGATCCAGAGCGGCAGACTCGAGGCGTCCGAATCGCCGGGTATGATCGGAGAGAAGAACTCGGCGGCAATCTCCAGCGGGACGTCGGCGTGCGAATAGGTTTCGTGAATCACGGGGAAGAGCGAGAAGACCTCTCGACTGCCGGAACTCGCGTTCGTGCCCGACTCGGCGAGGCGAAACGCATCGGAGGCCGACGACGAGCTCCATCGGACGGTGAAAAACGCTTCGTCGATGGTCTGGTTCACGTGGTGGCCGTTCTGCAGGTGCCAGCGCGAGAATCGGCCGTCGAGGTTTCGCCCACAGACCGGCGCCCCCATTCCCCCGAGGAACATCCCCGTCAGGGGACCGTCGTCCTGACTCGCCGGTTTGGCCCGATACGGAGCGCGATGCGCGGTTTCGGGAAACGGATAGCGATGCCCGTGCTGGAGGATGTCGCGGCGGGAGGTAACAGCGTCCCACGGATCACAGCGTGGCTCGCGGTCGGGCATCACCAACCTCTCAGGACGCGCCCTGGAAGAACTGCTGGAAGACCAGATCGGTGGCGCCGTAGCATGCCTGGACCGGGTCGTACACAATCGAAATTACGTGGCGCTCGGGCAGCGTGCGCCGGGCTACGTCACCGAGGAGCCGCGCGAGCGAGGCGTACCGCGCAATGATCAGCACCGCCTTGGTATGAAATAGGTGGTCCAGGTTGCGAAGCGCCGCCGCGAAGACCGCCTGCGGGAACTCCAGAGCGTCGGCAAACTCCTGTGGTGACAGGCGCGCCTCTGCTTCATCCCACGTGCCGACGCCGAAGCGCTCCTGCAGCACCTCAAGCACCGCACGCTCCGAAACCACCGACTCGAGGCTTCGACCGCCGGGCTCGATTTCGGTGCGCCCCACCTCCAGAACCGTGGAGTGACCGTTCAGGAAAATCTTACCCTGATTGACGAGCGCACCACCGACGCCGGACCGCACCAGCACCGCTAGCAGGCTGTCCTGTCCGCGCGCATCACCGTAGTGGTACGAACTCGAGGCTACCACCGAGGCGTTGTTGTGCACCAGCACGGGCGCACCAAACCGATCCTCAAAGTGAGCCTTGAGGTTGAACCCGGCGAGCCCTTCGATCCGCTCGTACTCCAGAACCACGCCGGTGACCGTATCGATCATCCCCGGCGATGCAACGCCGATCCCAAGCAGCTCACCGGCGCTGATTCGGCTTTCGGAGATAGCCGTGCGGATCATGTCGTCGATTGCTTCGAGAATGTGATCGCAATGGGGTGCGGGATCGAGCTCGCGGGTCGTGTGGTAGATAACGTCGTTGCGGAAGTTGACCACAATCACCGAGGCGGTCTGGATCGAAAAATCGACGCCAACCGCATATCCGCTGTCAGGATTGACCGAGAAGAAGCTCGGACGCCGCCCCTTTCGCTCGCCGGCCGCGCCGGCGTCGTCCTCGGCACAGGATTCGCAGTGCTGGATCAGCTGTTCGGCCTCCAGCTTGGCAAATATGCGGTAGACGGTCGGAGCCTTGAGGCCGGTTTGCTGCACCACCTGGGACTGGGATAGCCGCTGATGCTGGAAGATGAGATTCAGGACCAGCTTTTCGTTGGTCTCGCGGATGTCGTTACTGCGCAGCGGTTGTCGGACCAAAGTTACTTCCCAAAAGAAAGATTATCCAGCATACCCCGGAACCGCCCGTCTGTACAGCGGTTTCTCCTATTTACAGATGCGGGAAGCCGTGCTACTATTCTTTTACTTAGTTTCCGTAAGTAATATAACCCCATCAAGGAGTTTTCATGAACAGTAGCGAAATTCGCTCCCTGCAGCGCAAGGCTGCGGAAATCCGACGCCTCACGGTGGAAGAGATTGCCCATCTGGGGATCGGTCACGTGGGTGGGTCGATGTCGATTGTCGAGGTTCTGGTTCTGCTCTATTACCGCCACCTGAAGATCGACCCTCGCGATCCTGCGCTGGAAACGCGCGACAAGTTTGTTATGTCCAAGGGCCATGCTGGACCGGCGCTCTACGCGGTGCTCGCCGACAAGGGATTCTTCCCCACGGCGATGCTGCAGACCCTCAATCAGGGCGGCACCAATCTTCCGAGCCACTGTGACATGAACCGGACCCCCGGCATCGACATGACCACCGGCTCGCTCGGCCAGGGGCTCTCTGCGGCGGTGGGAATAGCCCTGGGGCACCGGCTGCGCAAACTGCCCGGCCGGGTCTTTGCACTCATCGGCGACGGCGACACCAACGAGGGGCAGACCTGGGAGGCGGCGATGTCGGCCTCGATGTTTGGTCTCGGAAACCTGGTCGCGTTCACGGACTACAACAAGATGCAGATCGACGGCCCCATTGACGTCATCATGAAGACCGATCAACTGGTCGACCGATGGACCAGCTTTGGCTGGTTTGCGCAGCAGGTGCCGGGCCACGACTTTGCCGCCCTGGATGAGGCGCTGCAGAAGGCGCTTGCCGAAGAGAAGCGGCCGTCGATGATCATCGCCGACACCATCAAGGGAAAGGACCTGCCCGGTATCGAGGGCGACTACAACAATCACAACATGCCCATCAGCGCCGAGCAGGCCGAACAGCTGGTCGCATCGCTGCGTGAGCTCGAGGAGGCATCCGCATGAAATGGAATATCACCCGTCCCGCTGATCCCCAGCCCGAAGAGATGCGCGCCGTCTACGGCGATGTCCTCACTGCGATCGCTGCCGAAGACGAACGCATCGTGGTCCTGGACGCCGACCTCATGAAGGCAAACGGGACCCTCGGCTTCAAGAAGGCGTACCCGGAACGCACCTTCGACGTTGGCGTGGCCGAAGCCAATATGGTCGGCGTAGCCGCCGGCCTGTCGGCCGTCGGACTCATCCCCTTCCCCGCAACCTTCACCTGTTTTGCGGCGCGGCGGACCTTCGATCAGTTTTTCATCTCTGCGAACTACGCGCGGCTCAACGTCAAGCTCACCGGAACCGACCCGGGCGTCGCAGCCGCGTTCAACGGCGGCACCCACATGTCCTTTGAGGACATTGGCCTGATGCGGACCATCCCCAAGATCGTCATCTGCGAACCGAGCGATCCGGTGAGTCTGCGCAAACTGCTGCCCGAAATCACCTTCCGCTACGGGTCGAGCTATCTCCGCCTCCACCGCAAGCCAATCACCCGCATCTACGATGCATCGGAGACCTTTGAGTTGGGCCGTGGAAAGGTGCTGATCGACGGTGAGGATCTGACCATCATCGCCGCCGGCGCCATCCTGGTGGCCGAGGCAATCAAGGCCGCCGAGAAGCTCGATGCCGAGGGCATATCCGCTGCGGTCATCGACATGCACACCATCAAACCGATCGATGAGGAACTCGTCGTACAGTACGCGCGCAAGACCGGCGCAATCCTGACCGCGGAGAACCACCAGGTGAGAAACGGCCTCGGCAGCGCCGTTGCCGAAGTGGTCACCGACCAGATTCCCGTGCCGATGGTGCGGGTGGGTATCCTCGACGAGTTTGGAGAAGTGGGTACGCAGGAGTTCCTGCAGGAACGATTTGGACTGACCGCGGAGAACCTGGTGGCCCAGGCGCGGGAACTGATGAACAAAAAAACCCGGGTGGGAGCATCACCCGCAAGGAGTCACGCATGAGCAGCAAAACACGAATCGCCATTGTAAGCGACAAAGCCGGATTCTCTCTGAAGGCAGCAGTCACCGAATATCTTCAGAGCCGCGATGACATCGACGTCATCGACTTCGGGTTGCACAGCGCCGACGAGGTGCAGCCCTACGACACGCAGGCACCCAAGGTTGCCCGCGCCATCCAGAAGGGTGAGGCGGACCGCGGGGTGCTGATCTGCGGCACCGGACAGGGTATGGCCATTGTTGCCAACAAGTTCAAAGGCGTCTACGCCGTCGTCGCCGACACGGTGTTTGCCGGCACGCGCGGCCGGATCATCAATAATTCCAACGCCATCACCATGGGCGGCTGGATCACCGCTCCCATTCTGGGCGTGGAGATCGTAAAAAGGTGGCTCGAGCTCGAGTTCACCCAGACCATGGAGGAACGCGCCGAGTGGCTTCAGGGAGCCTTTGATCGGCTTCAGAAGCTGGAAGGGGAGAACTTTACGGCATGAGCGAAGCAACCCGGGAAGACGTCGAGCTGATCGCGGGCTACCTGCAGCGCGCCCGCGCGGCTCAGGCGCAGATCGCAGACTACTCGCAGGAACAGATCGACGACGCCTGCCTCTCGGTTGCGTGGGAGGTGTACGCGGACGAAAACATCGCCGAGCTTGCCCGCATCGCGGTGGAAGCCACCGGCATGGGCAACGTGCGCGACAAGATCACCAAGCACAAGGTGAAGGTGATGGGCGTGCTGCGCGACATCGTTGAAGCAAAAACCGTCGGGCTCATTGAGAAAAACGAAGCGACCGGCATCTCCAAGTACGCCAAGCCGGTTGGGGTGATTGGGGCGCTGTTGCCGGTGACCAACCCGACCGCAACCCCGGCGAGCAACGGTCTGGGGATCCTGAAAGGGCGCAACGCGATGATTTTTGCCCCCCACCCCAAGGGTGCGGCCGCGAGCAAGGTCGCGGTGGAGTGCATGCGCCGCGGCCTGCGACGGGTGGGCGCCCCGGAGGATCTGATCCAGATCATCGAAGAGCCGTCGATCCCGCGAACCGGTGAACTGATGAAGCAGGTGGACCTGGTGGTTGCCACCGGCGGTGGTCCGATGGTGAAGGCCGCCTACTCCAGCGGAACGCCATCGTACGGAGTCGGACCCGGCAACTCGGTGCAGATCATCGCCGAGGATGCCGATGTGGCCGACGCGGTAGCAAAGATCGCGCTGAGCAAAGCGTTTGATTACGCCACCAGCTGCTCCAGCGAGAACAGCGTGATCATTCACGAGTCGCTCTACGACCAGGCCCTTGCGCTCTTCACCGGAAAAGAGAAGAGCTACCTGGTGACGGGCGCCGAGCGCGATCAGCTGCTGAAGTGGATGTGGCTGCCGAACAAGGCCGGAAAGCTCGCGCTCAACCCGGAGATCATCGCCCACAGCGCGGAATCAATCGCGAACGGCGCGGGGTTCTCAGTCCTCGAAGGCACGCGCATTCTGCTGGTCGAAGGGACCATGCCTCTGGAAGAGGACAAGTTTGCCGACGAGAAGATCTCGCCGGTGCTCACCCTCTATCGGTACGGCACCTTCCCCGAAGCGGTCGAGATCCTCACCCGCCTTACCGACAACGCGGGCACCGGCCACTCCTGCGGCATCCACACCTGGAAGCAGGAGTACATCCACGAGCTCGGCATGCGCATGCGCACCAGCCGGATCATGGTCCGCCAGCCGCAGGCGCCGGCCAACGGTGGCAACTTCTACAATGGGATGCCCAGCACCGTGACCCTTGGCTGTGGCACCTGGGGCGGCAACGTCACCACCGAGAATATCCACTGGAAGCACTTCATCAACGTCACCTGGGTGAGCGAACCCATCCCGGCGCGCAAGCCCACCGACGAGGAGATCTGGGGAGGGTTCTGGCAGCGCTACCCGAAGGAGCAGGCGTGAAACTGTTTGAATACCAGGGCAAGGCGGTCTTTCAGGCCGCCGGCATCCCGGTGCCGGAATCCCGCCTGGTGCCGTGCACCAGCGCTTCCGTTGCCGTCATCGCCGGGCAGGTGGCAGAGGCCGTGCGCGAACTGACCGCGGCGAGCAGCTCCGACAACAAACCAGCCGGCGGTGACACGGCGATCGTGGTGAAGGCGCAGCTCGACATGGGAGGTCGCGGCAAGGCGGGTCTGATTCACGTGGCGCGCGGCCCCGAAGCTGCCGCAGAAGCCGCCCGCACCATCATGGGCAAGGGATACACCATCCCCGCCCTGCTGGTAGAGCGCGCGGTCAGCATCGACCGTGAGCTCTACCTGTCGATCTCAGCGGACGCAACCTCGGCGAACTTCGTGATTCTGGCGAGCGCAGAAGGGGGCGTGGACATCGAGGATCTGGCGAAGAACCGGCCGGAAGCGATCCGCCGGGTTGTGGTTGATCCCTTTCGCGGACTGCAGGGCTACCAGAGCCGGGGCCTTGCCTACGATCTGGGCCTGAGCGACAACGTGGCGAAACAGTTTGCCGCCATGGTGGAGGCGCTCTACCGCGTCTTTCGCGGCAAGGACGCCGAGCTCGCCGAGATCAACCCGGTCTTCATCACCACCTCCGGTGAACTGATCGCCGGAGACAGCAAGCTGATAATCGACGACAACAGCCTCTACCGGCAGCGGGAGTTCCAGCTCGCCCGCGAGCAGTTTGACTCGGACGCCGCCTACGAGGCCGCGGTTGAAGGCATCCCCTACCTGCAGTTTGACGGCGACATCTCGCTGATGTGCGCCGGCGCCGGACTCGCGACCACGGTTTTTGATCTGGTGAATTACGGCGGCGGCGCAGTCGCCAACTACCTTGAGTTCGGCGGCCCAAACTACCAGAAGGCTCAGCGCGCGATGGAACTCTGCCTGAAGAACCAGAGCTCGGTAATCCTCGTAGTGACCTTTGGGACCATCGCCCGCGCCGACGTCATGGCGCAGGGCATTGTGGACGCGATGAAACTCCTGAAGCCCGACCGCCCGATTGTAACCTGCATCCGAGGCACCAACGAAGAAGAGGCCCACGAGACCCTGCGGGCGGCCGGGCTCGAGCCACTGCTCGACACCGAGGTGGCGGTACAGCGCGCGATCGACCTGGCCGCGGCGAGAAAAGGCAGGGAAAAGAAGGATGGAAGGGCATGAGCATCTACGTCAATCGAGAGACCCGCATCCTGGTCCAGGGCATTACCGGAAACGAGGGTGCGTTCTGGTCCAAACACATGCTGGACATGGGATCGAAGGTGGTCGCCGGCGTTACACCCGGGAAAGAGGGGCAGAAGGTACACGGCGTGCCGGTCTTCCACAGCGTGGCGCGTGCCGTGGCCTCAACCGAAGTTGAGGCGGCGATGCTCTTTGTTCCGCCACGCTTCACCCGCGACGCGGTGTACGAGGCACTCGACGCCGGTATCCGCAAGGTGGTGACCATTGCCGACGGCATTCCCCTGCAGGATCAGATTCAGATACGCGCCCACGCACAGAGTCTGGGCGCGCAGGTGGTGGGCGGCAACACCTCCGGCGTGATCTCGCCGGGCGCGTCGATGCTCGGAATGTTTCCCTACTGGATCGAGCGCGTCTACAAGCCGGGAACCATCGGCGTGATGACGCGCTCCGGTTCACTCACCAACGAGGTGACCGCCATGGTAGTGCGCGCCGGGTACGGTGTCTCGACCCTCGTTGGCGTGGGCGGCGACCAGGTACCGCTCTCGCGCTTTGCCGAGTTCCTGCCCGCCTACCAGGCCGACCCGGCCACGCAGGCGGTGGTGATTATTGGAGAGCTCGGCGGCACCATGGAAGAAGAGGTCGCCGCGGAGATTGCCGCAGGCCGCTTCACCAAACCGCTGGTCGCCTTTATTGGCGGGCGGACGGCACCGGCGGGAAAGCGCATGGGACACGCGGGTGCGATTGTCACCGGCACAACGGGCACGGTGGCAAGCAAGGTAGCGGCGCTGGAAGCCGCAGGCGCCCTGGTAGCCGACCGCCCGAGCGCGGTGGGTGCACTCTTGCAGCAGGCGATGCAGAAGGCGGGACATCAATGAGTGACACACAGAAGAAAAAGGCGCCGGGACTGGAACTCTCGCGCGGAACACGCTGGGCCTTCCTGGGTGTAGCCTTTGCGATTGCTCTCGCGGCATTCCTGTTCCCGCTTCCGGAGAGCATCCGCACCGTCAATGAGCTCACGCTCACGCCGCAGGGGCAGACCACCATGGGGATCCTGCTCTTCGCGCTGCTGCTCTGGGTGAGCGAAGCGATTCCCTTCCACCTGACCGGTCTGATCGGAATGATCCTGATC
This sequence comes from Spirochaetaceae bacterium, assembly GCA_007693485.1. Lineage (GTDB taxonomy): Bacteria > Spirochaetota > Spirochaetia > DSM-27196 > PWMO01 > PWMO01. The sequence goes on from REDM01000158.1 coordinate 20,782, forward strand.
GCACTCTTTGGCGTGACCAGTTTCACGCAGGTGGTGAGCATCGGGTTTGGGAACCATATCTTTGTGTTCTTCATCGGCGTGCTGATTCTGTCGAGCTTCATCACCCGGTCGGGACTGGGTAACCGGATCTCGGTCTATCTGCTGTCAAAAACGGGCAACAGCACCTCGGCCATCATCTTCGGCTTTCTGGTGGCGGGGATGTTCCTCTCCATGTGGATCACCAACACCGCGGTCGCGGCCATGCTGATGCCGCTGGGCGTTGCCATCCTGAAAGAAGAGGGAGTGCCGCCGCTGAAGAGCAACTTCGGCAAGGCGCTGATGATCGCCTGCGCGTGGGGGCCGATTGTCGGGGGGCTGATGGCGCCCTCGGGGGCGGGTCCCAATCCCATTGCGATCGGCTTTCTGAAAGAGATGGTCGGCATCGAGCTGACCTTTGTGGGGTGGATGCTCTACGGTGTGCCCGCCGGAATCCTCCTGCTCTTCCCCACCTGGTGGATCCTGCTGCTGTTTTTCAAGCCCGAGATGAAGCGCCTTAAGAAAAGCAAGGAAGAGCTGCGTGCGGCGTACGCGGAGCTGCCGCCGATGGATCGCGAGCAGAAGGTGACGCTGGTGCTCTTCGCCACCACCGTGGTGCTCTGGCTCATCACCCCGCTGCTCGAGGCGCTGCTCGGCGTCTCAATTCCCATTTCGCTTCCGGTGATGATCACCGGCGCCCTCTTTTTCTTTCCCGGCGTGGCAACCACCACCTGGGAGAAGGTCGAGAAGGAGATCAGCTGGAGCAGCATCCTGCTCATCGTGTCGGGGATTTCGCTGGGGATGGTTCTCTACCAGACCGGCGCCGCGGAGTGGCTCGCCATTGCGATGCTCGGCGGTGTGGGCGGATTGCACCCCTTCCTGCTTGTGCTGCTGGTTGTGCTCATCGTCGAGTTCCTGAAGGTCTTTCTCTCGAGTAACACCGTGACGGCAACCATCGTTATCCCGATCATGATTACCCTGGCTGCCAACCTCGGCATCGACGCCCTCAGCATCACCATGCCCGCAGCGCTCAGCACCAGCATGGCCTTCATCCTGGTGACCAGCACGCCCACCAACGTAATCCCCTACACCGCGGGCTACTTCTCCATCCGCGACATGGCGGTTGCCGGCCTGGTGATGACGCTCATCGCAGCACCCATCGTCGCGGCGACGATCTTCATCATCGGTGGATTCACCGGGTTGTATTGACGGGAAGTGGTGCGAAAATTGTGCTGCACCGGAGCCGTAGGCCGGCTCAGGATAGCGTACGATCGCCTCGCTTACACCGTGCCCAGCGAGCGACTGATCTCGCGGATTTGAGGGTAGATTTTCGCGTAGACATCGCGCAACCGATCATATGTTGCGCGATGCTCGCTGTTGGGATGGAAACTTTGCTGCAGGCGCACCGTTGATTGCGACGCATCGACCATGTCCCGATACACTCCAATACCCACTCCCGCGAGCAACGCAGCCCCGAGGGCCGTTGACTCGCTGACATCGGGGATGTTCACCGTCAGTCCAGTCACATCCGCCTTCAGTTGCTGCCAGAAGTGGTTTCGCGCCCCACCCCCAACGGTGTTCAATGCGGTCACCCGTGCGCCAAAGCTCGACTCGACCGCGTCAAGGAGATTGCGGAGTTCCAGGCAGAGCCCTTCAAATACGGCCCGTGAGAGATGCGCCCGCGAGTGTTCGGCACGCAGCCCCACGAAGGCGCCTCGTGCGCCGGGATCCCAAATGGGAGCCCCGGCGCCGAGAAGATGCGGTACAAAACAGAGGCCGTTACATCCGGGGGGAACCGATCGCGCAGCCTCGATCAGTCCGTGATAGCCGTCCGGCGAGCCCTTTTCATCATCGGCCCAGATACTGCGCAATACCCATTCGACGGAAGCCCCTGATGCCAGAATGCCCCCCATCGTTGCATATCGAGAAGGATCCAGAAAGAACCCGACCCGCATTCCGTTTGGCCGCCGGGGTCGGGGCCGGTCCGGTGGAAGAAGGGTCATGATGCTCTCTACGGTTCCCGACGAGTCGAGTACCACGTCGTCGATCAGTGCGCCCGCGGCGAGAAACGCGCAGTGATGGTCGTGCCCACCCATAACCACCGGGGTTCCCTGGGACAGTCCCGTCTCGCGCGCTGCGACGGAGGTTACGCTACCAAGCGGTTTTCCCGAGGCAAGAACCGGGGGGAAAATTGATGTCTCCAGACCCAGGGTTTCGAGAATCTCGGAGGACCACCTCCGTCCGTCAAGCTCGAATGCCAGTGTGCGAGAAGCCTGGCTGTAATCGGTCGCAATCTCTCCGGTCAACCGGTAGTTGACGTAATCGGCGATGGGAAGCCACGTAGCAACACGGGCGTAACGTTCCGGTTCATTGTCCCGGATCCAGGCGATCTTGGGAACCGAGAACACCGGATTCGGATCCAACCCGGTCAGCTCGTAGAGTCGATCGGGCCCGATGGTGCGATTCATCTCTTGAGCTTGCGGCGTTGAACGCGGATCATACCACGGTATCGCTGGATAGACAGGGCGTCCTTCCCTGTCAATGGGAACACCAGATTCCGCCATGCCGGTAACGGAAATCGCCCCAACGCCCGACAACCGGTATTTCTCCTGGAGTTGTCTCAACAAAGTGCAGACGGTGTTCCAGAGTTCCTCCGGGTCGTAATACTGCCCCTTCTCGTCGGTATGAACGAGTGCCGCGCTGTCCATGGTGCCGATCAAGCGCCCATCCGGATGAAACGCAGCCACTTTCCAGTTCGTCGTGCCAACGTCAACTGCGAGCAGAGTTCCCATGACTATGTTCCGTTCTCCAATCGCGCGAAGCCGCTCATTCCGGTGAGGAGTGCTGCATGGTCAGATGCACCGCCGCGGTGCGGAACGTTCGTGGCAACGCGAGAACCCTGGGTGACGGACCGACGTATCGCCGTTTCGCATCGGCGAACGCATCCTCGAAGGTCGCTCGCGTCTGCATCCCCATTGCCCGTGCGTACCCTGGCTCGTACGCCCCAACAAGATAGATCGCCGCACAGTGCCGTTCGGCGATATGACCGCAACTCACCATGGAGAACGCGTGATACGGGTGATAGCCGTAGTTGAATCGATATCGCTTGATGAACTCCTCATTGTTGCAGAAGTACTCGCCGTGCTCCGCGAGGTCCGGCAACGTATTGTGATAGTCCTTCTGGTACAGGTCGAAGAGTTCGCGATACCCTGTGAACTCTTCATCGTGAAAATACCCGTTGCAGATTGAAGAGCAAATGACCACGCTTCGGTCCGACAAGACGCGTCGATGGCGAATCACGTTCGCAGCGATGGCCTGGAGAATGAGAATCGGGTTGGTTCCGTGGCCGTTGCCGTAGTGAAACGCCTGCGGCATTCCAAACACCATGACATCGAAGGGCTCTTCCGCCCACGGGACATAGGTGCGTTTGTCGGCGACCTCCCAGGAAGCCGGTTGCATTGCAATACCATGCCCCGCGAACACGGCTATTTGTCGCGCGTTCGTATCGAGTACTGCGTCGACGAGGAAAAACGGTTTCCCCATCTGCGACTCCATGTGTTGTCCGATGGCGTCGAACTTTCGACGCATGAGGCTTTTTGAGTTGACAGGCGTGAAATCCGTGCGGTGCATCACGTCGGGCACGTGGTGAGCCGCGATCGTTCGCCAGTGGGTGATTCCCGTTGCCACGTGCTTATACCCGCCGGAGTACCCACCGTAGGGGTTCCCCATGGTGTGGCCCACGGCGATTGTCAGATCGGCTTCAAACGCCGTTCTGTTCATAATAACGTGATCGTTGAGTTCATCGTGGCCGAGATCGACCAGATCCTCCCAGTCTTCCGAGTCGTGATTCTTGATCTGGTTTGACCACCAGAATTGATCGAACACGCGATCGCCGAGAATCGCCCGGATTTCGTTTTTGGTGTTCTTGCGGTGCAGACCGTTGGAGCAGATCAATGTAATGTCCTGGGGACGGACGCCGGCGGCGTAACACTCTTCAAGCAGGATTGGGATCGCCACCTTGCGATGACTTGTTTCCTGAAAGCCGCCTTTCACGCGATCAGGAAACACAATACAGACACGAGAACCGGCACCCACGAGATCACTGATCGGCGCCATTCCCATTGGGTTGCGAATTGCATGACGAGTCGCTTCTTCGAGCCGGTCCGTCGGAATATACGGTGGATCCGCCACGGTTTCGCCGGGAACAAATTTCCTGGTCGTGTCCGGCAGATCCGCGCTCATCATCCCCTGTCCGTATTCGAAATCGATATTCATGGTCACTCCCGTTTTTTCGTCGCCCCACGATATTAGCATGTGGACCGTGAGGCGTCAACGACCGATCCGTCTATGATTCTCAACGATGATCCGAAGGTTCGAATTCGTACCACCGGGTCTTGGGTTCCGACGGTAATCCGGTTAGAATACGCCATCCGGCTGGACAGGGACGATGAGAGTAGAACCGAGCGAGCTTACCGAAAACCAACGGTGCGTTGTGACCCTTCTCCAGAAATCAGGACCGCTGTCCAAGGGAGAGCTCGCTGAGCGCGGCAACATGGGTTGGGCAACGGTCGTGAAAGTCGTCGGACAGCTCAGTGCAGCGGGAATCGTCGAACGGTTGGGAACTGCTCCCGGCGATCCAACGAAGAAGGGCAAGCGTGCGTACCTTTACGGTCTCACCCGCAGCACGCCTCTGGCGGTTGGAATCGATGTCGAATACCGAACTACCACGATGGTACTCACCAACCTTTACGGTGACATTCTCGCACAGCAGACAACCGCCACCGTGGAACCAACTTCGGATCGTGCGATTCGTGAGTTTCTGTACGGGTGCATCCAGGGGTTTCTGAACACCCACTCCGTGGGCTCTGGACTGTGCGGAATCGGAATCGGTGTACCCGGCATCGGGTTTCCGTCGCGTACCCAGCTGGACAACCTCATCTCCATGCAGGAACTCTCGCGGTGGTTGGCGGCACGGTTGCGCATGAACGTTCAGGTTCGCGACAACACCAAGAGCTACGCGGTATTCGAACAGTGGAGCAACCAGACCTTCGCGTACGAAGACTTCGTGTTCATTTCCATCCGGACGGGAATCGGCAGCGGAATCTTCCATCACGGAGACCTCTACCTGGGAACCCACGGTCTCTCCGGGGAGATCGGCCACATTCAGACCGTTCCTAAGCGCGGAGTGGCCTGCCGGTGCGGCAAGAGTGGATGCATGGAGACCGTCGTTGGACAGCGCAACCTGTACCGGTCATACTGCCTTCGGGTCCTTCGCGACGAAGCGCGCGCTGAGGGGTCCGAGCAGGCAGACCAGGAGACACTTTCACAGGCACTCTGCGATCTGTTCAGCCGGGCACGTCGGGGAGAGTCGGCAGCGTTACGGATCGTTACCGAAGCGGCTGAGCACCTCGGCCGTTGTATCGCATACACCATCCTGGTGTTGGACATCTCCAACATCATCATCAGCGGCCATTTCGGCCCCGATGGGGTGCTCCTCGAAGAGTTGCTGCAAGCAGAACTCGCCCGAACGCTCTTGCGAGGAGCATCGTATTCGGTTCGCTACGTACCCTTCGACCCATTGGGACACGTCCGGGGCGCCGCCCTGCTCGTACTGAAAGAATACCTGATCGATCTGCGATCGAATCATATCGACCACAACGAAGACTTATAATCGCCCCGCACTCCCGCACAGCCGAAACAGCGGTCGCACATCTTCTTTCAATTTTGCACACACGTGCTGATTCACTCGCCACAGGTGCCCGCCGTGCTCACACCCACCGTCCAGCGCACCGGACAGGTGCTGAAGCGCTCGCGTTCGAATCAGGGTTCCAAAATTGATCTTGGCCATCCCACCTTCAATGCAGTTCCGAACGACCGGGTCGGGTATTCCGGTACTGCCGTGCAATACTAATGGGGTGTCCCCAGACAGCGACCTCACCTCACGCAGCAAATCGAGACGAATACCCGGCTCACCCTCGTAAAATCCATGGGCGTTGCCAATTCCGATCGCGAGCATATCCACTGAACAGGCGTCAAGAAACTGCTTCACATCACCCGGCCGAACCAGGTGTTCGTTGCCCTCTCCCGGTTCGCCGCCGCTCGCGGCCTCAGCCACAGACGCGTTCCGTACCGCTGCCCGTCCGAGTTCTCCCAACTCGGCCTCAACTGCCACACCGCGGGATCGTGCATACGCAATCACCTGGTTTGTTGCGGAGATGTTTTCACCAAGCGGTTGTGCCGAGTAATCAATCATTACCGACGTGTATCCCGCATCAACCGCTGCAATCGCGGTTTCTACCGACCGCCCGTGATCAAGGTGCACGCCAAGGGTCGAACCCGTTTCTGCACTCAACCGCTGCGCGAGAAAGGGCAGCCAACCGAGTCCATAGTACGTCGTGTTCGTCTCATACGCCATAAGGAGGATGGGAGAACGCTCCTCCGCGGCTGCTTCAAGAATCGCGCGAACGATCTCATATGCGCCGCCCTGAGTATTGATGGCAGGTACCGCATAGCCGTTGCGGAATGCCTCGCGAACCAACTCTCCCCCGTTTACTACCGCCACGGGCAGCCCCTAATGCACTTCGCGGCCGCCGGTGACGTTCACCGACTGCCCGGTCATATAACCTGCATCCTCTGAGGCAAGAAAGGCTACCACGCCCGCCACGTCCGCCGGCTCCTGCAGGCGGCCAAGCGGTATGCTCTTGCGACGCAGCTCGAGTGCCTCACCTTCTCGCGACCCTTGAAGCCGAGCAAGGTCCTTGTCGAGTTGAGTCCACATCTCGGTACGGACGATACCCGGACAGACGGCGTTCACCGTTATCCCGTGCGGGGCCAGTTCCATTGCCAGCCCCTGAGTAAACCCGATAACCCCGAACTTGGTTGCCGCGTACAGGGCAAACAGCGGCTTACCGGTTTTTCCCGACTCAGATGAAATGTTGATTATGCGCCCGGAACCCTGCGCCACCATGACGCGGGCCACCCGCTGCGCACAGCGGAACACGCCTTTGAGATTGACGTCTACCATGAGATCCCAATCTACTTCGGCGAAATCGACCACGGGCCCTGGAATCGTTATTCCCGCGTTGTTCACAAGGACATCAATCCGCCCGTAGTCTCGCGTGATCGCATCAACGGCAGCTTGCACCCCGTCCGTACTTCGCACATCGAGCGCGTAGGCCCGAGACGCCGACTGCACACCAGCCAACTCCTCCGCAGCCCGGCGAGCCCCCTCGCCATCCTTGTCGCAGACCGCGACCGCGGCCCCTTCCCGGGCGAACCGCTGCGCAATCGCGAGCCCAATTCCTCGCGCACCTCCGGTCACCATCACTACTCTTTCCTGGAATCGCATGTAGCACCTCGGTTATATGTTATAGTAGGATATTTATTATTGCAAGCAGGATAACTCAGGATTGACAGGTACACAAGCCTATGCTAACGTCATGGTACGATGATAAAGAGCGGTCCCGTTCGGATTTTCGTCAACCTGAAGCGATTCGACATCCCAATGTCGCGTGGCGGCCTCTGCCCAACCGACGATCCCGCCCAGTGGATCGAAGAGGTCATCGCAGAGACGGTCACTCTTGGGCTTGGCCGACGAGACGGCCTGGATCTGGTCTACGTGCTGCCGGAGTCACTGCTGATCTCCGCTCGGCAGGCCGTGGACCGGCATCCGCCCGAAAATCGGACCGGTATCCAGATCGGGTGTCAATCGGTCTATCGACAAGACTGTTCGCCGGGGGGAAATTTCGGAGCGTTCACTGCAAATCTGCCTGCATCGGCCGCCGCAGCAGCCGGGGCTTCGTGGGCAATGGTTGGCCATTCTGAGGAGCGCCGGGACAAGCTCGGAATTATCTCCGCATTTGACCCAACCACCAACTCAAACCCTTCCGCGATGGCGCGTGCGGCGGAAACCGTCGATACGCTGGTTGGCGATGAGGTCTCGTGTGCCATGGCGGCGGGCCTTGATGTGCTGCTCTGTGTCGGCGAAACGCTCGAACAGCGCGGCGACGGGACATTTTCTCAGCAACAACCGCGCATCGAAACCACACTGCGATCCCAACTGCGGCGCGGGCTTGGTTCGATGCGGGATTTTCCGGACCGAGCGGTGGTAATAGGATACGAACCGGTATGGGCGATCGGCCCAGGAAAGACGCCTCCCGATCCCCCGTACGTATCCTTTGTTGCGCGCATCATCAAGCAAATCACCCAAGAGTGCGCCGGCGTTTCTCTGCCTGTGGTCTACGGTGGCGGATTGAAGCGGGAGAATGCAGCGGGACTCGGCGGCGTGCCGGAGCTCGACGGTGGGCTTGTCGCACTCACCAAGTTCACCCAGCCGCTTGCGTTCGAGCCGGTGGAACTGGATGCGATCGTGCAACGGTTTACTGATGCTCGGGGAGACTCACGGTGAACACTGGACTCTCCGGCAGGGTCGTCCTGGTTACCGGAGGTGCCGGCGGATTGGGAGCGGCTGCGGCATCCGCGTTCCACGATGAAGGTGCCCGCGTTGTTCTGGTGGATCGCGATAGAGAGCGGGTAACGCAGGTCGCAAGGGATATCGGCGCCAACTGCAGACCGTGTGAACTCGACCTCTGCGTGGAAGCGGATGTGGAGCAGACGCTTGGTGCACTGCAGGACGAACTTGGACACGTCGCTGTCCTTGTCCACTGCGCGGGCATCGCCCGTGGGCCGGACCAGATGGGCCCCAACGGTTGGCTCTCCATGCAGGATGTCAGTATTTCCGACTGGCAGACGGTCCTCACCACCAACCTGACGGCAACATTCCTGATCAACCGCACCGTTGCGCGATCGATGATCGCCGCCGGTTGGGGTCGAATCATCAATGTCGCCTCGATGTCCGCCCTGGTTGCAAACCGGGGACTGTCGGGGCTGGGGCCCTACGCGGCATCCAAGGGAGGAGTGATTTCCCTTTCGCGGGTGCTTGCGGCCGAATGGGCGCAGCACGGAATTACGGTCAACTGCATCAGCCCGGGATACATGGCAACCTCAATGGGAACCCGGTCACAGTCCATTCCTGGATTTCGTGAGCTGCAGATCGACATGAACCCACAGAGGCGGCTTGGCGAGCCGAATGAGTTCGCGAACGCCGCGGTGTACCTGGCGTCCGACGGCGCCGCTCACGTGAACGGTCATAATCTGGTAATCGACGGTGGATACACCGTCTGGTAAGTGAGGCAACTCTGGAGTTGTCCCAAGATCGAATACGAAGGAGGTGAGACAGCCGAAGACCGGCATGGATATCAATGCAGATCGCACCTCACATTGAGGCGCATAATCGCACGGAAAAACAAGGGGGAAAAATATGACACGAATTCGCATTCGAGTGCTGGTAACCGTTCTGGTTCTCTTGCTGGCACACTCGGTATTTGCAGGGGGGCGCCCTGAAGGGCCAACGGCAACCCCAACCGCCGCTACGGAAGAATTCAGCTGGCGCCGATTTGAGGGAGATCGGATCCATTTTCTCGCCAATAACAACCCTATCGGTCAGCTTCTGCAGAGATACGCACCGGAGTTCACCGCGTTAACCGGTATCAACGTCGAGGTCAGCCTCTACGCTGAGCAGCAGTACCGCCAAAGATTGGAAACCACCTTTCAGGCGCGAAGCGATGAAGTCGATGTGTTCATGTCACTGGTATCCCGAGAGGGGTCGCTGTACGACCAGGCCGGCTGGTACGCGGATCTCAAACCGTTCGTCGACAACCCCGCGGTAACCTCGCCCGACTATGATTTTGCCGATTTCGGACAGGGTGTCATCGATGCAGGAACGCTGCGTGACCGGTTGACCGGTATCCCCGTAAACATCGAAGGCCCCGTTCTCTACTATCGGGCAGATGTTCTTGAGGCATGTGGAATCCCGGTACCGGGAACGCTCGCGGAGCTCAGACAAGCAGCCGAGCGCGTGAAGACATGTCGACCGGACATGATTCCATTCGCATCGCGCGGCCTCGCCCCAGCGGTGCCCTACACCTTCAGTAACTTTCTGCACAACATGGGCGGACAGTACGTCGACGCTCAGGGGCGATCGAGCCTTTCCAGCGATGCGAGCGTACGTGCAATCGAGCTCTATGCTGAACTGCTGCGAGACTTCGGACCTCCCGGCGTAATCAACTATTCGTTCCCGCAACTCACCGCAGTGAACTCGAATGGACAGGCAGTCATGACCTTCCAGTCCAGCAACGAATTTGGAAAGATCATGGAAGTAGCCGAGCGGGCGAACGACACCCGGATCAAAGTGCTACCCGCAGGACCCGCGGGCAGCGTTCCGGTGGTCATCGGATGGCAGCTGTCGATGTCTCCAAACTCCCGCAAGCAGGAACAGGCATGGTACTTCCTCCAGTGGGCAACCAGCCGGGCTATGCAGGTCAAGTTGGGCTTGGACGGCCTCGCCCCACCGCGGACCTCCGTCTGGGAATCCCAGGAGTTTACCGCGTGGCTTGATGAGGTGGCGGTTCGACGGGAATGGGCAGAAGCGCTGTCAATCCTGTCCGAAACCGGAAGCTCCGTTCTCGCACCGCAGATCATTCTGCAACCGGAATCCCGACAAATCATCGGTGAAGCCGTGGGAAGCGTGATTCTGGGCGAAGCGACCGCCCGTCAGGCGGCGGCCCGAGCGGATCAGTTGATCAATGACCTGATCCAGAGATCTGAACGACTGCAATAACCTCATCGCTTGATATCCCGGCGGCCCGATTCGGGTCGCCGGAGTCGGGCGTGATAGACCCGCGGTCTTTTCCGGGTTACGATACTCCAACATTATGAGAGGTACCGCATGACCGCGCTCCCAACCGGGGTCAGCAGAAAGACGCGTTGGACACGACGACTTCCGTTTCTCTGGCTGATCGCTCCCGCTGCACTCTTCACTGTCATTATGACCGCCTTTCCTATTCTCCAGGTTGTGCACCTGAGTACCCGTGAGTTCGTTATCGGTTTCCGAAGCGTATACACCGGACTCGACAATTACCGGGAGATGTTGGCTGACCCCATATTCTGGAGCGGAATGAGGGTTACCTTTGAACTCTACTTCCTCTCTCTTGCCGCACAGTTGGTGATTGGTCTCTACCTCGCGATACTCCTGCACCGCGCCCTCAAAGGGTCGCGGCTTCTGCGCACGGTTCTGCTCTCTCCGCTGGCAATGCCGCCCGTGGCAGTCGGAATGATGTGGCTGATCCTGCTCGATCCGTCGTTTGGCCCAGTGAACTATCTGCTTGAACTCGTCGGCATGAACAAGAGCCTCTTTCTCGCCTCACCGCGACTGGTTGTTCAGACGCTGGCAGCCATCGATACCTGGCAGTACACCCCCTTTGTCACGCTCATTCTTCTCGGAGGTCTTCAGGCTCTTCCGGAGGAACCATACGAGGCAGCAGAAATCGACGGCGCAAGCAGGGCACAGAGATTCTGGCGTATTACGTTACCACTGTTGCGACCATCAATAATTACCGCCTCGATACTGCGTAGCGTCGATCTGTTGCGGTTTTTTGATACCATTTACATCACGACCCAGGGAGGCCCCGGCACCGCCTCCACCACACTCAACATATACGCGTATCGTACCGGTTTTGTCTTCTTCCGAATGGGGTACGCGAGCGCACTGATGCTCACGTTGATGGTAATGGTGCTCGCAATCACATTCCTGCTGAACGGCGTCCGGCGCCGATTCCAGTAAGAGGAGAACACCATGCGTAAACCCGGCACCGGCGAAGTCGCCTCTACCTACATTCAATACCTGGTTGTCAGCATCATCATTCTTGCCCCGGCGGCGTGGATGATCGCGTCAAGCTTCAAACCATCGGCCGCCGTTGTAGTCTATCCGCCGATTCTCATCTTTGAGCCTACCATCGCAAACTACGTGCGATTGTTTCGTACCCTGCCCTACCTGCGGTACACGTTCAACAGCTTAGTGATAGCGGGCGGCTCAACCGCGTTTGGGTTACTGCTCGCGATCCCTGCGGCATTTGCCGTATCGTGGTACCGGACGTCCTGGCCAACATCGGTCGCGTTGATCGCCAGAATGGCGCCAGGAGGACTGTATCTGTTGCCGTGGTACATGATCTTCACTGAAATGGGATTGCACGGCTCGTTCATTTCTCTTGTTCTGACGCACACGGTAATCACCATGCCAATTACCCTTTTGATCATGGCGTCGTTCTTTGACGAGATACCCCGCGAACTCATGGAGTGCGGAATGATCGACGGATGCAGCCTTGGTGGGATCATCATGAAAATCGCAATTCCCCTCGGCGCCCCAGGAATGGTCGTATCGACAGTGCTGACGTTCATTCTGTCGTGGAACTACTTCCTGTTCGCGCTGGTGCTTTCACGAATACGGACAACTCCGCTGACGGTCGCCGCCTTTCGCTTTGTTGGCGAAGGGGTCACCGACTGGGGCATGTTGATGGCAGCAGCGACGGTCCTGGCTCTCCCCCCGCTCCTTATCGCCTTCCTCGCGCAGAAATGGCTGGTGAAAGGGCTCACCTTTGGAGCGGTGAAGGGATAACTAAACCCGCCGGGCGACCGCAGCCGCGGGTTTAAAGCTCGTCCTACTGCGTCGCGATCCCGAGCAGATCCGCGACCGCTTCCAGACGCTCGGCGTGGTGTCCCTCGCAGAGCGCGATGTGGTGCGGCATACCCGAGCGCACCAGATACAGGAAGAAGTCGTTCACGTCCACATCGTCGAAGGCGACCAGCCCGTTGGTTCCCATCAGGGGGCGGCGCGGCTGGACGCTGACGCCCTCCATCACCGCCATCTTCAAGCCGCCGTGGCCCCGCCAGATGCGAAAGAGCGTCACGTCCATGTCGGGGCGCAGGATCGACTCGACCACCGCGGGTTTGGGCACGTTGAAGTGGCGCGCTACCACCGGGCCGCCCGGCGAGCCCACCGGCGGTGAGAGCGAGAACGGCAGGTTGCCGGCGTGCCAGAGGGTGATGGTGTTCTCATCGTGACCGAGCCAGTCGGAGATGTAGCAGCGGCCCATTCCCAGCGCCTCGGCGAGCCACGAACCGATCGCCCCGTAGGAGTCACCCTCCATCGAGATGGGGTAGCCCTCCTCGGTGAGGCGGGTCATGGCGAGGTAGGGCCACTGCCCGTACTCGTTTGGTAACTCCGGCCAGCAGCGAAGCGCCACCGCGTCGAAGTGCTCCTGCTCGAAGTAACGCTTGAGCGCGAGGTAGTAGCGGCTCTGTACGGCGAGGTCGGCCGGTTCCACTTCTTTGAGTGGGAGGCCGAGTTCTTTGGTGCGGGCGAGATCCGCATCGATGTCAGACTGGGCTACCTCGTCGAAGAATGCACGAAAGTCGGTGAGGCTCACCGTCTGGTGCTGGACCCCGAGGTGGTCCTTCAGCTCGAAGGGGTCGACCTCCATGGCGATGAAGCCGGGAGCCGCACTGCCGATCACGGCAAGTCGCGAGCGGCGCAGCCCCCGCGCGGCGGCGCAGGCGTGGATCGCGGTGAGGAGGGAGTCGGTGGTGTGTACCTCGCTGGGGTCCCCGTAGACTACCGCCGGTCGCACGCCGCTGTTGATCAGAATAGAGGCCCAGTTGTGGG